>JAHZIT010000112.1 GCA_022601275.1 Actinomycetes bacterium
GGTGGACGGCGGGCCCGAGGCGTTGCTGCGCCTCGACGAGCGACGGCGGCTATCGGGCCTGCCGCCCCTGGGGCCGATGCTGCTGACCGCGGACTCACTCCGCGCAGGGCTGCCCGCACCCGTCGTCACGGTGACCGACACTCCGCTAGCGCGCGAAACCGACTACGGCCGCGGTGACGACCATTCCTCAGCGGTCCGCACTGTCGACGATCCGCGCAACACCTTCAACAGGGTGCCCGACTACCCCGTCAGCGACACGGAACCGGTCTACGCGCAGTGGGACGGCGGCCGCATCTCGGTTTCGAGTTCGGCGTCGGACTCCACCGCGCTGCCCAGCGTCTCGCCCGCCTCCGCGGCTGCCTCAGCCATCGACGGTGACCCGTCCACCAGCTGGGTCTCCAATGCGCTGCAGAACGCCGTCGGCCAGTGGCTGCAGGTCGATTTCGACCACCCGGTGACCAACGCCACCGTCACGATCACGCCCAGCGCCACCCCCGTAGGCGCCCAGGTACGACGGCTTGAGGTGGCCACTGTCAACGGCACCAGCACGGTACGTTTCGAGGAAGCAGGCAAACCGGTGACCGTCGCGCTGCCCTACGGCGAGTCGCCCTGGGTGCGGATCACCGCCGTCGCCACCGACGACGGCTCCCCGGGCGTGCAGTTCGGCATCACCGACTTCACCGTCACCCAGTACGACGCGAACGGTTTCGCCCACCCGGTGAGCCTCCGCCGCACCGTGGAGGTACCCGGTCCGCCCCCGGGTTCAGTTGTCGCCCAATGGGACCTGGGCTCCGAATTGCTGGGACGGGCCGGCTGCGCCGAGAGCCCCACCGGTGTTCTTTGCGCGGCGGCGATGGCATTGTCCTCAGAGGAGCCGGTCAACCTGAGCCGAACTCTGAGCGTGCCCGAGCAGACCCGGGTGACGCCGACCGTGTGGGTCCGTGCCCGCCAGGGTCCGAACCTCGCCGACCTCGTCGCAGCACCGGGCATGACAAGGGCCGCAGGCGATTCCGACCCGATCGACGTCCTCGGCTCAGCCTACGCGGCCACCGACGGGGATCCCGGCACGGCGTGGACGGCACCTCAGCGCATCGTGCAACCGCACACTCCTGCCACGCTCGTTCTGAAACTGCCGGCCCCGCAAACCGTGGCGGCACTGAGGGTGACGCCGAGCTCGTCCGCGCTCCCGGCGGCGCCGACGCTGCTGGCCATCAACCTCGGGTACGGGCCGGAGGTGCGCCGCCTCACCGGGGGCACTCAGACGCTGGAGCTCACACCCGGCGTCACCGACTCGATCACGGTGTCGGTTCTGGATTGGAACGACGTAATCGACCGCACAGCACTCGGTTTCGACCAGCTCAAGCCCCCAGGTCTGGCCGAGATCGTGGCGCTCGACGCAGCTGGCGTCCCAATCGGGGCCGCCGACGCAGCCACCAACCGCGGGCGCACCATCAGTGTGCCGTGCGGGCGCGGCCCGATCATCGGCGTCGCGGGTCAATTCGTGCAGACATCGGTCACCGCGACCGTCGGAGCACTCCTCGACAATGCGCCGATCCCCGCACGTCCGTGCCGCGATGAGCCGATCGCGCTCCCTGCCGGTCCGCAGGAACTGCTGATCAGCCCGAGTCCGGTGTTCATCGTCGACGGTATTCAACTGGCTGCCCCGCCGGCAGCCCGACTGGGTTCGGCCACCACCTTTCCGGTCGACACCGGCAGTTGGACCAGCGACCACCGCGAAGTCGAGGTGCCACCGTCGGAGGCGACCCGGGTACTGGTGGTGCCCGAGAGCGTCAACCCGGGGTGGGTCGCACGCAGCAGCGGCGGCGCGGCTCTGACCGCAGTCACCGTCAACGGCTGGCAGCAGGGCTGGGTTCTGCCGGCAGGAACTGCCGGAACTGTCACGTTGAGTTTCCCGTCCAATGCGACCTACCAGGCCGGGCTGATCGGCGGCCTGGCCCTGCTGCCGCTCCTGGTCGGCTTGGCTTTCCTGCCGGCCCGGGGCACTCGGGCCGTGGATTCGCCGGCGCCGCCGAGGAACCCGACGGCGACCGCACGTGGCGCGGCGCTGGTCATAGCGGCAACAGTGATCTCCGGCGTCGCCGGGGCCGCGGCAGCCGGCGTCGCGCTCGGCGTCCGGCGCCTGCTGCGCGCGCGCGAAACACTCTGGCGCAGGATAACTGTCGGCACCGCTGCGACAGGCATCATCCTTGCAGGGGCGGTGCTCAGCCAGTATCCGTGGCGCTCTGTGGACGGATACGCAGGACACTCCGCTGGCGTGCAGTTCCTCACCTTGCTGTCCGTCGTCGCGGTGGCGGTGTCAACTTTGCCGTTCGACGATTGACTACTGCAGACCGACGACGCTGGGCCGACAGCGATCACCGCGCGACAGCGGGCTCAATCACCTGGTTGACCGCGCTGTCCAGCGGAGTCGGGTCAACACGCCGCTCCCAGCGTCGCAGAGCATTTCGGCATGGAGACTCGACCAGCGCGTAACTGACCGCGGCGATGGCGAAGCCGAAAACCACCGTCAATACCAAAACAACAGGCATGTGGCCGTTGAAGGCGAACTCACCGATCACCGGGAACACCATCGCCAGCGCGGCCAGATGCCAGACGAAAAGCCCGTAAGACCAGCGTCCCAACGTGACCATCGTGGCGCTGCCCAGGAACCTGTGCGGCGTATCGGGCCGGTCCAGAACCAATGGCGCCAGCAGCGCGCCGGCCACCACCGCCCCCATCGCCATCTTGACCATGAATTGATCGACGCTGCCCGGCGTGAGGCCCTCCGGGCCGGCCAACGGTGAGGCCGCCACGAGGAACGCCGCCACCGCGACGCATGCCATCAGGACGCGGCGACGAGCCAGCCGGTGCACCCACCCGACCGGACTGACGGTCAGTTCGGCGAGCAGCATCCCGGCCGCGAACCACGACAAGAACGCCGGCGGCCAGTTCAGCGGGTTGACACCGGAGGGCGGGTCAAGGGGAACCAGTTGCCACAACAGCGCCCAACCCAAGCTCGCGACGGCCGCGGTGGCGATGACGCTGATGCGCGCCCGCGATGGCACCCACCGCATCAGCAGCGCCAGGAACGGTAGCGCCACGTAGAAGGCCACCTCCACCGACAGGCTCCACATCTGGGTCAGGCCTGCGGTCAACGTCAGCGGGACATAGATCTGAGTCAACGTCAAATTCGCCAGCCATACCGTGAGGTCCGCCTTGGCATCCGGGAGCAGGGTCAGAATCACCACGACTGCTACCAGATAGCCCGGCATGATTCGCACGATGCGTGATCGCAGATAGTGCCCGGTCGGAGGCCGCGATCGGAGTCCGCGCGCCGCCGCGGCGTGCCCGCGCCACAACAGGAATCCGGAGAGGGCGAAGAACACGGCCACTGCGAGGTCGAATCGACCGAGCACCCGTCCGGAGATTCCGCCGGTGTGCCCGGTCTGGAAAGCGACGTGGGTGACTACCACCCCGATGGCCGCGCAGGCGCGCATGCCCTCCACGGCGGGCAAGAATCCGCGGGTCCCGCCGACGGTGCCGGCGTCCGCCGGAAGCACGCCCGTCACCGTCACGGTTCCGCTCACGAGGAACAGTGTGCCCGCCCGGTCGACCGAGACGAAAACGGGTTGTCATGCCCGCAGTGACCCCGGAGATCGGGCGTCTTCGTGAACACGATGTCGAAGAGGTCGCAGTAGGCGACGGCCCTGGCGTGTGCTGTTAGGGTCAAACAGGTTTTGGCACGTCACCGACAGCCGACACGGTGGGGTAATGGCCAGTTGCGGCGCGCGAAGGGAGACACGGTATTGAACCGCGCAGTTGCGTTGCGGATCGCCGCGTGCGGAATCATGGGGCTCGGTGCCGCCCTGCTCATCGCCGCACTACTGCTGTCCACCTACACCACGGGCAAGATCGCCAAGATTCCGCTGGACATCGATGCAACGCTGGTCAGCGACGGCTCCGGTGAGGCGTTTGATCCGGAATCCCTGAACAGCCAGCAGTTCGTCATCGACGAGGATGTGCCGCTCGTCCTGCAACAACAAATCACCGTGGAGTCGCCCGCCAACGCCGACGTGGTGACCCTGCAGGTCGGCAGCACCCTGCGGCGCGGCGATCAGCAGCGCGACAATGGACTGTTGCTGGCGATGGTGGACACGGTCACTCTGAACCGTACGACCGCGCTCGCGGTATCCAGCGAGAACAACCCCGGTGGTGCCATCCAGAAGCCCCGGGCGATGGACAGCGAGGATCCTCCTACCAACGTCGCGCTGCCGCACGAGGGGTTGACCTACCGCTTCCCGTTCGACACCCAAAAGAAGACCTACCCGGTGTTCGACCCGATCGCCCAGAAAGCGTTCGACGCCAACTACTCCGGCGAGGACGACGTCAACGGGCTGACCACCTACAAGTTCAGCCAGAATGTCGGCTACGACTCCGACGGCAAGCTCGTCGAGCCCGTGAAGTACTCGTCGTTGTACGACGACGATGCCGACAGCCAGGCGACGGCCCCCGCCCGCATGTGGGGCATCGAGGCGGAGGACCCCGAAGAGCCGATCACGATGACGCGCTACTACGCGGCTCAGCGCACGTTCTGGGTGGATCCAGTGTCGGGCACGATCGTCAAGCAGACCGACCGCGCCCATCACTACTACGCGCGCGAGGCGCTCGAGCCCGAGGTGACGTTCGTCGATTACAGCGTGACCACCAATGCGGAGTCGGTCGAATCCCAGGTGGCGGCTGCGCAGGACGAACGCGACACTCTCGCCTTGTGGAGCCGTATCCTGCCCATCACCTTCACCGCATTGGGACTCATCGCGATGGTTGGCGGCGCCCTGCTGGGATCCTTTACCCTGCGCGCGGAGTCCATGCTGATCGATCCCGGCCTCGATGACCCCGGCCTGAGGTTCTTCGGCGGACGCGGCGACGAGGGCGAACCGGTACCGGGGGCAGAAGCCAAGACCGAGAAACTGCCGGCCGCACGGCCGTCCGATCTGCCACCGGACGAACCCAGCTGATCGCGCGTTTCCTTGCGCCCGTTCGGGCGCGCTCGGTGGCGGCGCCGGTGTACGCGTTGGTGCTGACCCTGACGGTGATGGCGCCGTTGTTCTCCCCGGGGTATCTCCTGCTACGCGACGCTGTGTCCACGCCGCGGTCCTATCTGTCCGATTCTGCGCTCGGGCTGTCCCAGGCCGCACCACGGGCGGTGCCGCAGGACTACGCCGTGGCGCTGGGCTCTGCGCTCCTGGATGGGGGCCTGGTAGTCAAGGCACTTCTGGTGATCAGCCTGTGGTTGGCCGGCTGGGGGGCGGCACGACTGACGGCCACCCTGCTGCCCGAAGCCGGAGTTCCCGGCCAGTGTGTCGCCGTCACCATCGCGATTTGGAATCCCTATGTGGCGGAGCGGCTGCTGCAGGGGCACTGGAGCCTGCTGGTGGGCTACGGCTGCCTGCCCTGGGTGGCGGCGGCGGTGCTGGCTCTGCGTGCAGGGAACGGGCGTGGAAGCGCGGGGCGCGAATTTGCGCCGCCCCCGGTTTGGCCATTGCTGTTCTGGATCGCGCTGGCCGGTCTGACTCCCACCGGGCTGTTGCTGGCGGCCGTGATTGCGGTGGCAACCGGGCTGGCGCCGGGAGATGGCCGGTCGCGGACCTTCTGTGCGGTGGTCAGCCTGGCCGCCGCGACAACTGCTGCGCTGCCCTGGCTGGTCGCCTCTGCCGTCGCGGGTGAATGGACTGAAACCGCCGATGCGTCCGGGGTGACGGCGTTCGCGGCGCGTGCAGAGCCCGGGCTGGGCACCCTCGGCAGCCTGGCCAGTCTCGGCGGGATCTGGAACGCTGAAGCGGTACCCGCCTCGCGGACAACACTTTTCGCGCTAGTCTCGGCAGCCGCGCTGTTGGCCATCGTTGCGGTGGGGGTGCCCTTGCTGAGCCGCCGAAAAGCCGCCGTGCCGTTGCTCGTCGTCGCTGCGGCGGCCATCGTGGGGCCGGCTCTGATGGCAACCGGTCCGGGTCTGGCACTCCTGGAGGCGGTGACCGCCGCGGTGCCGGGGCTGGGCGTGCTCCGCGACGGCCAGAAGTGGGTCGCGTTGGCGGTGCCCGCCTACACGCTGGCCGGGGCTGCTGCGGTCATCACACTGCGCCCGCGCATTCCTGCGGCGGCCACGGCGGCGGTCTGCTGCGCGGCGCTGGTGACGACGATGCCCGACCTGGCCTGGGGAGTCGGCGGCCGCGTGTCACCCGTGCGATACCCCACAGGCTGGTCGATCGCGGCTGCGGTCATCAATGCCGACCCCCGGCCGGTCGCAGTGTTGCCGGTAGACACCATGCGCCGGTTCGAGTGGGCAGGCGAGGCCCCGGTTCTCGATCCGTTACCCCGATGGGTGCGTGCAGACGTGCTCAGCACCGGTGACCTGACCATCGCCGGGCGCACGGTGCTCGGCGAAGGTTCCCACGCCCGTGAGATTCAGCGGTTGCTGGTCTCCGGGGCGGATCGGGGGCAACTTGCCGCCGCGGGCGTGGGCTGGGTCGTTGTCGAAGGTCTCGACCCTGGCCTGGCGCTGCCGGTGAGCTACCGCGACAAGGACATCACCGTCTACTCCGTGGGCGGGCAAACGCCGCGCGCCGAACACCGAACCGCCATGCTCGCCGCGCACGCGATCTGGCTGGGCTTACTGAGCTGCGGCCTCGCCGGGATGGTGCTGTCCTGGGTGCGTCGGCGGCCGGTTCGAGCTGCGCACGAGCCCGGCGCGAAACGGTAGTCCGGCCGGCAACCCGCCACCAGCTCGCGCGCGATGTTGGAACGCACGATGTTGAGAGTTGACAGAGCCTGTCAGATCACGCCGCTGCGGAGACCGCCTGCGTGCACCGAATCCAGGACCAGCCGCATCGCATCAGCGCTCTGCTTCCAGGAGAACTCACCGCTGCGCACCTGAGCTTTGGCTCCCAGCTGCTCGCGCATGGTCTCGTCGGACAGCACCCGATCGAGTCCGTCCACCAGGCCTTTGTAGTCAGCAACGAGCAGCCCGGTGACCCCATCGACAATGGAGTCCGACAGACCTCCGGAGGACCGGTAACCGATGGTGGGCACGCCGTGCTGTCCGGCCTCGACGACGGCCAGGCCCCATCCTTCCTTGCGGGATGGCAGCAGCTGCACCCAACTCCTCTGCAGCACAGCGTGCTTGGTGTCATCATCAACATGGCCGTGGAAGGTCACCGCGCCGGATATGTCGAGCCGCTTTGCGTGGGCGAGGAGCCGCTGCGCCCACCAACCACCTCCCAGTACGTCCAGATGCAAGTCCGGAATCCGTGCGCGCAGTTGGGCGACCGCCTCGAGCGCGTCCTCGATCTGCTTGTGCGGCACCAGCCGGGACAGCACCACCACCCGCGGCTTCTCCGACCGCGGCATGGCCAGGGTGCCGCCGGGTGCCGCGTCGATTCCGTTGCGGACGATGGCGACGCGGCCGGCGTCCACGCCGAGCAGGGTGAGATCCCGCGCCGAGGGCAGCGACACCGTGACGTACTGGTTCCGCCGATGCAGACGCGGTGACAGCTGCGATTCAACGAACCAGCCAATGCGGCCCATCAACCGGCCTGCCACCGGCCACTGCTGGCGGTGGCAGTGATGCACCAGCACGACCACCCTCCTGCCGTACACCAGCCGGGCCAGGAACGGCAGTCCGTTTTGGGTGTCGACGACCACGTCAGGACGTAGGTGGCGCAGCGGACCCAGACCGATGATGGCCGCGGCCATCGCCAGCCCGGCCCAGACGTACACCGAATAGCGCCCGCCGACGCGCTGAATCTGGACGCCGTCGAGAACCTCGCGCCGCGCGGCGCCGGGGTAGCGGGCGGTTCGCAGGGTGACGCGAACCCCGGACTGCGCTAGTTGCGCGCCGATGCGCTGCAGGTAGGTCTCGCTGCCGCCGCCCTGTGGATGACCGGTGTCGCGCCAGCACAGCAGCAGAATCGATCGGACCCGGGCGGGCTCGCCGCTCGGGTGGGTTGGGACGGCAGACATCGCGGTTCAGACTAGTCGGAGGGCGACCATCTCAACCAACGCGTCCTAAGGTGGCTCCGATGGCGACTTCTGGGCATTGGGCGCGGCGGGCGACGCTGTCGCGGTCGCTGCGCCTGCTGGCGGAGTTCCGCTTCGAACAGAGTGACCCGGACCGGTTCTACGGCGCGCTCGCCGCCGACACCGCGCAGATGGTCACGGCCCTGTGGGCTTCGGTCAATGGCTCGGCAACGACGGGTCTGCACTTGCTGGATGTCGGCGGCGGCCCCGGATACTTCGCGTCGGCGTTCACCGCTGCCGGCCTCCGGTACATCGGTGTCGAACCGGATCCCGGCGAGATGCACGCCGCCGCACCCCGCCTGCATTGCCCCGCAGGGGTATTTGTCAGGGCATCGGGCACCGAGCTGCCGTTCGCCGACGACAGTGTCGATATCTGTTTGTCGTCCAACGTCGCCGAACATGTCGCCGAGCCGTGGCGATTGGCCGACGAAATGCTGCGGGTCACCCGGCCCGGCGGTCTGGCCGTGCTGTCCTACACAGTTTGGCTGGGACCATTCGGCGGGCACGAAATGGGGCTGACGCACTACCTCGGCGGCCGCCGGGCTGCCGAACGATACGCCCGCAAGCACGGCCACCGAGCCAAGAACGACTACGGCTCGTCGTTGTTCGCGGTGTCGGCAGCCGACGGTCTGCAATGGGCCGCCAGCACCGGCGCTCTGGTCGCCGCATTCCCCCGTTACCACCCACGATGGGCTTGGGGACTGACGAAGGTGCCGATGTTGAGGGAATTCACGGTGAGCAATCTCGTGGTGGTCCTTCAGCCTTCCGGGCGTCAGTGACCGTCGGACTGCAACAGGTTCTCGTTTTGCTTCGAGGTCGGTAATGTGGCGCTCATGACACAGAGCACCGCGATCAACTCCACTGGTTCCACGTCGGCCGGGTCCGAGTCGGCTGGGTTCAAGTCGGCTGGGTTCAAGTCGGAGTGGGACAAGCTTTTCATCGGCGGCAAGTGGGTCGAGCCGACCACCTCAGATGTGATTGAGGTGCGCTCCCCGGCTACCGGCGAACTGGTCGGCAGGGTGCCGCTCGCCTCGGCAGCCGACGTCGACGGCGCGTGCCAGGTCGCACGCACGGCCTTCGAGGAAGGTCCGTGGCCGCAGATGTCTCCGGCCGAGCGCGCCGAGATTCTGGGCCGCGCGGTCAAGATCATGGAAGAGCGCGGCGATGAGCTGAAATTCCTGTTGGCGGGCGAAACCGGCCAGCCGCCGACCATCGTCGACATGATGCAGTACGGCGCTTCCATATCGGCGCTCAACTACTTCGTCGGCGCCGCAGACAAGTTTCCCTGGCAGGACATCCGTGACGGCATCTACGGCCAGACACTGGTAGTCAAAGAGCCGGTCGGCGTCGTGGGCGCCGTCACGGCGTGGAACGTGCCCTTCTTCCTGGCCGCCAACAAACTCGGGCCCGCACTGCTGGCCGGCTGCACCGTCGTGCTCAAACCGGCCGCCGAGACCCCGCTGTCCGTCTTCGCGATGGCAGAGATGTTCGCTGAGGCTGGGCTTCCCGAGGGCGTGCTCTCGATCGTGCCGGGCGGGAGGGAAACCGGACGGGCGCTGACCGCGAATCCGGAAGTGGACAAGTTCACCTTCACCGGCAGTTCGGTGGTCGGCAAGGAGATCGGCAAGCTGGCCGCCGAGAAGCTCAAGCCGTGCACGCTGGAGCTGGGTGGCAAGTCGGCGGCCATCATTCTCGAAGACGCAGATTTGGACTCCACCCTGCCGATGCTGGTGTTCTCCGGTCTGATGAACAGTGGGCAAGCTTGTGTCGGACAGACCCGGATACTGGCGCCACGATCCCGCTATGACGAGGTGGTCGAGAAGATGTCCGCGGCCGTCGCCGCCATGCCGATCGGCCTGCCCGACGACCCAGCCGCCATGGTCGGCCCGCTGGTCAGCGAGAAGCAACGGGAGCGCGTCGAGGGCTACATCAACAAGGGTGTCGAGGAGGGCGCACGGGTCGTCACCGGAGGCGGGCGGCCCGAGGGGCTGGATAGTGGTTGGTTCGTGCAGCCGACGGTGTTCGCCGACGTCGACAACGCGATGACCATCGCCCAGGAGGAGATCTTCGGCCCCGTGCTCGCGGTCATCGCCTACGAGGACGAGAACGACGCGGTGCGCATCGCCAACGACTCGGCGTATGGTCTGGCCGGCAGTGTGTACACGACCGACAACGACAAGGCGCTGCAGATCGCGCGCAGAATCCGGACCGGCACCTATGCGGTCAACATGTACGCGTTCGACCCGGGCGCACCGTTCGGGGGCTACAAGAACTCCGGTGTCGGCCGCGAGAACGGCCCCGAGGGTATCGACGCGTACTGCGAATCGAAGAGCATTCTGATGCCCTTCGGCTACACGCCGCCCACCTGAGCCGACGGCCAGAGCATCGGGTAAAGGCCCCGGCTCGGATCAGAAACCTTCTTCGGACAACTCCATGGCAGTGAGGTCAGCGGAGGTCAGGATGGCGCTCTGCGCCGTCAGCCGCGGCAGGACGTTCTTGGCGAAGAACTTCGCCGCTGCGACCTTTCCGGCGTAGAAATGGCGGTCGCGTTTGTCTGCTCCGCCGTTCAAAGCTGCCAGAGCGACCTCGGCCTGCCACAACAGCAGCCAGCCTATGATTAGGTCACCGACCGCGAGTAGGAACGGGACCGATTCCAGGCCGAGCCGATACAGCTCGCGGGGGTTCTTCTGCGAATCGAGGAGGAATCCGGTCATCGTGGTGACCATTTTCTCCACGTCTTCGACCGCAGTGGTGAGCAATGCCCGGCCCTCGGCGAGCTCTGGATCGGGCGAGCCTGCCTCGAGGAACTGGCGGAGTTGTGTGACCACGTGCATCAGTGCCCCGCCCTGATCCCGAGCGATCTTGCGGAAGAAAAAGTCCTGCGCCTGGATGGCGGTGGTGCCCTCGTAGAGCGAGTCGATCTTCGCGTCGCGGATGTACTGCTCGATCGGGTAATCCTGCAGGAACCCCGATCCGCCGAAGGTCTGCAGCGACTCTGTCAGACATTGATAGGCACGCTCGGAGCCCACCCCCTTGACGATCGGTAGGAGCAGATCGTTGACTCGACCCGCCATCGCGGCGTCCGCGCCGGAGACGATCTCGGCGACAGCCGGGTCCTGATGCGCCGCGGTGTAGAGATACAGAGCGCGCAAACCCTCGGCGTAGGACTTCTGGGTGAGCAGCGCCCGGCGCACGTCGGGGTGGTGGATGATCGACACCCGCGGCGCGGCTTTGTCGGTCATCTGCGTCAAGTCGGCGCCCTGCACCCGGGCCCGCGCATAGTCGAGCGCGTTGAGGTAACCGGTAGAGAGCGTCGCGATTGCTTTGGTACCCACCATCATTCGCGCATATTCGATCACCTTGAACATCTGGGCGATGCCATTATGGGCGTCGTTGATCAGCCAGCCCACCGCCGGGGGGCCGTGCTGGCCGAACGTCAATTCACACGTCGCGGAGGCTTTCAGCCCCATCTTGTGCTCGAGGCCGGTAACGAAGACACCGTTGCGTTCACCGGGCACACCAGTCTGTGGATCAAAGTGGAACTTCGGCACCAGGAACAGGCTGAGGCCCTTGGTGCCCGGGCCCGCACCCTCCGGCCTCGCCAGAACCAGATGCACGATGTTCTCGAACACATCGTCGGTGTCACCGTTGGTGATGAATCGCTTGACACCGTCGATGTGCCAGGTGCCATCGGGCTGCGGGACCGCCTTCGTGCGGCCGGCGCCGACGTCCGAGCCGGCGTCCGGCTCGGTGAGGACCATCGTCGCGGCCCAGTTTCGTTCGATCATCAGCGATGCCCAGTGCCGTTGCTGCTCATTGCCGATGGCGTAGACGATGTCGGCCATTTTCGGACCCGCGAGGTACATGAACGCCGCCGGCTGGGCGCCGAGCGCGAACTCGTTGATCGCCCACTCCACCATCGAGGGTGCCGGCACCCCGCCGATGTCTTCTGCCATCGCGACGCGGAACCAATCCGCGTCGTGCCAGATCCGAAGCGCCTTCTTGAAGGATTCGGGAATGCTCACCGTATGGGTTGCGGGGTCGAATGTCGGCGGGTCGCGGTCGGTGTCGGCGAACGCTTCCGCCAGCGGCCCCTCGGCCAATCTGGCGGCCTCGTCGAGCATCTGGCGCACCGAGTCGGCGTCCAGGTCGCCAAAGGCGCCCGTCGCAAGAACCTTCTCCAGTGCAAGAACCTCGAACAGATTGAACTCGAGGTCGCGAACGTTGCTCCTGTAGTGGCCCATGAGGCGCCTTCCGTCCAGCGGGGAAATCTTGCCGTTGCTGCGGTTTTGCTGACAGCCTACGACGCAGCGGCCGTTCGGCGGTCGGATCAGCCTGGTCAGTTTCGGCGAGGGACGCTCCTGGTCCAGCATGGACCTATCTCGACCATCACGCCTTTGATGACGGTCTGGGCTCGATCCCATCGCCGATCTTGACGGCTTGCCGCCGGTACTGAAATTCTTCGACCCAGCGGGGCAGTAACGGCCATAAGCCCACTTACCGGCCGTCCGCCCTGATTAGAATCTCGACCAGAACCCGCTGAACGTCGATACCGAAGGGGCCATGTTGAGCTCGCCAGATATCGACCCGTCCGAAAGCGCGCAATCCGAAAGCGCGCAATCCGAGATCGCGAAGTGGGATCCGGTGCTCATCGGGCGGGTGATGAGCTTGCTCAAGCCGTTCCTGAAGGGCTATCACCGCGCCGAGGTGCGCGGTCTGGAAACGTTCCCCGCAGGCGGCGCGTTGGTGGTGGCCAACCACTCCGGCGGGATGTTCGCAATGGACATTCCGGTCTTCGCCTCCGGCTTCTATGAGGAGTTCGGCTTCGACCGGCCGGTGTACACGCTGAGCCACGACATGATCATGTTCGGTCCGACCGGAGCCTTCTTCAAGAAAGCCGGATTCATCCCCGCCAACCACAAGAACGCGGACGAGGCGCTGCGCTCGGGTGGTGTCGTGGTCGTTTTCCCCGGCGGAGACTACGACGTCTACCGTCCATCGCTGAACGCCAACAAGATCGACTTCGATGGCCGGACCGGTTACGTGCGAGCCGCCATCAACGCGGGCGTTCCCATCGTGCCGACGGTTGGGATCGGCGGCCAGGAGAGCCAACTGTTCCTTACCCGCGGAACCGACGTGGCCAAGGCGCTGGGCCCCATCGCGCGGCTGTTCCGCGCCAAAATCCTTCCGGTGTCGTTCGGGTTCCCGTTCGGCCTGTCGGTCGTGCTTCCGGTCAATGTGCCGCTACCGGCCAAAATTACGATGAAAGCACTACCTCCGATCGACATCGTCGAGGAGTTCGGCCCGGACCCAGACATCGATGAGGTCGACGCACACGTCCGACGGGTGATGCAGCGGGCTCTCGACGAGCTGGCCGATGAGCGTCGCCTTCCGGTGCTGGGCTGAGCAGGAGCTGGAAAATGGCGATCACCGACCCGCTAACGCACACCCTGGGCCTCTTGTCGTCGATGGTGCGCGCCGGCCTCATCGCGCCGATGCGCCCCGACAAGTACCTGCGCATCAGCACCGCGATGCAACGTGAGAACATGGCCGTCACCTCGGGGTTCGCTGCCTCGGCACAGCGTTGCCCGGACCGGGCCGGCCTGGTCGACGAGATCGGAATCCTGACCTGGCGGCAGATCGACCGGCGTGCAGACGCATTCGCCGCGGCACTGCAGGCGCTGCCCGACGGGCAGCCCGACATCATCGCCCTGATGGCCCGCAATCATCGCGGATTTCTCGACGCGTTGATCGCTGCCAATCGGATCGGCGCAGACCTGCTGCTGCTGAACACCTCGTTCGCCGGCCCCGCGCTCGCTGAGGTGTTGAAGCGCGAGGGTAGTGAAGACGGCCGAGCCAAGTCGGTCGCGGTGATCTACGACGAGGAGTTCACCAAAACGGTAGATCGCGCGCTGGCCGACAGCCCCGCTGCGACCCGCATCGTCGGGTGGGCCGACGCCCCGGACTCGCTCGCGGAATCGTTGCTGACTGTCGAACAGATGATCGCCGACCACGACGGGCAGGAGCCGGATCGGGCAAGTACGAGAAGTAACACGATCCTGCTGACCTCCGGCACCACCGGCACGCCGAAGGGCGCCAAACACTCCGGCGGCGACCTGAGCGCGCTCAAGACAATTCTCGACCAAACTCCCTGGCGAACGGATCAATCCGTCGTCATTGCCGCCCCGATGTTTCACGCCTGGGGGTTCTCGCAGCTCGCCTTCGCAGCATCCATGGCCTGCACGATCATCACGCGTCGCAAGTTCGATCCCGAAGCCACCCTTGATCTCATCGATCGCCACCGGGCCACCGGGCTATGCGTCGTGCCAGTGATGTTCGACCGCATCATCGAACTACCCGAAGAGGTCCTCGACAAATACAGCGGCGGCTCCCTGCGCTTCGCGTCGGCCTCCGGATCGCGGATGCGCCCTGACGTCGTCATCAAGTTCATGGACCGTTTCGGCGACATCATCTACAACAACTACAACGCCACCGAAGCCGGCATGATTGCCACCGCCACACCGCGCGACCTGCGCGCCGCGCCCGACACCGCGGGTAGACCCGCGGGAGACACCGAGATTTTGGTCCTCGATGCCGAATTCAACGAGGTTCCCACCGGCGAGGTCGGCAGCATCTATGTCCGCAACTCCACCCAGTTCGACGGCTACACGTCAGGGCAGACGAAGGACTTCCACGAGGGCTTCATGTCGTCGGGTGACGTCGGCTATCTCGACGAGGACGGCCGGCTGTTCGTGGTCGGACGCGACGACGAGATGATCGTCTCCGGCGGAGAGAACATCTACCCGATCGAGGTGGAGAAAACACTGGCGACCCATCCCGACGTGGCCGAGGCCAGCGTGCTCGGGGTCGACGACAGCAAGTACGGCCAGCGGCTCGAGGCGTTTGTCGTGCTCCATCCCGGAGCTTCGGCCACTCCGGACACGCTCAAGCAGCATGTTCGCGAAACGCTGGCGAACTACAAGGTGCCGCGGGCCGTGAACGTCCTCGACGAACTCCCCCGCAGCATCACCGGCAAGATCTCGCGTAAGGAGTTGCTGCGCCGGGCTGGAAAGGCGCGGCCGGCCAATAAGACACAGCCGGCCAAGAAAGCGCAGCCAAGCAAAAAGGCGCGGCCGGCCAAGAAGACACAACCCGCCAAAAAGACACAACCCAGCCAAAAAACCCAACCGGCCAAAAAAGCACAGCCGAGCAAAAAGACACAACCCGCCAAAAAGACACAA
>JAHZIT010000113.1 GCA_022601275.1 Actinomycetes bacterium
ACCTTGCCGTCGACGTACGTGCGAATCTGGTTTTGCTTCTCCTGGCCACTGCCGTAGATCTGGGAGCCGTCCCACCAATGGGTTTCGTGGTTTTCGAACACCGGGGCGGGACAACCGTCCTTGATTTCCCCGTGCAGCGGGATGGTGCTGCGAATCCGCATCGGGTTTTCGGGGAAATCGTCACCCTCGCGAAGCGGGATGTCGATGGTCTTTTCGGGCACGCCGTCGCCGTGGAAGAACCAGTTGTGATTCTCGAACTGAATCCAAGCGGCCGCAATCGTGTTGACGATGCCCGCCGGCTTGAATTCGTCACGTGCCATCAGCCGGCGGCTGATGACCCGAGGATCGGGTTCGAGTAGCCGCTTCCGGTCGATGATTGTCTTCTCCGGAGGCGAGTTCCGGCCGAAGCCGGTGCACTTCGCGCCCATCCACGGCTCATCGAGATCGTTGAACTTGCCGTCGGGCGTGCGAGCCCGCTTCTCCTCGTCGGTCGGCTTACCGAGATCTTCGTCCGGCCGGATGCCGGGGCCCTCGAAGAGATTCTTCTCGCGCAGCTCGACACGCTGCTTGGACAGCTCCTTGAGCTGAAGGATCAGAGATGGGTGCTCGTACCATTGGCGACTCAACTGAGTTCCCCGTTCTTGTCTTAGGTTGTGGTGATAGTGGCCGGCCGCCTAGCGCGGTGTGCGCAGGGCGAAGTAGCCGATCTTGCTGTAGCTGTCGTCGGAATTGAACAAGATCTTGCCCAGGAAGACGCCGTCGACGAGTTCAACCAGTTCGTCGCGAACGCTGCGAATGATCAGGCGCGGGTTCTTCTCCACGTTGGCGTAATCGATCACCATTACCTGCAGGTCGGGGTCGTCCTTACCCGCTTCGACATACGTCTTGAAATCGAATGCGAGCTTGCCCGCCTCGGCGTCACGCATCGAGTACAGCGGCCAGAGCAGTTTGGAAACCAGCCCGGTGCTCTTGGTGAGGCGGTTGTCGCCGCTGCCGGCGCCCGAGTCGAAGCGCTTGCCCTGCCACGGCATCCACAGCGCAGTCACCGCCCGCACCACCATGTCCAGCTTGGGGTTCGTCGTGGTCATCACGAGTATGCCCTCGGTAGGTCCGTGCAGATCAGTAGGCACCGTACCCATCCGGAACAGCTCGTTGAGTTCGGTGTCCGCGCCGGCGGCGTCGGTCTTTGCTCGTTCGGACAGGTCCACGATCCAGGCCCAGGCTGCTTCTGCAGCACCGGACGGCTCGGCCGTCATCGAACTCCGCAACCATTCGAGTCGTCCGTCGACCCCGGTTGCCTCTATGCCTTGTTCGCTGGTCATTGCACCCCTCTGGCGCTATCGGAGGTATTCCGCCAGTGATGTTAGTGACTCGGGCCCGCTCGCGTCGGCTTTTGTCGACGGAGGCGGCAATCAGTTCTGCGACCTGCGGAAACGCCGCGACACGGTTCCTTTCACGGTGTGGTCATCCGCGCTGGCTCGAGTAGGCGGCGGCCTGAAGACGAGGGTCGGCCAAACCGTGCTGTGCGCTCTGCCAGGGGAGAGTCAAGCGAGAGCCTGGTGAAAGTCGGCCTGCCGAGCCGGAAAAATGGCGATTCTTGCACGCTGGACAAGCCCCGGGAGCATCGTTGATGCCATGGCGAAGTCTTCTCTTCTCACGGCCGGCAACGGCCTACCGTCTGGCGTACAGGGCGGGGCCGATCCGCATTTCGGCGGGGTCATGCGAGCGTTCGCCGCGCTGTACCCGGCCCGCCAACTCGGCGGCGGAGCGCTCTCGGTGTACATCGACGGCCGACCGGTCGTCGATGTCTGGATGGGTTGTTCGGACCGGCGCGGTGAGGTGCCCTGGACCGCCGATACCGGCGCCATGGTGTTCTCGGCGACAAAAGGTTTGGCGGCGACGGTGATTCATCGACTGGCTGACCGCGGTCTGATCGCCTACGACGCACCGGTGGCCGAGTACTGGCCCGAGTTCGGGGCCAACGGCAAGTCCGTGATAACCGTCAGCGACGTGTTGCGGCATCGAGCCGGGCTGGCGCATCTCAAAGGTGTCGGCAAGGACGAGGTCCTGGACCACCTCGCGATGGAAGAAAGACTGGCCGCCGCACCGCTGGACCCGCTGTATGGCACGCCGGCCTATCACGCGATCACCTACGGATGGTTGCTGTCCGGGCTGGCTCGTGCGGTAACAGGCGTCGGCATGCGTGAGCTTTTCCGCGACGAGCTCGCGCGCAGCCTGGATACCGAAGGTCTGCATCTGGGCCGCCCGCCGGCCAGCGCCCCCACGGTGACCGCACAGACGCTGTTCCCGCAAAGTGCCATTCCCACACCGATTTTCGACTTTGTTGCGCCAAAGGTTGCAGGGTTGTCATTCTCGGGGATGCTGGGCGCTGTGTACTTCCCGGGAATCACCTCCTTATTGCAGGGCGATATGCCTTTTCTTGACACCGAGATGCCGGCTGCCAACGGAGTTGTGACCGCGCGTGCATTGGCCAAGCTGTATGGCGCACTGGCCAACGAGGGCGTCATGAACCAAACCCAACTGCTGTCTTCGGAGACGGCACGCGGATTGGTGGGGGAGGTCGATCTGTCGCCGGACCTGAACCTCGGTATTCCGTTTTCGTATCACCGAGGGTTCCAGTCCTCGCCGATCCCGGGGTTCTTGCCTGGCTTCGGTCACATAGGTCTGGGCGGCACGATCGGTTGGGCCGATCCCGAGACCGGCAGCTCCTTCGGCTATGTGCACAACCGGCTTCTCACGCTGATGTTGTTCGACATGGGCTCATTCGCGGGGCTGGCGCCGCTGCTGACCAATGCCATCGCCGCAGCCCGCCGGGACGGTCCACTCGAGGTGCCGGACTACGGTGCGACCTTCCAGGAACACGCCGACGAACAACCAACCGATCTCGCAGCGGGCCCCAACTGATCGGTTTTCCAGCTGAACCTCAGGTGGGTCTCGGGGTCTGCAGCTTGTACCCCCGGTCGATCACTTCTCTTGGCAGCGGCTGACTCTCGGCTTCGGGGATCATCACTTCGACATAGGCCGCACCGTCGTGAGACTCGATGGCGTCGAGGACTTCGTCCAGTTCGGCGATGGTGGCGACCTTCGCGGAGAGCCAGCCTTTGCAGCCGAACGCCTCGGGCAAACGGTGGTATTGGACCGGGGCGAGGTCGTCGTAGGCGTGCCCGCGCTCGCTGATGACGTCTTCGATGCCGTAGATGCCGTTGTTGAGCACGAAGATTACCGGGTCGGCGCCGTAGCGACCCATTACTGCGAGTTCGTTGAGGGTGAGTTGGTGAGATCCGTCGCCGGTGACCAGCCAGGTGCGGCCCGAGCGTTTGGCCAGCGCGACGCCCAGGGCGGCAGGTGTCGCCCAGCCGATCGATCCCCACAGCCCTTGTCCCTCGGCACCGACTCCGGCAGGCAGGTGCATCCCGTTGAGGTGCAGCATGCACGTGCCCGTCTCGATTACCAGGGTGTCACCGGCGCGCAGTCGCCGCTGCAATCGCGGGTAGAACCCGGCCGAGGAAGTGGGCTCGTCACCGGAGCCCACCATCGCCATGGCCTCCGGGGTCGGGCCGGGCCGGGCCGTGCGGGGGGTGACCTGCCCGGTCAGGGCTTCGATAACGTCCTCGATGGCAACATTGAGGTACACGTCGGTGCCGCTGCGGACCCAATTGTCGTGGATGCAGATTGCCCGCGTGGTGTCCAGGACGGCGCCCCACAAACCGGTGTTGAGCTCAGTGAGCAGGACACCGCCGATGTCAAGGACCAGGTCGGCCTGCTCGACGACGTCGCAGACTTCGGCCGGGCGCGAGTTCTGCGCCGCGTAGAGACCGATGTACTGCGGCAGAGACTCGTCGATCACGCCTTTGTCGTTCGGTGTGACCGCCACAGGCAGGTTGGCTTTGCCGACGAGCTCGGCGGCCTTGCCGGCGAGGCCGTAACGGCTTGTCATGGTAGTGACCAGGGCGACGGGGTTTGTTGCCGCGGCTAGTTTGCCGGTGATGGCGGCGACGGCTGCGGCCAGCTCGGACTCGTCGCTTCGCTGCCTCTTGATCGTTTCCAGCGGCGAACCCTCGACAGGGGTGCCGATCACCGGCATGAGGCCGTTGACTTGTGAGATCACGATATAAGCCGGCATGGACTGGCGCAGCGCCTCACGGATCACGCGCTCGAGCTCGTCGATGCAGTTGTCCGGGGTCAACACCGCCGATACACAGCAGGCTGTCGCCGAAATATCTTGGAAACGATCGTATTTGGTGTCGCCGAGGTTGTGGTGGGTGATCAGACGGAGGTGCTGAATGCGCTCGCTAGGCATCCCGACAATGTGGAAGACCGGCACCCTGTGGGCCTTGGCGCCCATCACCCCGTTGAGCGCCGACAGCTCGCCGACGCCGTAGGTGGTGGACAATATCGCCGCCCCGCGGATTCGCGCGTAGCCGTCGGCTGCGTAGGCAGCGTTGAGCTCGTTGGCGCACCCCACCCAGTCAAGGCCCTCGACCTTCTCGACGGCGTTATCGACTGAGAAGGCGTAGTCGCCGGGCACTCCGAACACCCGATCGATGCCGAGGGCGCTCAGTCGTTGCAGGACGTACTCGGCAACCGTGGCTTGGGGCATGCCGGGAAGGGTACCGGATCTCCGCGGTCCTGTTAGGCCCGTCAAAGGACTCCGTGGAACCGACCATCTGGATGCGCGGTCCCCAGAGCTCCTGCCACGTTTACCCTCTGCACCAACAATTTTGGGGTTGGCGTCATGTGCTCTCTCGATTAGGACGCATTGAAATCGTCACGAGCTGTGGATCGGGGTGATGTGGGTGGCTGCGCATCCGACACATCGTCCTTTCCGGCTCATCCAAAGGGCACTGGACTCCGAAGCAGGGAAGACTCATTCGGGAAAACAGGCTACGGCGACCAGTACGATGGACCCGATATCGCTGATTGGGGCCGGCGGTCCCGCGTGCGGCAGAGCACTGCTGTCGGGAAGTCTCCAGAGCCTCGAAGGGAACACAAATGGCAAACATGCCCTCCAGCCCATACCAGGGTGGCCCTGGCATGGGGATCTCTCTGCCCGAATACTTCAAGCCGACTGAGCATCTGAACAACAACAATTTCTACTTCCCCGGCACCGAGATCCTCGGCGCCGACGAGATGCGGGTGTCATTCGTTGGCTCGTGTCCATGGCCTCCGCGTCGCGATCAAGCGGGAACCTCAATCATGGTGGAACTCGGAAACGGGGACAGCTTCTTCTTCGATCTGGGGAACGGGTCGGTGAAGAACATCTTGGCGATGGGTGTGCCGCCATCGACGATCAACGACATCTTCATCAGCCATCTCCACGTTGACCACTACGCGGACTTGCCGTACATGCTGCCGTTCACGGCAACGACGGGACGCTGGCACCCTCTGCGCGTTTACGGCCCATCGGGTCGGACCTCCGAGCTCGGGACAGCAGCCATGGTCGACAACATGAAGAAGATGCTGCGGTGGCATCTCGAGGAGTTCGACACCCTCCCAATCGGCGATGGCTACGACGTCGAGGTCACGGAATTCGATTTCCGGGAGGAGAACGGGATCTGCTACCAGCGCAACGGCGTCACGGTGCGCCATTGGCCCCGATCGCACGGCAAGGACGGCGCCTCGGCCTACCGACTGGACTGGGAGGACACGGGACTCTCATTCGTGTGGACAGGAGACGGGCGGCCTGACGAGTTGACCGTCGAGTACGCGGCCGGTGCCGACGTCTTCGTGTCCGAAGTGCAGAGCGACCTCGGGTTCATCGCCAGCCTGAAATACGGCTACCCCCAAGAGCTTTACAACTACATCATCGACACCCACCACACGCCTCACTACGCGCTCGGCTACCTGTTCAAACAGGTCAATCCGCGGATCGGGATGGCCACGCACCTCGAGTTCGAGCATGCAACGTCCGCCGAGATCGTGGCCGGCGTGCGGGCGCACTGGGACGGGCTGTTCGTGGTCGGCGCGCCCGACGTGCAGGTAGTGAACGTTACGCAGGACGCCGTCTGGGCCCGCGAGGCGGTCCTGCCTGGTCTGGGTGCGGTAACACGGCCGAGGCCCGATCAGTTGGCCGGCTTATACGCGGTCGACGGTGTAGTGCCTGAGTTTCTCGACGTGCCCCCGATCCGGATTCCCCGCGAGGAACAGCAAGACGTCTACTTTCGCGACATCGAGATCGACGCTGACAAGTACATGCCACCGGACGTCGCCCGTGAGCTCATCAATGCACTTCCACAGGGTCTCCAGATTCCACTTCGGGCCCTCCTCGAAGCAGCGGCCGCAGGGGAGGGAGCCAACCCGTCCCCGACACCGTCCTCACAGGTTTCCTCGGCGCGGGCAAGACGACGCTGCTGAATCGGATCCTCACCGGGGACCACGCATTGCGGATCGGCTTGCTCATCAACGACTTCGGATCGATCAATATCGATGAGCGGCTTGTAGTCGGGATGGACGACCAATCGATCTCGCTGGCCAACGGGTGTGTGTGTTGCCAGATCGACAACGACCTCGTCGACGCCGTCGTCGCGCTCATCGACCGTCCAGAGGCACCGCAGCACATCGTGCTCGAGGCGAGCGGTATCGCGGATCCGATGGGGATCGCAATGACCCTTGGCAACGATCGCATCAAGGACGAGATCCGCCTTGATGGCATCATCTCGGTCATCGATGCCGAACAGGTCTTCGAACTGCCGGAGTTGTTGGAACTCAAGCTGCGACAGGTCGGCTACTCCGACATCGTCCTGCTCAATAAGGTCGACCTGGTGAATCAGTGCCAGCTTCGTTCCATTCACGAGTGGATCGACGAGCGGATCCCGCGAGTTCGCAAAATCGAGACGAATCATTGCCAGGTCCCGCTCGATCTCCTCCTCGGAGCTGGCTCCCAGGCAGCTGCCGACAGCGGCATTGACGCCGCAATCGAACCCTTGCCGTCAGCTTCGGGGTTTCGGTCATACTCGTACACGACCGAACGGCCGCTCTCGATCGCCCTTCTCCGCAAGGCGATCAAGCAGTTCCCGGCTTGCGTCATACGCTGCAAGGGGGTCATTGCATCCTCCGAGGAACTGGATCGCTCGACCATTCTGCAATCCGTCGGCCGGCGATCGACATTCGATGCCGGACAGGCATGGGGAGACCGCGAGAAGCGGAGTGAAATCGTCGTTATTGGCACCGCGAACGGATTCGAACCGGCCGACCTCCAGCGACTTCTCGACGACTGTCAGGCTTGAGTAGCACCTTGCCACCACCTCGACGCTGCCGCCATAGTGGGCTCCAGAAACTCGTTTATGCCTCGCACCGATGGGGCGGTCGTGCGATCCTCACGTAGTGGGTTGGGAATCGCGGCTAGTGCCGAAGGGCCGATTTGAGGCCTTCTCCGACGGGGTGTACGCGATCGTGATCACGCTGCTCGTCCTCGAATTCAGCGTTCCAGAATCCTCGGATCGACTGCTGGACGAGTTGGTTGAAGCATGGCCCACCCTGCTGGCCTACTTCGTGAGTTTCGCGTTCATAGGCGCTTCGTGGGTTGCGCACAACGAGTTGAGTCGGTGTCTCGCTGCAACCGACAACGTCGTACTTGGGCTCAACCTTCTTCTGCTGCTGTTTGTCACCTTTCTCCCGTTTACGACCGCGGTGATGGGCACCCATCTCAACGGGGAGGGCGAGCGTCTAGCGGTATGCCTGTTCGGGTTGAACCTGACTCTGGCGACTGCGATTAACGCAGTGCTCTGTACCTATGTGACGACGGAGCCAGATCTCATCCGTGAGGGGGCTGAATCGGAGTTGAGGAGTCTCACAATGGCTCGGTGGTCCTGGGCGGCATTCTGGGCTGCGTCGACGTTCATCGGTGCGTTGGTGCCCAATGTCGCCTTGTTCCTATACCTTGCGGTGTCGGCGGGGGCACTAATCTTGATCGAACCGATCCGTCTGTTCCAACACCGGCGGCGCCGGCGGGCGGGGTGAAACGGGTTCATGCGCGACAACGCTCTTCCCTTACGTGCACACCAAATCGTCACGTGCCTAATACAACAGGTACGCCGCTCGGCTCTCGCGGAAAGCGGCGGCTTCGCGGTGCCATTCCTGGAGGAGCGGCGCGAGTTGACCGGCACCAATCGCTAGGCGCACCTTGTCCGATCCGGTCAGCAGATCGATCGAGGGACCCCAGGCAAAGTCGTCCGGATGCTGCTTGCGAATCGAGTCGATGAGCAGCAGCGCCGTACGGACCGGCCGGTAGGTCTGCCGATCGGTGACTACCAGCCCGATGGCCGGGATGGTCTGTCCAGGAAACTTCAGGGCGGTGCCGGCGATCGACATGGTGATGGCCTCGAAACGAATGCCCGGGAGCTGCATGGCGTTCATGGCCTCGACCACGCGCGGCGCATCGAGCCATGACGCACCGACCTGCTCGAACGGCCGATCGGTGCCCCTTCCCTCCGAGATGTTAGTGCCCTCGAAGTAGACGGTGCCCGGATAGCTCGTCACCGCCGCCAGCGACCGAAGGTTGGGTGACGGGTTTACCCACGGGAGGCCCGTGTCGTCGAACCATTGCGCGCGGCGCCACCCCTCCGTCCGCGCGACGATCAAGTCCACGCCAATGCCGTGCTGCTGGTTGAAGAGCGTGGCAAGTTCACCGACCGTCATCCCGTGCCGCGCCGGGATTGGGTACATGCCGATAAATGACGCAAACGCCGGGTCGAGCAGGGCGCCTTCCACGATTTCGCCGCCGATCGGATTCGGCCGGTCGAGCACCACGAACGGGATCCCCTTCCTCGCAGCGGCTTTCATCGACAGCGCCATGGTCGAAACGTACGTCCACGTGCGTCCGCCGACTTCCTGGAGGTCGTAGACCAAGACGTCCACGTCCTTCAACATCTCGGCCGTCGGACTGTGATCCTTGGCCGTGTAGAGGGAGTAGATCGGCACGCCGGTCTTTTCATCGACATCATCGGCGACCCTGACACCCGCCTCGACGGTGCCCCGAATACCGTGCTCCGGCGCCAGCAGCGCCACGAGTTGCAGGTCGTCGTGTTGCGCGATCAGATCAATGTCCGAGGTGCGGGACCGGTCGATCCCCGTGTGATTCGTAATGAGACCAACCCGCTTGCCCCGCAGCGCTGGCGGCAGATCGGCGAGGAAGACCTCGATGCCGGGGCGTACGACCTCCTCGGCGCCGAGACGTACGGCTATCGTGTCGGTTGTCTCCGCCGGCGGGGCGCCGGATGACGACGCGGGCACCGGCGTCTGCGCGCAGGAAGCGAGCAAAGCGGATGCTGCCAGGGCGCTGAGCATCAGCCGTGTGAATCTGGCACGTGCAGAGGGCATCTGAGCACTGTATCTGCGTCGACGCAGAACGAGGCCTTGGACCCGCGGGGTAGAGATTGGCGAAGCCCTACCAACACCGCCGCCCCTCATTCCGTCACTGTGACGTAATGGGGGTTGCGGTGGAGGCAAGGGGGCAGCGGGAGTCTGCTTGTCGCCCCAGGCGGGCTTTGGGGCGGTGGCGCCGGATGTCCGATTACGTTCGGTCCGGCACTGCCAGGCGATCGCGGAATCCGGGCGGTTGTGCGTTCACAGCGGCCTGGCTACGGACGGCCCGGCTGCGCACAAGTGCGTGCCGGTAGACCCGGGGGCGATGGTCGTCAGATGGTTCTGAAGAACGAGCCCGGGATCGGACAACGCAAGCGCAGACCAGGGTCCGCCGCGAACGCCCACTGTAGCTATGTGCCGATAAGCCACATTATGTCAACTAAAAATTGGCCGTATTTCACTTCCCTCCAATCGGTTTCGAGCTGACACGGCACTACGACGAGGCTGTGCACTACAGATCTAGGACGAAGCGCAGTGTTTGGTCAATGGCTTGCATCTGTTCTGGGCTAATCATTCCCTGGCGAGATGACAGTCGTTCGATGGAGGCCACCCGCAGCTGGTCGCAGCGAGCATAGGAAGTGTGACCCAGCCCGCTGCTCGATGGCTCAAGTTCAACGTGGCTTCGCAGGCCGTAAACAGCGGTGGTGATCGGGACGACGACCACCAGACCGCCCGGTCCGTTGTTGAGAATGTCGACCGACACCACCACCGCCGGGCGGCGAAAGACTGGCTCGTGGCCGACTGGTTGGCCGAGATCGACGTGATAGACCTCCCCCCGCCAGATCAAGCCAGGAAATCCCAGTCGTGACGTTCGGCCAGGTATTGCTCCCACAGTTCAGGATCGCTACGCAGGCGCTGGTAGTCCCCGTTGAGCCCCCGCAGGAACTCCTGCCTCTCCAGCGCGTCGATGGCCGCGTGCACGACGTCGACGACGGCGGTTTGACGAGCTTTGGCTAGAGATTGCAGCCGCTCAGAATCGGGACGGCGGACTCGGACAGTCGTGGTTTCTGCTGCCATGGAACCAGTGTAGACGAATTGTAGACACCGGGCAGGTGGGGTTCTCCTATGTGCCTGCCCGCCCGAAGGTTCTTCGCCCCAACGCTGAGCCGATAATTGTCGAAGTCAGCGTCAGCTTGGCTCTGCTGGGCCACTCCCCTTGCCGCAGGTGCGCTGCAGGCCGCCATGGTCAGCGCGACGACAAGAAATCCGACGGCGACGTTTCGCACGTCGATGCCGGCCGTTTGATCTCCAATCAACAGTTGACGAACGAACCCCGCCTGCGGGTAGCTTCGGGCCTACTGAGCGTTTCGGCGATACGCCTCCGGGGTCATTCCACACCAGCGCTTGAAGGCCCGTCGAAAGTTGGTGCTGTCGTGATAGTTGAGCAGATCGGCTATCGCTTGCACCGTCATCCGCTCGTCACGCAGATACCGTTGGGCTTGGCCGGCCAAGACGTCCTCTTTGATTCGACGAAAGCTGGTCCCCTCTTCCTTGAGGCGCCTGGCCAGCGTGCGCTTGCTCATGAAAAGTGCAGCAGCGGAGTGGTCTTCGGTTAAGGCTCCCCTGGGGTGGGTGAGCATCATGGTTTCGATCTGGCGCCGCATGCTGGGTTGCGGACTTTGCAGCTCGGCGAGCAATGCCTCGCACTGCGCCCAGGCCAGCAAGTATGTGTCGCGATTCGCTGAGGCGTTGGGAATCTCGCAAAGCTTGGTCGGCAGGCGAATTTCGAAGGCCGGGCGCATGAACCGCAGGCGGCCGGGCAGATACTCGCCGTAACCCGCGCGCGGGCCAGGATCAGGATGCGTGAAATCGATTTCGGCCATGTCGGGGACACGGCCAGTGATGAACTCGGCAATTGAGTACAGCGCCATCGCGCTGACTTCGGCCATCCACCGGACCACCTCGGTCGGGACGTCGGTGGTGAGCCGAAAGCGGATCACGGTGACATCGTGGCCGCGGTCATGGGTAACACGCCATAGCGGCATCTGCGTCGCCGTGAACTGTTCGACCGCCTCGAGTGCGGTGGCCAGATCCGGACTGCTGCTCGCCACAAAACCCATCGGCCCGTGCACGGCCGGGGTGAGCCGGCGGCCCAGGCGCATCCCGAACGACGGGTCACCAGACAGCCGCAGGGCGTTGCGCGCAATCTGGATCTGCTGGCCCGCCGTGAGGCGCGTTTGCTCGTCAAGTAGCTGCTCGGGCGTGATCGTTGTGCCGGCCAGCAACTCCGTCAGGTCAGGGGCCCGCATTCCCAGCTCTTGCGCGATCAGGCGGGAATAGACCGTGGGGATAGTTACCTGTGCCGACGGCTCCACGACTGAAAATTGTCTTGAAATGACCCCCTCGGTGTCAACTGGTGACCTCAGGAGGGGGCCCCGCATGGGGCAGAGTTAGTTCTATGGGACACGTCACCTTCACCGAGCATGACGGCACCGAGCACGAGGTCTCCATCGAGGATGGCAAGTCCTTGATGCAGCATGCCGTAGACAACATGGTGCCCGGAATCGATGCTGACTGCGGCGGCGATGCGGCCTGCGGAACCTGCCACGTAATCGTCGACAGCACATGGTTCGTCAAGACCGGCTCCAAGAACGAGGACGAAGAGCAGATGCTGGACATGACACCCGAAGCTGCCCCCACCTCGCGGCTCTCTTGCCAAATCAACGTCACCGAGGATCTCGACGGCCTGACTGTGACGCTGCCCGAATTCCAGATGTAGCGAAGGGCTCAGTGATGAATCTGTCAGCAACCGTCATGAACGCGACGGCGCCGGTAGTGCCGATGCACTGGCAAATCAAAGCCGCACACCTGGCTCAGAAAGTGATCGACAAGGTCGGCATCAACCCGCCGGTGCCCGAGTTCGCCGAAACACCGCTGCCTGCGGCCGACACACTCGACATCGGTGACATCGACCTCAGCAACCCGTTCCTGTGGAGGCAGGGAATGTTCGACTCCTACGCCAAGCTGCTGCGCGACCAACAACCCGTCCACTACAAGGCGGACAGCCCCTTCGGCCCCTTCTGGTCGGTCACCCGGTACGAGGACATCGTCTTCGTCGACAAGCACCACGAACTGTTCTCCGCTGAGCCCATCATCTTCCTCGGTGACCGGCCCCCCGGCCTCGAAGCGGAAACTTTCATCGCCATGGATCCGCCAAAGCATGACAACCAGCGCAAGGCCGTCCAGGACGTCGTCGCCCCCAAGAACCTCAAAGAGATGGAAGCCCTGATCCGCACCCGCACGCAGGACGTGCTGGACAATCTGCCTACAGAGCAGCCCTTCAACTGGGTCGAGCACGTCTCCATTGAGTTGACCGCCCGGATGTTAGCCACGTTGTTCGATTTCCCCTACGACCAGCGCCTCAAGCTGGTGGAATGGTCGGACGTCGCCGCGGCTGCGCCGCAGTGCACCGGCGGGTTGGCTGACCGCGACGCGTTGTTCCCGGCAGTGGCCGAGCTGGCCAAAGCGTTCTCGCAGCTATGGCGGGAACGGGAGGCCCAACAGAAGGCCGGCGTCGAGCCCAGCTTCGACCTCATCAGCCTGATGCTGAACAACAAGGACACCAAAGATCTGATCAGCCGGCCGATGGAGTTCTTGGGCAACCTGGCGCTGCTCATCGTGGGTGGCAACGACACCACCCG
>JAHZIT010000114.1 GCA_022601275.1 Actinomycetes bacterium
CCGACGCCGGGTGTGTCGGGTGTGCCGGGGGGTAGTTCGGTGGGGTTGACGACGCCGCCGACGCCGGGTGTGTCGGGTGTGCCGGGGGGTAGTTCGGTGGGGTTGACGACGCCGCCGACGCCGGGTGTGTCGGGTGTGCCGGGGGGTAGTTCGGTGGGGTTGACGACGCCGCCGACCCCGGGCGTGTCGGGTGCTCCGGTGGTGGGTGAGGCTGGTGTGGTGACGCCGCCTGCGCCGGGTGTGTCGGGTGCTCCGGTGGTGGGTGAGGCTGGTGTGGTGACGCCGCCTGCGGCCGGTGTTCCGGGTGTGTCGGGTGCTCCGTTGGCGGCGGCGTCTGGTGATGTCGGGTTGCCGCCGGCGTTGGGTGCTCCGGTGGTGGGTGAGGCTGGTGTGGTGGCGCCGCCTGCGCCGGGTGTTTCGGGTGCTCCGTTGGCGGCGGCGTCTGGTGATGTCGGGTTGCCGCCGGCGGTCGGTGCTCCGTTGGCGGCTGCGGCCGGTGATATTGCGCCCGTAGCGCCGCCCGCCGTAAGTGCCCCGATCTTGGGCGACGCAGGTGTGGCCCTCCCCGCAGCGCCTGCAGGCGCAGCGGTTCCCGGTGGGATACCGGAGTTGCCGCCGGTTCCGGCCGCGCCGATCTTCGGCGAGGCCGGTGTGGCCCCACCGATCGTCCCGCCGCTGCCTGGTGGAGGAGGCGCGATTCCGGCTGGGACCGTCACTCCACCGGCGCCGCCGGTTCCCGGTGTTCCCGGGGGGATCTCGGTGCCGGCTGCGACGCCGCCCGTACCGGCCGTCCCGCCGTCGTCTTCAAGCGTTGCGGTCAACAACCCGGTTCCGCCCTACCCAGGACCTCCGCCGTCGTCGAATCGCGTCAACCCCGCTACGCCGCAGCCGTCGATACCAGGAACCCCCGGGAGTTCGCTGACAACGTCCGATCTGCTGACGCCGCCCGGCCTGCTTCGCACTGTGCAGGACGGCGCTTCGGCGGTGGCCGGGGCGCTGCCGCCACCGCCGGTTCCGTTACCGGGTGCGGCTGGAGTCGCCGATGTCGCGGTACCAGCTGCGGCGAATCCGCTGACCCCGCTTGCAGCCACGGGTCTGTCCAACCTGGTCTCGCCGCCGTCGCTGACCATGCCCACCATTCCCGGCCTGCCGGTACCGCTGCCCAGCGAGATTTCGATGCCGACTGACCTTCTCTGTTTAGACACCGACTGGTCGGCATCTAAGGGAGATTCCGCCGGGGGACCCGCGAGCAACGCCGATATCCCAAAGCCGGCGGTCGCCGCCCCTGAGCCCCTCGGTGAGCGTCGTGATCGGTGGGAAAACTGATTGCGCCGGAGCTGCGGTCAGACTGGCCTGTCAAAGTGCCTGCAGATAGCGATCGGTGATCAGGCGCTGCATCAGCGAGGTGATCGGGGCGCCCAGTCGGCTCCACCAGGTCGCGTGCCGAGAGAACGCGGCCACCTCGGCGACGACGTCGCCGGTAGGGGGGTCGTAGCGGACGAGAAAAAGTTCCTCGCCGGATTCAGGGTGTCCGGGCAGCGTCCCGTACGCGAAACCGCGGCGATCGGGCTCATCGACCACATAGACCACCCGGCAAGGTGCAACAAGTGGTCCTAGGTGCACCAACACCTCAGCGCCGACCTCCGCGACCGGGGTGGTCGCCTCGACTCGTAGACCTGCTCCGCGCAGCATGCCCCAGTGCATACCCTTTGCGGCCACGTGGTCGAAGTGGTTTCGGCCGTGTCCGATTACCGATGACTTGCGCAGATGGTGGTACCCGCTGGGCATCGCCGTTGCGGTCGCTCCCACCTCTGTATACGTGAGGGACTTCGCTGCCAGGTCGCTCAATTTCACGGATGTCAGTTTTCCATCCTCGGATTCCGGTACGCCCCGCAGCGCGCGGGCATGGCCTCCATTGAGCCGGGGCGGCGCGGATTGGAGACGTTCGGCAAAGGCGGCGCCGGACTATTGAGGCAACCCATACGGTAGGCGGGTGAGCGCCCATGGATCCGACGATGCTCAAATCGGCGGAGGATTCAGTCAGCCGGAACCCACCAACTGCGGTGGAGCCGACTACGGGCGTTTTGTCGACGCAGTCCGTGATTTGCAGGACCACGCACGCGCGGCCAACGCCCCCGACGCGGTGATTACCGAAGCCGCCGAACTGGTCGAGAAGGCCTCGAACCTGCTCGCGCCCTACGATGCCGACGAGTGGTCATCTCCTTCGGGCCGCCGGATGGACCTGCCTAATCGAGGCAACGTCTTGCAGGTGCCCGCCGAGTTGTACATCACCGAGGACGGCCGCGTCGCCGGCGTCGTGCAATTCCGCAGATACCACCTCGGCCGCAACGGCGCTGCGCACGGCGGCGCGGTCGCGCTGCTGTTCGACTCGCTGCTCGGCTACACGGCGTTCAAGCTCACCAACGGCCGGGCTCAGCGCACCGCATTCCTGCACGTCGACTACCGCAAGATCGCCCCGGTGGGAAAGCAGTTCCAGGTCGAAGCCGGCATCGACGCCATCGAGAACCGCAAGATCTTCGTCTCCGGGCATATTCTTGACGGAAGCGACGTACTGGCCGAAGGCCGTGCTCTGTTCATCAAGCTGAAGCCGGGACAACCATGATCGACGACGGCGCGGGGATCGCTAAGCGGTGGGCGCGCCGGCGCGAGCGCCTGCGCGGACGGCGGTTCGCCGACTTCGGTTACCGCATGGCGGTCGGCGTCGTGGGCATTCTTGTCCTGGCCGTGGGGATCGTCGCAATCCCGTACCCAGGCCCTGGGTGGGCGATCGTGTTCGTGGGCTTGGCCGTACTGGCGACCGAATTCGACTGGGCGCGCAAATTGCTGGGCTACGTGCGCATACGTTACGACGCGGGGATGCGCTGGTTCAAAAAGCAGGGCCTCTGGGTTCAGGTGCTGGGGGTGGCGTTCACCATTGCGATCGTGGTGCTGACGTTGTGGGTGCTCGGCGCGCTCGACTGGGCCGGGGGGCTGGTGAACATCGAGAGCGAGTGGCTGGATAGCCCTATTGGTTTCGGGTCGTGATGGTCGGCCCCGATAGCATGGTCGCGGTCAGGGAGAACCTGCCCCGAACACGTCCGTAGCACCCCTGAAAGTTTGGAGACCCCGCGATGAGCGCCCCCGCCAGCTTCGCCCCAGCGTCCCCGATCCGGGTCGTTGCCGGGATGACCGCCGGGCAGGCGGTGCGCGAAGCTGGACTGCCGACCAGAGGGGCTGCCGACGCTGTGGTCGTTGTCCGCGATGTCGACGGACGCCTCCGCGACCTTTCGTGGGTGCCCGAGGCAGACGCCGAGGTCCTACCGGTCGCCGCCAACACCGACGACGGCCGCGGCGTCATCCGGCATTCGGCCGCCCACGTGCTTGCCCAGGCGGTGCAGGCACGATTCCCCGACGCGAAACTGGGCATCGGCCCGCCTATCACCGATGGCTTCTACTACGACTTCGAAGTCGCCGAACCGTTCACCCCGGAAGATCTCGAAGCCCTCGAAAAGCGGATGCGCCAGATCGTCAAGGAAGGGCAGCTGTTCTCCCGACGCGTGTTCGAGTCCAAGGAGCAGGCCCGCGAAGAACTAGCCAACGAGCCCTACAAGCTCGAACTCATTGACGACAAGTCCGGCGATCCTGACGTCATGGAGGTCGGCCCGCCCGGCTCCGACGAGGAGTTGACCGCTTATGACAACCTCAATCCCCGCACCCGCGAACGGGAGTGGGGTGACCTTTGTCGCGGCCCGCACATCCCCACTACCAGATATATCCCGGCGTTCAAGTTGACGCGGAGTTCGGCGGCATACTGGCGGGGGAATCAGAACAACGCGAGCCTGCAACGCATCTACGGCACTGCGTGGGAGTCGCAGGAGGCACTCGACCGGCATCTGGAGCTCATCGAGGAGGCTCAGCGGCGCGACCATCGCAAGTTGGGCGTCGAGCTGGACCTGTTCAGCTTCCCCGATGAGTTGGGTTCGGGCCTGCCGGTTTTCCACCCCAACGGTGGAATCGTTCGCAACGAACTCGAGGACTACTCGCGGCGCAAGCACATCGAGGCCGGCTATCAGTTCGTCAATACTCCGCACCTGACCAAGGAGCACCTCTACCGCACTTCGGGTCACCTGGAGTGGTACGCCGAGGGCATGTTCCCGCCCATGCACATCGATGCCGAATTCAACGAAGACGGCACCCTGCGTAAGCCCGGACAGGACTACTACCTCAAGCCGATGAACTGTCCGATGCACCACTTGATCTACCGGTCTCGCGGCCGGTCCTACCGGGAACTTCCGTTGCGGCTCTTCGAGTTCGGCACCGTGTACCGCTACGAGAAGTCCGGTGTGGTTCATGGTTTGACCCGTGCACGGGGCTTCACGCAGGACGACGCGCACATTTACACCACCCGCGAACAGATGCACGAGGAACTTGCGTCCTTGCTGCAGTTCGTGCTCGATCTGCTCGCCGACTACGGCCTGAACGACTTCTTCCTCGAGTTTTCGACCAAGGATCCGGAGAAGTACGTCGGTTCAGACGAGATGTGGGATCAGGCCACCGCGACGCTGCAGGAAGTCGCTGAGTCGTCGGGCCTCGATCTGGTGCCTGACCCGGGCGGCGCGGCTTTCTACGGACCCAAGATCTCGGTGCAGGCGCGAGATGCGCTGGGGCGAAGCTGGCAGATGTCGACGATTCAGCTCGACTTCACCATGCCCGACCGATTCGACCTCGAGTACACCGCCGCCGATGGATCCCGTCGACGGCCCGTTTTGATCCACCGCGCGCTCTTCGGGTCGATCGAGCGGTTCTTCGGCGTGCTCACTGAGCACTACGCAGGTGCCTTTCCCGCCTGGCTGGCGCCGGTACAGGTGGTCGGCATCCCGGTCTCGGACGCTCACAGCGCCTACCTCAACGGATTGATGACCCAGCTGCGGGCGCGCGGTATCCGCGCCGAAGCAGACTCCAGCGACGACCGGATGGCCAAGAAGATCGTCAACCACACCAACCAGAAGGTGCCGTTCATGCTTCTCGCGGGCGACCGCGATGTCGATGCCGGCGCCGTCAGCTTCCGTTTTCGCGACCGTACCCAGATCAACGGGGTTCCACGCGACAAAGCGATCGAGGCCATCGTGGATTGGGTTGCGCGGCGGGAGAACGCCACCCCTACTGCGGAGCTGGTCGCCGTCACCGCAACTGCAGACGAGGGCTGACGTGGATGCGGAGGAGACAATCGTAGACCGCGGAGTCGGCGATCCAGATCACCTGCAGCGGCTGTGGACGCCGCATCGGATGTCCTACATCGCCGAGGCGCCGATGAAGACCGGCCGCGCGACGACTGCCGAGCCGTTCAG
>JAHZIT010000115.1 GCA_022601275.1 Actinomycetes bacterium
CTCGGCGTCGAGGTGGCCAAAACGGAGACCGTGCATGCCGAGATCGATCGGCTGAGCGCCGCGGGCCTGTTCACCGAGGAGGAGATGAACACCACGTGTTGCTTCGCCACCCAGGACAAGGTGTGGGTCACCGGTCCGGCCGGTGAGAAGTGGGAGGTCTATACGGTGCTGACCGACTCCGACACCTTCGGTGCCAGTTCCGAACATGCCGAGGCGGGCGTGTGCTGTGGTGGCGCAGCCGCCGACACCGCGGACGCCTGCTGCTGAGCTGGTACCCCTCGAGCTACCGCCTGAGCTCTATCGCCGCCGAAACTGAACGTGGCCGCCGGGTATCGGCGGCGTTGTGAGGATTCTCAACCGCCGCGTGCCAGCTGCTCCAACAGTGGTCGGGTCCGGTAAGCGACCACTTCGTGCATCGCCACCGACATCGTGGTGCGTTCGACTCCCGGTACTGCCAGGATCAAACCGGCGACGCGATACAGATCATCGGCGTCAGTCGCCACCACGCCCACCAAGAGGTCGGCCGCACCGGAGAGCCCGGTGACCTGGGTTACCTGGGTGACCGTCCCCAGTGCGGTGATGACGTCCTCGAGCTGGTGTTGATCGACCACCACGGTGATGAATGCCTTGAGCGGATAACCGAGGTCGCGCGGCGACACGCAACGGTCGATCGGGGCGAGCACGTTGGTTTGGTCCCACCGAGCCAGCCGTGCGTGCACAGTGTTCCTGGCCAGGTTCAGCATGGTGGCCAATTGCACACCGGTGGCCCGCGGCGCGTCACATAGCGCCAAGAGCAGCCGGGCATCAGTACGGTCCAACTTCGTCATGTCGCCCAGTATTGCACGCTGTCAACTGGCTAATTTGCGCATTCTGCTTTATATACGCCGTAATACTTGCTCACCTTGCATGGTGATGCCACCCTTGTAGAAGCAGTGCGCCCATAGGGTGCAGAGGTGGTGAGCACTCATGACAGACCTCGATATCCGCCCGGCGGTGTCGGGCCCCTACCTCTCGGGCTCCCACCGCGCCAGCCGCTACCAGCTCGGCGATCGGTACCGGCCCGGGTCAGGTTCGGTCATGCTGACGGGCGTACAAGCCATCGCCCGCGCGCTGATCGAACAACATGAACGCGACGTCCGTGCCGGTCTGAGGGTGGCGACGTTCGTCTCGGGATACCAGGGCAGCCCGCTGGGCGGCGTCGACCGGATGCTGGCCGCGATGCCTGACGTCCTGTCTGCGCACGACATCACCTTTGTTCCCGGCCTCAACGAGGAACTGGCGGCGACCGCGGTGTGGGGAAGCCAGGCCGACCTGGGCGCGGGTACGCCGACTCACGATGGGGTAGTGGGTGTCTGGTACGGCAAGGGCCCCGGCCTGGACCGGACGACCGACGCCATCCGACACGCCAACATGTACGGCGCCAACCCCCGCGGCGGGATGCTGCTTCTGGTCGGTGACGACCCGGCTTCGAAGTCCTCGACCGTGCCTGCCGTCAGCGAGCGATCCCTGGCTGCGCTCGGCATCCCGGTGCTGTTCCCGCGCAACGCTCGCGAGATCGTGACGATGACCATGCACGGGGTGGCCCTGTCGCGGGCTTCGGGATGTGTGGTGGCACTCAAGATCGTCGCCGATGTGGCCGACGGCGCCTGGTCCGTCGATTCCCACGACCTCGACGTCGACGCCCTGGTTCCCGAAGTCGTCTGGGAGGGAAAGCCGTTCGTTTACCGCCAGCGGCCCATGGCCGCTCCGGCCGCCAGTCTCGAGGCCGAGGCGGACCTGTACGGGCCCCGGGCCGAAGTCGTGCGTGCCTTCGGCGTCGCCAACGGCCTCGACGCCATCGAGATCGATCCGCCGAAAGCGACCATTGGTATCGCGGCCACGGGAACGACATTCGACTCTGTGCGGCAGGCCCTCGCCGACCTCGGTGCTGACGACTTCGCACTGCATCACGGCGGCATCAAGTTGTTGCGCATCGGAATGCCTACGCCGCTGGGCCCCGACATGGTGATGACGTTCGCGAACGGACTTGAATCAATCCTCGTTGTCGAGGACAAGACCGTCTTCCTGGAGTCCCAGATGCGGGATATTCTCTACGGTCTGGCAGGTGCGCCACGGATCATCGGTAAGAGGGACGCGGCGGGCCGATTGCTGATCCCCGCCGGCGGCGAACTGACCGCCGGTCGCCTGCTGGCCCCGCTGCACCGCGTGCTGAAGCATCAGCTGGAACTCAAGAAACCGCCACCGCCGCCACTGTCGCTGGAAGTGCTTCCCGCGCAACGTACCCCGTACTTCTGCAGCGGTTGCCCGCATAACCGTTCAACCGCGGTGCCCGAGGGTTCGCTGGCAGGAGGTGGGATCGGTTGCCACATCATGGTGACCATGTCGGGCCGCCGGGACAGCGCTGTCACCGGGATCACCCAGATGGGAGGGGAAGGCAGTCAGTGGATCGGCCAGGCGCCGTTCACCGACATTCCCCACCTGTTCCAGAACGTCGGCGACGGAACCTTCTTCCACTCCGGTCAGCTCGCTGTTCAGGCGTGCGTCGCGGCAGGCGTCAACATCACCTACAAGCTGCTGTACAACGAGGTCGTGGCGATGACGGGCGCCCAGAAGGCCGAAGGCGCTCTCTCCGTCGCCGAGCTGACGCACAAACTGGCTTCCGAGGGTGTCAGGCAGATCATCGTCTGTGCCGATGAACCCAAGCGGCACAACAAGCATGAGCTCGCCAAGGGCACTGTCCTCTGGCACCGCGACCGCCTCGACGAGGCCCAGAAACGACTGCGCGAAGTCAAAGGCGTCACCGTCTTGATCTATGACCAGCACTGCGCAGCCGATGCACGCAGGCAACGTAAACGCGGAAAGCTGCCCAGCCGCACCACCCGGGTAATGATCAACGAAGCGGTCTGCGAGGGCTGTGGAGACTGCGGTGTCAAATCCAATTGCCTTTCTGTGCAACCAGTGGACACCGAGTTCGGCCGCAAGACGCGGATTGACCAGACCTCCTGCAACACCGATTACAGCTGCCTCGACGGGGACTGTCCGTCATTCGTCACGGTCGAGGTGCGGCCCGGCACGACGAGTGCCGCTGGCCGGCGCCGCCCCCTGGCGCCAGCGCCGCCAGTGCTGGCGGACCTCGCCTTCGAGCCCGCGACGGCCACCCACAACATCTTCCTGGCCGGAATCGGCGGCACCGGCATCGTCACGGCGAACCAGGTGCTGGCGACTGCGGCGCTGCGCGCCGGCTACGAGGTGGAGAGCCTGGATCAGACCGGTCTGAGTCAGAAGGCCGGACCCGTGGTGTCGCACCTGCGATTCGCGGCAGGCAAGCTCGATCCGGCCAACCGGCTGACACCCGGTACCGCCGACTGCATCGTGGCCTTCGACCTGTTGGTCGCCTCCGCTGCCAAGAACCTCTGCTACGGCGACCCCGCCAAGACGGACTCGATCGTATCGACCAGCAAGACGGCCACCGGTGAGATGGTGTACGACAAGACGATCGCCTACCCGGAGACGCCCAACTTGCTCAGCCGGCTGGAACAGGTATCGCGCAGCGTCCACTCGTTTGACGGCGCATCGGCGGCTCGGCAGCTGTTCGGCAGCACAGCGGCCGCAAACTTCCTGCTCATCGGCGCGGCCTATCAGGTTGGCGCGGTGAAGATTCCAGCATCCTTCATCGAGGAGGCCATCGAGGTCAACGGTGTCGCCGTGGAGGAAAACACCGCCGCGTTCCGCTGGGGGCGAGTGGCCATTGCCGACCGCGTTCGGTTCGACGACGCCGTGACACCGGTGGTCACCAGGCAGTCTGCCCGGTCGCCGGCCCGCGTCCTCGATGGCACCACGTTCGCCGGGCCGGTTGGCGAGCTGATCTCGCACCGGGCAGCCGACCTCATCGGATTCCAGAATGAGAAGGTCGCGCGGCGATACGTCACAGTCCTGGAGTCGATCTGGACAGCCGAGCGCGCGGTAGGCGAGCACACCGAATTCAGCGAGGCGGTCGCCCGAGGGCTCTACAAGTTCACGGCATACAAGGACGAGTATGAAGTGGCACGATTGCTGACCGATCCGCAGTTCCTCGCGAATGTGGAATCCGAGATTCCGTCCGGCCAGAATCTGACCTACCAGCTGCTCCCGCCAGCGCTCCGGGCGATGGGTCGAAGGAAGAAGATCGGTCTCGGTCCGCGGAGCCACATCACTCTACGCGTCCTCGCCAAAGGAAAACGTCTGCGGGGCAGCAAGTTCGATCCATTCGGCTACGCTCAGGTGCGCAAGGTTGAACGGGAACTGCTCGCCGAGTACGTTGCGATCGTGGTCGGACTCGCAGACCAACTGGACTCGACCAACTACGACCGGGCCGTGGAGATCGCCGGCCTGGCCGACATGGTGCGGGGCTATGAGGACATCAAGCTCGCAAGCATCGCGGCCTACCGGGCCAGGCTCGGTGAGCTGGGCGTTCGTCCACCGTCACGAGTTCGTCGTTGACCCTTCGCTCTGCCTCACCTGTTTGGTGACCCACTGGGCGGCGAGCTTGACCAGGCCGGACTGCGGGTATTGGCTGTGGGCTTCGAGATCTTTTCCGCTCGAGCAGATGGGGTCATTGGTGTTGCACAAATCGGCGGTACGCGGACCGAAGTCGGGACTCAGAGTGGTCAGTGGCCGGCCGAGTCGGGCCGACGGGTTGCCGAAGACTGCGACCGCCGCGATGTGCGGGACAACCGCCGCGGGCAGGGGCTCGGTATAGCCGAGGCCTGCGATCGGTGAGGTGGTGACGACGTCGATGACGGCGGCGCCCTGCGAGTAGCCGCCCAGCACGATCTTGCTGTTCGGGCAGGTGGCCGCGATGGACTGAATGCGCTTGCTCGCGTCGTTGGCTCCGGTCGCCACCTGAGTGAAGTCCCACGAGGCCGGGTATTTAACCGCGTAGGCGCCAACCGACTGGCCCTTCATCATCGGCCTCAGGGTGTTGACCAGTGCTTTGCCGACAGCGCCGAGCCCGGCGGGCTCGGTGGTGCCCCGGGCGAACACGACCTCGACGTCATTGCATTTGGGTATGGCCGCAGCGGTAGGCGCGCCTAGACCGGCGAGCGCCGTGAGGGCCAGCGCCGACAACGCGGCGGCGATCGCAACGCGGATGCGCCGAACTGCGGCGGAAGCCGTCGGACTCCCGCGGTGGGTGCTGTTGATGGTCACCGCCTCCTCGATCTGAGCCTGTTCTGGCCTGCAGCCGCTGTTGAACTCCATCCGTCATTCTGTACCCAACTGTCACAGTTGTCACTGTGGCAACAGTCTCAGTCGGGCAGCAGCGGCGTGGACCCGGCGGCAGGAGCACGAACGCGACCTGCGCCTCACCGCACCTCGCCGGGTGTCACTCCACCGAGTGACAGCGAGTTTGGTCCAGCTTGGAGATGAACACCGCCGCTTGGGTGCGACGTTCCATTCCGAGCTTCGCCAGCAGCCTGGAGACGTAGTTCTTGACGGTTTTCTCGGCCAGAAACATGCGCTCCGAGATTTGTTTGTTGGTCAGGCCCTCACCGAGCAGGTTCAGCAATACCCGTTCCTGATCGCTGAGTGCCGACAGCGGATCAGCATGGTCGGCGTCCTGGCGCAGCTTGGTCATCAAGGCCGCCGCCGCCCGGTTGTCGAGCAATGATCGGCCGGCCCCGACCTCCTTGATCGCTGCGGCGAGCTCCATGCCTTTGATGTCCTTGATCACGAAGCCGCTGGCGCCGGCCAGGATGGCGTCGAGCATCGCCTCGTCGGATGTGAACGAGGTCAGCATGAGGCAACGCAGATCGGGCAGCATGGACAGGAGATCTCTGCAGAGCTCGATTCCGTTGCCGTCGGGCAGGCGAACGTCCAGAACGGCGACGTCGGGTTGAAGTGCTGGAATTCGCGCCAATGCCTGTGACACTGATCCCGCCTCGCCGACGACTTCGAGGTCGTCGTCGGCGCTCAGGAGGTCGATCAACCCCCGACGAACCACCTCATGGTCATCGACGAGAAAGACTTTCACCATGAGATCGCCTCCACTAGAGGGTGGGTCCGTACCCACTCTACGTTTCGCGCCGGCGGCACCGCCCCACAGGCTGGTGCCGACGGATGCCGCAGTGGGGCGCAGTCATCGCAAACCGTCTTGCCGCATGATCTCCTCCCGGCCGGCCGGCCGGCCGGCCGGCCGGCCCGCCGGTCCGGGCCAGGGCCAATGGTCCTCAGCGTGGGGGCCTAGTGCTCTGGTGGCGCCAATGCTGGTGGGGCACCTTTGAGGTCATGGACGGCACGTCGTCGCCCCCGGGTGGGCAGCAACAACCCGGGTCCGCCGCGGGTGACATGGCCGCGCAGGTGCGAGAGACGCACACCGGCATCGTCGTGCTGCTCGGGGACCGAGCCTACAAAGCCAAGAAGTCGGTGGTCACCGACTTCTTGGATTTCAGCACGACTGCTGAGCGGGAGCGCGCTTGCCAACATGAAATCACCCTGAACAAGCGCCTCGCTCCAGATAGCTATCTGGGGGTGGCCTACTTTTCAGATCCGCAGGGCGGGCCCGCCGAACCCGTGATTGTGATGCGACGCTATGCCGATTCCACTCGGCTCGCATCCCTGGTCAAGGGTGGTCAACCGGTCGAGAAGGACCTGCGCTCCATTGCCGGCGTGCTGGCGGGCTTTCATGGCGTGGCAGAGCGGGGAACGGCCATCGACGCCCAGGCGCGCGTCGATGCCGTGTGGGCGCGGTGGCGGCAGAACCTGCACGAACTGGACAAATACGCCGATGACGTGGTGCCACGTGACGTGCTGAGTGAAGTGGGGCGCAGAGCCGAGCAGTTCGTCGCCGGGCGTCAGGCGCTGTTCACCCAGCGCATCGCCGAACGCCGCATCGTCGATGGGCACGCGGATCTGCTGGCCGACGACATCTTCTGCCTCCCGGAGGGGCCGGCGTTGCTCGACTGTCTGGAGTTCGACCATCAGCTTCGGTATGTCGACGGTATCGACGATGCCGCATTCCTGGCGATGGACCTGGAATTCCTTGGCAGGAGAGACCTCGCCGACTATTTCGTCGATCAATACGCCAAGTGCGGCGATGATCCGGCACCGCGATCGCTGGTGGACTTCTACATTGCCTACCGGGCGGTCGTGCGGGGCAAGGTGGACTGCGTGCGTGTCTCGCAAGGCCACCCCGAGGCCACTGCTGACGCACGAAGGCACTTCGATCTCGCTCTCGGGCACCTGAGGGCCGCCACGGTGCGGCTGATCATCGTGGGGGGTGGGCCCGGCACCGGAAAGACCACTCTGTCAACAGCGTTGGCCCCAACATTGGGGGCTCGTGTGATCTCCACTGACGAGGTGCGCCGACAGTTACAGGACGCAGGCTCGGTGTCCGGGGTCGCCGGCGAGCTCAACGCCGGGCTGTACTCGCCGAGAAACGTTGCCGTTGTGTATGACGAGGTGCTGCGACGGGCACGAGCCTGGCTGAGTCGCGGCCAGTCGGTGATTTTGGATGGCACGTGGAGGAATTCAGAGCAACGCGCCAAGGCCGAGGAGCTCTGTCGTCAGGTCTCGGTACCCATCGTCGAGTTCACCTGCTCTGTGCCGATTGACGAGGCGTCGGACAGAATCCAGCGCAGACCGCGATCGTATTCGGACGCAACGCCGGACATCGCCGTTGCCCTTGCCGCCGATTCCCTTGCCGCCGGCGGCGAGGACGGGCGCGAAGCCCACCACATCAATACCGGACAGCCACTTGATGATTCGGTCAAGCAGGTTCAAGAAATATGTTGGCGGACCACCTGATCCACGCCGGCTCGGACCCGCGTTCCCGCTGTGCCCTCGACAATTTCGGTGATGTCGGCGAGTGCTCCGATGACGGCTTCGTTGCCGGTGTTGCGGGTGAAGTCGCAGGCGGCTTGACCTTTGGGCCCCATCGACCCCGCGGGGAGGTCCAGGCCGGCCAGCTCGTCGGGAGTGACTCGGCTCAGGCGGACCTGGTAGGGGGTGCCCCAGTCGGCGTAGACACCGTCGACGTCGGTGGCGATGACCAGCAGGTCGGCGTCAAGTTGCTCGGCCAGCAGGGCCGACGCGAGGTCCTTGTCGATGACGGCCTCGACGCCGCGCAGGTCGCCGTGTTCGCCCCATAGCGTGGGGATTCCGCCTCCGCCGGCGCAGATCACGATCACACCCTGTTCGACCAAGCTACGGATGGGCCGAATTTCGAACACCCGCTTGGGCTTTGGGCTAGCGACGACGCGGCGGAACTTGTCACCGTCGGGTGCGATGGTCCAGCCACTCTGCGTCTTGAGCCGTTCTGCGGTTTCCCGGTCATAGACCGGTCCGATCGGTTTGGTGGGGTGGTCGAACGCGGGATCGTTGCGGTCGACTTCGATCATCGTCAGCAGTGTGGCCAGCGGCTGGTCGGCAGGCAGCAGATTGCCCAGTTCCTGCTCGATGACATAGCCGATCATCGCGTCGGTCTGGGCTCCGAGCACGTCCAGGGGGTAGGGATCCACGCCTTCAGCCAGGTCGTGATAGGCCGCCGCCTGCAGTGCCAGCAGGCCCACCTGGGGGCCATTGCCATGGGCGATGACAATCTCGTTGCCGGGGGTGATGGCGGCGATACGCTCAGCCGCGATGCGGATGTTCGCCCGCTGATTGTCTGCGGTCATGGGCTGACCTCGACGCAACAGCGCGTTTCCCCCGAGTGCGATCACGATTCTCATGGTGGTCAGCTCGATTGGTGCGGCCGGGCTAAGAACCGTTCTGTCTGGTGGCGGTCTTGGCGACGGTGAGCAGGATTGCCGAGGCTTCCAGGGCTTCAAGCGAGTGGCGCGCATCCGGCACGCTGATGAGATCACCGGCTGAGCCCTCCCAACTGTCGCTGCCTGCGATCAGCCGAACGCGTCCGCGCAGAACGTGGACCGTCGCTTCGCCGGGGTTCTCGTGTTCGTCGAGCGTCTGGCCGGCCACCAACGCGATCACCGTCTGACGCAGTACGTGTTCGTGACCTCCGTACACCGTGTGCGCGCTGCGGCCGCTGGAGGCACGTTCAGCGCCTGCCAAGTGCTCGCGAGCCAGTGCCGTCAGCGAGATCTTGTTCATCGAAACTCCTTCGTCGTACCCGGTGCGTGTCCAGCGTCAGCAACGTTACGCCGCTCCGCCCGTCCTGCTTCAGCAGTGACCCGGGCTCGGAAACCGCCATGGTTTCCCGGTCGCCACCGGTGGGGCCGCACTGGTGACAAACTGCCCTGGCCGGACCGCGCCAATGGAGGATAATGGTCCACACGTGGGGGAGCAGCCGACTGATGATTGACGGGAGTGCCTGGTTGAACGCAGACATCGAGACGGTCCTCCGGCGGCACCGCTACGACGGAACCCGGTTGATCGACATTCTTCGGGACGTCCAGAATCTATTCGGCCACATCCCCGACGAGCACCTCCCACAGATGGCGGCCGGTCTGGACCGGTCGGTACCCGACATCATCGAGACCGCCTCGTTCTATCACTTCTTCCACTCCAAGCCCTCCGGGCGGCACCGGATTTATCTGAGTAACACGGTGATCGCCAAGATGAACGGATACCAGGCGGTGTACGACGCGCTGGTGCGCGAGACGGGGGTCCGGTTCGGAGAGACCGACCCCACGGGAATGTTCGGGCTGTTCGAGACCCCGTGCATCGGACTCAGCGATCAGGAACCGGCGATGCTGCTCGACGACGTGGCGTTCACCCGACTCACGCCCGAAACCGTCGCAGAAATCATCGCGGCGCTCAAGGCCGGGAAAGTCGGCGCCGAGATCGCGAATCCGACGGGTCTCCCGCGGGACGGCATCGCCTACGTCGAAAACCTGGTGGAGCCCAGTGTCCGCACCCGAGGGCCGGTGTTCTTCTGTGATGACGTGGATCACCGGGGCTTGCTCGAGCGCTGCCTCGCGGGTACGCCGGCGCAGACGATCGCCACGATCACCGAGGCCGGTCTGCGCGGATTCGGTGGCGCCGGGTTTCCCACCGGGCTGAAGTGGCGGCTGGGCAGGGAAGCATCCGGCGATGACAAGTACGTCATCTGCAACGCCGATGAGGGGGAGCCCGGTACGTTCAAGGATCGCGCTCTACTGACGCACTCGCCCAAGGACGTTCTCCTGGGAATGGTCATTGCGGCATACGCGATCGGCAGCAGGCACGGGATCGTCTATCTCCGAGCAGAATACGCCTACCTCGAGAGCTATCTGGAGAGTCAACTCCAGGAACTCCGGCGCGACGGGCTGCTCGGATCCGATATCGGTGGCCGACCCGGATTCGCTTTCGACATCCGTATCCAGATGGGAGCCGGGTCTTATGTGTGCGGCGAAGAGTCCGCGCTGATCGAGTCGTGCGAAGGTAACCGAGGCACACCCCGGCTGAAGCCGCCCTACCCGATCCAGCAGGGCTACCTCGGCAATCCCACCTGTGTCAACAACGTCGAAACCTTCGCCGCGGCGACTCGGGTCATGGCCGAAGGCGCTGACTGGTTCAGGAGCATGGGCACATCGGACTCGGCAGGGACCCGCCTGGTGAGTGTCGCTGGGGATTGCCGCCGACCGGGCGTCTACGAGGTGCAGTGGGGCATCACCCTCGACGAAGTGCTGGAAATGGTCGACGCGCAGAACGCGCAGGCCGTCCAGGTCAGCGGCCCATCGGGGGAGTGCCTGTCGGTGCAGCGGGACGGCCGACGCCGGATCGCCTACGAGGACATCCCGTGCAACGGCTCGGTCACCATCTTCGATAACACTCGTGACTTGCTGGACTGCGTGAAGGATTACACGAAGTTCTTCGTCGACGAATCCTGTGGCATCTGTGTTCCCTGCCGGGCCGGCACCATCGACCTCCACGACAAGGTGGAACGCTTCCGCGCGGGTAACGGCGTCCAGCAGGATCTCGACGACGCGGCCGGTTGGGGTGCTCTCGTGCGCAACACCAGCAGGTGCGGTCTCGGGGCCACGGCGGCCAACCCGCTGCTGACGACGTTGGAGAAATTTCCTGAGTTCTACCGGGACAGGTTGAGAACGCAGGAGCACGCCCTGCTGCCCTCGTTCGATGCGGACGCGGCCTTGGCTGAATACGGCACGGCCCTGGCTGAATTAGGCACGGCAGAAACCAAGTTCGAGACGGACGGGACCAAATGAGCATCCAGATCGAGATCGATGGGATTCCGGTGTCGACCGAGAAGGACCGAATCCTCGTCGATGTTGCCGCAGAGGCGGGTGTGTATATCCCGACGCTGTGCTACCTGAAAGGTAAGCCGTGTCTGGGGACCTGCCGGGTCTGCACGGTGAAGGTTGACGGTGCGGTGGTCGCGGCCTGCACGGTCCGCGTCTCCGCGGGGATGACGGTCGAGGTCGATGAACCCGAGACGGCTGATCTGCGGAAAGCGTTGGTAGAACTGCTTTTCGCCGAAGGCAATCACAACTGTCCGAGTTGTGAGAAGAGCGGTCGTTGTACCTTGCAGGCGGTCGGCTACGAAGTGGATATGCACGTCTCGCGCTTTCCGTACCGGTTCCCGGTCCGAGAACGGGACCACGCCTCCGACCGGATCTGGCTGGAGCGGGATCGCTGTATCTTCTGCCAACGCTGTGTGGAGTTCGTCCGCGACGAGACGACCGGACAGAAGATCTTCAGCATCAGTGCGCGCGGGACCGAGTCACGGATCGACATCGACGCCGAACGCGCGAACGCCATGCCGGCCGAGCAGGTCCGCTACGCCGTGGAGATCTGCCCCGTCGGCGCCATCCTCGAGAAGGGGGTCGGCTTCGACGTCCCGATCGGTCACCGCAAGTACGAAATCGAGTCCGTCCGGGACCGGGCTCTCGGCACCACAGATGAGGCGGGCACACCGTGACGGACGAAATCGCTTCGCACGAACTACCGGCGTCGGCTACCGACCCGGCGTTCTCAGCGTCCCAGGACGGCAAGATCAACGTGGCGATGATCAGTCTGTGCGGCTGCTGGGGATGCACATTGTCGTTTCTCGATATCGACGAGCGAATCCTGCCGCTCCTGAACAAGATCACCATTCGTCGCTCCTCGCTCACCGACATCAAGCGGATCACGCAGCGATGCGCCATCGGCTTCATCGAAGGCGGCGTGGCGAATGAGGACAACATCGAGACGCTCCGTCATTTTCGAGAGAACTGCGACGTCCTCATCTCCGTGGGAGCGTGCGCCATCTGGGGCGGCATTCCTGCGATGCGCAACGTCTACGACGTGGATGACTGTCTGAAAGAGGCATACCTCGACTCGCCCACCGCGGTGCCGGGCGCCACACCGGTCATTCCGCTGCATCCGGATATCCCGGTACTCACCACCAAGGTCCACCCCTGCCATGAAGTGGTTCACATGGACTACTTCCTGCCCGGTTGTCCACCCAACGCGGACGCCATCCTTACCGTGCTCGATGATCTGATCAACGGCCGCCCGGTCGCGCTGCCCCGCTCGCTGAATCACTACGACTGAACCCGGAGGTCTCGCGTGAGCAGAAAGCTCGTCATCGACCCCGTGACCCGCATCGAGGGCCACGGGAAGGTGACCGTGCATCTCGATGACGACGGCAACGTTGTCGATGCCAGGCTGCATGTCGTCGAGTTCCGCGGCTACGAGAAGTTCGTTCAGGGCCACCCGTTCTGGGAGGCGCCGATGCTGATGCAACGCATCTGCGGCATCTGCTTCGTCAGTCACCATCTGGGCGGCGCCAAAGTGCTCGACGACATGATCGGCGTCGGTGCCCGCTCAGGAAGCGGGGTGACGGTCACCGCGGAGAAGATCCGCCGGCTCGGCCACTACGCGCAGATGTTGCAGTCCCATGCGACGGCCTATTTCTACTTGGTCGTCCCCGAGATGCTGTTGGGGATGGATGCCGCGCCCGAGCAGCGCAATCTGCTGGGTCTGATCCAGGCGGACCCCGAATTGATGCGCAGAGTGATCATGCTGCGCAAATGGGGTCAAGAGGTGATCAAGACGGTCTTCGGCAAGAGGATGCACGGCATCAGTTCGGTGCCGGGAGGCGTCGACAAGAACGTGAGCGTCGCCGAACGCGATCGTCTGCTCAACGGTGAAGAGGGGCTCCCGTCGATCAGCGAAGTCATCGATTACGCACAAGACGGGCTGCGCCTGTTCCACGAATTCCACGCCAAGAACCGCAGTCAGGTGGACGGCTTCGCCAACGTTCCCGTCCTGAGCATGTCGCTGGCCGACACCGACGGCAACGTGGACTACTACCACGGCATGCTGCGGATCGTCGGCGAGGACAAGAAGGTGGTTCGCGAGATCGACTATCACGACTACCTCGACCACTTTTCTGAAGCCGTCGAACCGTGGAGCTACATGAAGTTCCCCTTTCTGAAGGATCTGGGACGGGACAGGGGCTCGGTGCGGGTGGGCCCGCTCGCGCGGATGAACGTCACGAAATCGCTGCCGACTCCGCTCGCTCAAGAGGCGCTGGAGCGGTTCCACGCCTACACCGACGGTGCGCCGAACAACATGACGCTGCATACCAACTGGGCGCGGGCCATCGAGGTTCTCCACGCAGCGGAGCTGATCGAAGAGTTGCTGCGAGATCCGGACTTGCAGAAGCAGGATCTTGTCGTCACTCCCGGGCCCGGAGCGTGGGTGGGTGAAGGTGTCGGTGTCGTCGAAGCCCCGCGCGGTACGCTGCTCCACCACTACCGCGCCAGCGCCGAAGGCGACATCACCTTCGCCAATCTGATTGTGGCCACCACCCAGAACAATCAAGTCCTCAACCGGACGGTGCGCTCGGTGGCCGAAGACTACCTGGTGGGCCACGGCGAGATCACCGAGGCGATGATGAACGCCATCGAGGTGGGGATTCGCGCTTTTGATCCATGCCTGAGTTGCGCGACGCACGCCTTTGGGCAGATGCCGCTGATCGTGACGGTGCTTGATTCGGCGGGAAACGTGCTCAACGAACGCGTGCGTTGACATGCCACCGGTGAGGCTCGCCGAGTTTGACGATGACGACTGCCTGATCTACGGGATCGGCAACGTGGGTCGCCAAGACGACGGCTTGGGCTGGGCCTTCATCGATTGGCTGGAGGCGCAGGGCCGCTGCCCGAAAGCCCAGCTGCAGCGTAACTATCAGCTGCTGCTCGAGGACGCCGAACTGATGAGCACGAAGGAACGCGTGTTGTTCATCGATGCCACCAAAGACGAGACGGTCACATCGTTCACCTGGGCGCGCGCGGTGCCGAAGATGGACTTCACGTTCACCTCCCACGCCATCTCGATACCCGCCATCATGGCGACCTGCCAGCAGTGCTTTGAGCGGGTGCCGGAGGTGCACGTCCTGGCGATCAGAGGATTCGAGTTCGAACTCGAAATAGGTTTGACGCCAAGGGCGCAACGTAATTTGAGCGACGCGACGGCCGATCTTCTGTCTGGGGAGTATCCGCCGTGTCCGGTAGGGCAGGAATCAAAGGAGTGCAGATGACCATGACCATTTCGTCGATGTCGGCGATTGAGATTCTCGACTCGAGGGGTCGGCCCACCCTGCGGGTGCAGGCGACCCTGCGGGATGGGCGGACCGTGCGATCAGGGGTGCCCTCGGGGGCCTCCACGGGTAGCCGGGAGGCGGTGGAGCTGCGCGACCACGACACGCGCCGATACTCGGGCCAGGGCGTCCAGCAGTCGGTCGGGCACGTCAATGGACCGATTGCGGACGCCTTGACCGGTCGTAGCTTCAACTCCCTCGGCCAGGTGGATGACACCCTTCGAGCGTTGGACGGTACCGCCGACAAGTCGCGGTTGGGCGCAAACGCGATCGTGGGCGCCTCGATAGTTGCTGCCCGGGCGTTTGCGCTCGAGTCGGGAAAGCCGCTGTGGCGGTGGCTGACTCCGGACGGAGTGCCCCCTCTCCTGCCGGTACCCCACTTCAACGTGGTCAACGGCGGGGTGCACGCGGCCAATGAGCTCGACTTTCAAGAGTTCATGATCGCGCCGATCGGGGCGCCGTCGCTACCTGAAGCGGTGCGGGCCGGAGCTGAGGTGTATCAGAAGCTGCGGGCGCTGTTGGCCGACGCCGGCTTCGAGACCGGGCTCGGGGATGAGGGTGGCTTCGCGCCCGAGATCGCCTTACCGGAGGAAGTTTTGGCACTCCTGGTGCAGGCGATCAGCGATGCCGGCTATACCCCCGGAAAGGACGGCATCGCGATTGCCCTCGACCCGGCCGCAAGCGAGTTCCACGACGCCGGCCGATATTCGGTGGGCGGCGAATCATTGTCCAGTGCGGACCTGATCGAACGGTATGCGCAGATCATCGACAGATTCCCGGTCTGGAGCATCGAGGATGGCCTCGGCGAAGCCGACACCGCAGGCTGGCAGAAACTCACCGAAGCCCTCGGTGAACGCGTACAGCTGGTTGGTGATGACAATTTCGTCACCAACCCGGACTTGATCGCCGCGGCAGTCACCGCCGGCATCGGCAATGCCGCGCTGATCAAGGTCAATCAAGTCGGTACGGTGTCGGAAACCCTGGAGGCACTGAGCGTTTGCCGCGAATCAGGATATGCGGCGATGATCTCGCATCGTTCGGGGGAGACGGATGACACGTTCATCGCTGATCTGGCCGTCGGTTCGGGATGCGGCCAGATCAAGTCCGGTGCGCCGGCACGGGGAGAGCGCGTCGCAAAGTACAACCGCCTTCTCGAAATCGCGGCTGCGGAACCGGGGCATCCGTTCGGATTAACGGTTTGAGGTTTGAACGCTCTTCCGAGTGATTTACCAGGGGCCGTAGGCGGCACTGTTGGCCCGCCGCAGTGCGCTGACGTAGTCCTCGCGTTCATGTGCGGCCTCATCGGTGCCGATCGGGACCGCGAGCAGGCCACGAAACTCGTTTATGGCGGAGTAGCCCTTGCGGTCCATCCAGTCCCGCAAGCCGGTCAGCAACACCGCGGAATACGCCGGGCCATGGCGCAGCAGCGCAGACGCCGTCATCACCACATCCGCACCGGCGAGCAGATACTTGACCACTTCGGTCGAGCCTTCGACGCCGGTGGTCGCGGCGAGCGAAGCGTTGATCCGCCCGTGCAGCAGGGTAATCCAGGTCAAAGGTAGCCGAACCTCCGCAGCGCGCGACAGTGACGTTCCGCGAGCGACAGCCAATGTCTCGGGGTCGATGTCGGGTTGCAGGAATCGGTTGAACAGCACCAGCGCGTCGGCCCCGGCCAGATCCAGACGTCGCGCCATCTCAGCGGTCGCACTGAAAAAGGGGCTGAGCTTCACCGCTACCGGCACGCTGACCGCATCCTTGACCTGCGCCAGAATCTCGATGTGACGTTCTTCGAAGTCACGACCGGAGATGTGGGAATCGCCGGGCAGCGAGTAGATGTTCAGTTCGACCGCGGCCGCGCCGCAGTCCTGCATCGACCGGGCGTATCGGGCCCAACTGCCGGGCGTACTGGCGTTGATGCTGCCGATCACCGGAATCGAGACGGCCTCGACTGCGCGTTCCAGCAGGCTCAGGTATCGGCGCGGGCCGTGGTCGGTGCGTGCGGCCTCAGGGAAGTACGTCAGCGACTCGGCGAAGCTCTCCGACCCCGCCTCTGCCCGTTGCGCATCCTGCTCGGCCTCGCGCCGAAGCTGCTCCTCGAACAGTGAATAGAGCACCACAGCGCCGATCCCGGCGTCGGCCAGCTGTCGGACGCCGTCGACGGTCTGCGACATCGGGGACGCTGACGCGACCAGCGGATTGGCCAGTTGCAGGCCGAGATAGCGGGTGGACAGGTCCATCAGTGCTCCCTGCGGGCGTCGGGGTGGAAGTGTTCGGGTCCGCGAGAGGCCATCTCCTCGTACACTTTCCAGCGCTGATCGATTGCCTGCTCTGCCATCGCGAGTAGCCTGTCGGCCTCGGCCGGGTCCGAATTGGCCAGCGTTCGGTAGCGAAGCTCGCGGTAGACATAGTCGGTCAACGGGATTCGCGGCCGGTGAGAATCGAGCAGGAACGGGTTCTTCCCGGCCCCGCGCAGCACCGGGTCGTACCGCAGCAGCGGCCAGTGCCCGCTTGCGACGGCCCGGTACTGCTGATCCATCCCGAGGCGCATGTCGATGCCATGGGCGATGCACTGGCTATAGGCGATAACCAGAGACGGACCGTCATAGGCCTCCGCCTCCCGGAAGGCCTGCAGGGTCTGCTGGGGGTCGGAACCCATCGCTACCTTCGCGACGTAGACGTTTCCGTAGGCGATCGCCTGCAGCGCAAGGTCTTTCTTCGGCACCGTCTTTCCGGCGGCGGCGAACTTCGCGACCGCGGCCAGCGGGGTCGACTTGGACATCTGACCCCCGGTGTTCGAGTAGACCTCGGTGTCGAGCACAAGCACGTTCACGTTGCGGCCGCTGGCCAACACATGGTCCAGCCCGCCGGACCCGATGTCGTAGGCCCAGCCATCGCCGCCCACGATCCACACGCTGCGCCGCACCAGCTGGTCGACGACGCTGAGCAGGTCCGCGGTGGCGACTGGATCAAGTCCGCCGAGGCGTTCTCGCAACTCGGCCACCCGTTGTCGCTGCGCTGCCAGTTCGGATTCCCGCAGCTGCGGCGCCCCCAGAATCGCGTCGACGAACTCGCCGCCGAGCTCCTCGCGCAGCTCGGTCAGCCGCCGCCGGGCGAGCTGGACGTGCGCGTCGCTGGCCAATCGCAGGCCCAGCCCGAATTCGGCATTGTCCTCGAACAGGGAGTTCGACCATGCTGGGCCGCGCCCATCGGCATTGGTGGTCCACGGTGTGGTGGGCAGGTTGCCCCCGTAGATCGATGAGCAACCGGTCGCGTTGGCCACCAGCAGCCGGTCCCCGAACAGCTGCGACAGCAGTTTGAGGTAGGGCGTCTCGCCGCAGCCGGCGCAGGCGCCGGAGAACTCGAAGAGCGGCTCCAGGAACTGGGTGCCCCGCACAGTGCCGAAGTCCACTCTGGACCGGTCAGTGGCCGGAAGCGACTCGAAGAATCCGATGTTGGTTCGCTCGGCTTCTATCCTGGGCTCGGCGGGGGCCAGGTTGATCGCCTTGGTGACGTCTGAGCCGGGGATGACGACAGGGCAGGCCTCGACGCACAGGCCGCACCCCGTGCAGTCCTCTGCGTACACCTGCAGGGTGAACTTGGAGTTGGGCAGGCCGACGGCCGCCAGCGGGGCGGATTCGAAACTGTCCGGCGCGTTGTCGAGCTGCGACTGCTCGTAGAACTTCGAGCGAATCACGCTGTGTGGGCAGACGAAACCGCCGTTCCCGCACTGGATGCAGGTGTCGGGATCCCACACCGCCACCAGGTCTGAGATATTGCGCTTCTCGTAGGCCGTCGTACCACTGGGGTAGGTACCATCGACCGGAAGTACGCTGACCGGAAGCGCGTCGCCGCGGCCGGCCATCATCTCCGCGGTCACGTTGCGGACGAAATCCGGCGCCGAATCCGGAACCGGCGGTGCCGATACGCGGTGAGAAGTCGCGCCGGAAGTGCATGCCGGCAACGTAACCCGCTGCAACCCTGCCACGGCGCCGTCGACGGCAGCCAGTTCCTTGGCGAGTACCTCAGCGCCCCGGTTACCGTACATCGCCTCCACCGATTCCTTGACTCGGGTGATGGCCCGCTCGCGTGGCAGCACGCCCGAAATCACGAAGAAACACGTCTGCAGAACAATGTTGATGCGGCCGGGCAATCCGGCCGTGCGCGCGATCCGGTCGGCATCGACAATGTAGAGCGTGATCCGCTTCGCCAGGATCTGTTCCTGAACGGTCCGGGGCAGCGCATCCCAGACCTTGGCAGCGGGCAACCGGCAATTCAGCAGCAGCGTTGCGCCGGGGGCCGCCCGGCCGAGCACGTCGACCTTGTCGAGGAACCGGAACTGGTGGCAACCAACGAAATTAGCCCCGGTGACCAGGTAGGGCGCCCGGATCGGGTGCGGTCCGAAGCGCAGGTGGGACTCGGTTTGTGAACCCGATTTTTTCGAGTCGTAGACGAAGTAGGCCTGGGCGTGCAGGCCTTCCTCGGACCCGAGGATCTTGGTCGTGTGCTTGTTCGCGCTGACCGTGCCGTCCGAACCCAGGCCGAAGAACACCGCCCGGACGGTGTCGGGTGACTCGATGTCGAACGACGGGTCGAAGTCCACACTGGTCTTGGAGACGTCGTCGTCTATTCCGACGGTGAACCGCTGCCGCGGCCGGTCGCGCTCGAGTTCGGCGAATACCCCGGCCACCATCGCGGGGGTGAACTCTTTCGAGGACAGGCCGTAGCGCCCGCCGGTCACGCGCGGCATGACCGTTCGCCCGCCATCGGCGCATGCGCCGGCGAGCGCTGCGACCACGTCCAGATACAGCGGCTCGCCGGGGGAACCGGGCTCCTTGGTCCGGTCCAGCACGCCGATCGTGCGTACGGTCTCCGGGAGCGCCTTCAGGAATGCCGCAAGGGGGAATGGCCGGTACAACCGAACCTGAACCACGCCGACCCGCTCGCCGCTGTCGGCGAGCGCGGCGGCGGTCTGCTGCGCAGTCTGGGCTCCCGAGCCCATCACCACCACAACCCGTTCCGCTTCCGGGTGGCCGGTGTAGTCGACGATGTGCATGGACCGCCCGGTACGTTCGCCGAGGTGAGCCATCAGGTCCTCGACTACGCCTGGGACCCGCGCGTAGAACGGGTTGACCGTCTCTCGTGCCTGAAAGTAGACGTCCGGATTCTGCGCGGTGCCGCGGATGAACGGGCGCTCGGGGGACAGCGCGCGGCCGCGATGTGCCCGGATCAGTTCCTCGGGAACCAGTGATCTGAGGTCGTCGTCGGACAGCGTCTCGATGGTGTTGATTTCGTGGGAGGTTCGGAATCCGTCGAAGAAGTGCACGAACGGTACCCGGGTCGCGAGCGTCGCCGCCTGTGCGACGAGCGCCAGATCGTGGGCCTCCTGCACCGAGGCGGACGCCAGCAGGGCGAACCCCGTCTGGCGAACCGCCATCACGTCCGAATGGTCTCCGAAAATCGACAGACCCTGCGCTGCAATGGATCTAGCGGCGACATTGATGACAGCCGAGGTCAGTTCACCTGCGATCTTGTACATGTTCGGGATCATCAGCAACAGACCCTGTGATGAGGTGAAGGTCGTGGTCAGCGCGCCGCTCTGGAGGGATCCGTGCAGAGCGCCCGCCGCGCCGCCCTCGCTTTGCATTTCGACCACGGTGGGCACGGTGCCCCATACATTCGTCCGCTCCGCGCTGGACCACTGGTCGGCCAGTTCGGCCATGGGCGAGGACGGCGTGATCGGATAGATGCAGCACACCTCGTTGAGCCGGTAGGCGACCGAGACGGCGGCCTCGTTGCCGTCCAGGGTGGCGCCCGTCATGTCGGCTCTTCGAACATGTCGATGGCGTGCACCGGACACTGATCGGCGCAGATTGCGCAGCCTGTGCACTTGTCGTAGTCGAACCGATAGCGTTGTCCTTCGCCGAGTTTGATCACCGCCTCCTAGGGGCAGGCACCCAGACAGCCATCGCACTCGAAGCAGTTCCCACACGACAGGCATCGCCCGGCCTCGAAACTCGCCGAGTCTGCTGACAGACCGCCGACAACCTCCTGGAAGCCCTGCACCCGTGTCGTGGTCCCCAGTTCGGGCTGCCGGCGTTGCGCGGCGTCACCGAAGTACCAGAGGTGCAGTGCGTCGAACGTCGCGGTCGGATGTTTGGCCGGCCGCTCCGCCGGCGATCCCCGCAGCCAGGCGTCGATGTGATGAGCGGCCTTCTTCCCGTGGCCCACGCCGACGGTCACGGTGCGCTCGCTGGGCACCATGTCTCCACCGGCGAACACGCCCGGACAGCCGGTCATCAGTGTTGACGAGACTCGCACGGTGCCGTCGGCTTCGAACTCCACTCCCGGCAGGGTCCGCATGAATGCCGACTCCGTCTCCTGCCCGACCGCCATGATCAACGTGTCGGTAGCCAGGGTCTCCATCCGTCCGGTCGGCCGGGGGTGCCCGGATTCGTCGAGTTCCATGACCTCGACCTGGATTTCGGGACCGTCGAAGGCGGTGATGGTGCGCAGCCAGTGGATTTGGACTCCCTCACGCTCGGCATCCTGGGCTTCCTCGGTGTGGGCGGGCATCTGATCGCGGGTGCGGCGGTAGACGATGACCGCGTCCTGGGCGCCGAGGCGGCGGGCTACCCGCGCGGCGTCCATCGCGGTATTGCCGCCGCCGTAAACCGTGACGTGGCGGCCGACGGCCGGTTCCTCGCCGGAGGCGACGTCGTGCAGGAACGACACCGCATCGATCATCGAGCCGGCGTCACGCGCCGGGATATCGACGCGTTTCGCCAGATGTGCGCCGACCGCGACGAACACCGCGTCGAAGTCGCCCTCGTCGCGCTCGGCCGCCAGGTCCTCGACTCGATGATCACAGGTCAACCGCACACCCATCGCCGCGATCCGGTGCAGTTCGGCATCCAACACGTCCCGAGGCAGACGGTAGCTCGGAATGCCGTACCGCATCATCCCGCCGGGGGCAGCCTCCGCGTCGCGGACCTCGACGTCGTGGCCGAGGCGTCTGAGATGGTAGGCGGCGGACAGGCCACTGGGGCCCGCCCCGATGACCAGGACGCGCTTGCCCGTGGGTTGGGGAGCTGCTTCGAACATCCAGCCCCGCTCCCGGGCCAGGTCGCCGAGGAAGCGCTCCACCGAATGGATCGCCACCGCGGAATCGAGATGGGCTCGGTTGCAGGCAGTCTCACACGGGTGGTAGCAGACCCGACCGTGGATGGCGGCAAAGGGGTTGTCCGCGACGAGCTGACGCCATGCGGCTTCGTGCCGCCCGGCAGTAGCATGCGCCAGCCACGCCTGGATGTTCTCTCCGGCCGGACAACCTGCATTGCAGGGCGGCAGCAGATCCACGTACACCGGTCGGCGCGCGCGCACCGGGCCGGCCCGGGAGCGCCCATGGGCAAGATCGGCGAGTGGTGCGACGTCGTCGAATTCGGTCATCGTCAACCCGGGAATCGGACGGTGGTTCCCGGGTTCAGTTGAACAACCTGACCGCGGCACTCGACCTCGATTCCGGCGGCGTCTCGCGGATCCACACTGATGATCACGCCCTTCCCGCTGACCCGCAGGTGCAGGTGCAGTCCACGGTAGTGGATCGGTATCGCCAGCACGCCAAGCGATTCCGGCCAGTGCGGAGAGAGGATCAGGCGGTCGGAGCGGGTCTCCAGTCCGGTGAAGCACCGCTGCATGAGGTCGACGGTGCCCGCCATAGCCGCCAGGTGAACCCCTTCGGAAGTGGTGCCACCCTGAATATCGGACACGTCGGACTTCAGTGCATGCCGGAAGAACTCCAGGGCACGCTCGCGGTTGGCCC
>JAHZIT010000116.1 GCA_022601275.1 Actinomycetes bacterium
GAGAAAGCTCAGCGACACCTTCTGTAGGTGATCAGCGAGGAGTTGCTCGGAGAACCGACTGGGAAACCGCATCAAATGGTCGGTTGCGATCGATCCGGTCACCGCAATGGCCACAGGAGCCCGCCCTTCGTGTGTCGTCGATACCCGTCCTTGTCCAACCCTCCTGTGCTCGACGAATCGCACGGAGAACGCCGTTCACCCTACTGTCGGTCACTTCGCTGATACCGGGTCGGCCCCCCGGATCGTCGCGCCGCCCGGGCGGGCCCTCCCGTCAGTTGCGCTAACCTGCCTACAAATACCCACGCGGCCAATCTGAATGCCAGAGAATCCGACAGACCTCCCTGGGAGCAACTTTATGACTGGTCCGTACCCGCCCCAATACGGCGCTGGACCGGTCGGCCCGCAACCGCAACCGGGGTATCCGGATTCCTTTGTCCAGTCATATCCGTCGGCTCCCTCGGCGCAGCCCTACCCGGACGGCGGCATCAACGCGACATACCCGGGAATGCTCCCGCCGCCAGTTCCATATCCGCACCGCAACCGCGGCAAGTGGATCATCGCCGCAATCGTTGCGCTGGCCGTCGTCACGGTAGTCGGTGTGATCGCCGCGGTAGCGCTCACCGGCGGCCGGGAGGAGCAGCGCTCCGACGGGTTGTTGACCGAAGCCTCGGCGAAGGCAGCGATACAGAACTATCTCGACGCGTTGTCAAACGGCGATGACGAGACCGTGGCCCGCAACACCCTCTGCGGCCTGTTTGACGCCGCCAAGGAGCGCCGCGCCGACCTCGCGCTCGCCGATCTGTCCAGTGAGGCGTTCCGCAGGCAGTACAGCAGCGCAGAGGTCACCTCGATCGACAAGTTGGTTGCCTGGTCTCCCACGCAGGCACAGGCGCTGTTCACGATGCGGGTGGAGCCAGGGCGCGGCGCCCGGGGGAAACAGCCGCAGGAGGAAGAAGAGCAGGCCATCGCCCAATTGCTGTCGATCGACGATGAGATTCTGGTGTGCTCTTACCTGCCGCGAACCACGGGACGGTTCTGACCGGGCAGTCTCAACGCGCGCAGGGCACTCAGTTGAAGGAGTCGCCGCAGGCGCATGAGCCGCTGGCGTTCGGGTTGTCGATCGTGAAGCCCTGCTTCTCGATGCTGTCAACGAAATCGATGCTGGCGCCCTGCACGTAGGGGGCGCTCATCCGATCCACCGTGAGCGCCACACCGCCGAACTCCACGGTCAGGTCGCCATCGAGAGTGCGGTCATCGAAGAACAGGTTGTATCTGAGGCCGGCGCACCCGCCAGGCTGCACTGCCATCCGCAGCGCCAGATCATCGCGGCCTTCTTGATCCAGCAGTGCCTTGGCCTTGGCCGCCGCGGCATCGGTCAGGAGCACACCGTGCGCCTCGGTAGTCTGATCGGCCTGCGCTGCCGATTCTTCCTGAAGAGTCATCGAATCTCCTGTGTGGATGTGTGTGGGTGGAAGCGCCCCTACCCAGCGATCGGACGGAACGGACAGCTGCAGGTGAGCCCCACATGGTCAACGGTACCCTGTTTCAGCCGTATTCCCCATCGCTCAGTAGGCCGTCGCTCAGTAGGCCAAGGCCACCGACGCTGCCAGACCGGTGAGCTGGTTGGCCGCATCGTCGATTGCGCGTTGCACCGACCCGGCGTGGTCGCTCACGGAGAACGCCGCAGCGATTCCGGCGGCCGCCAACTCGGATTCGCCCAAAGTCACCTGCCCTGCCAGTACCACCAGTGGCACCTGCTGCGAGCGCGCCCGGGCGGCCAGCGCGCTGACGACCTTGCCATGCAGAGACTGGTCGTCGAGGCGTCCCTCTCCGGTGATGATCATGTCTGCCGCGGCGATTTCGGCTGGGAGTCCGGTGTGCTCGGCGATGATCGCCGCACCGGATTCCCGGCGCCCGCCCAAGGCGATCAGGGCCGCGCCGATGCCTCCGGCGGCACCTGCCCCGCTGTCGTCGCTGACTCGGCGGCCGGCGGCCAGCTGAAGTTCCTCGGCCCACCCCTGCAGACGGCCCTCGAGGATCGCGACGGAACCCGGGTCGGCACCTTTTTGCGGCCCAAACACCGCCGCAGCACCCGTCGGGCCCAGAAGCGGATGCTCGACGTCGCTGGCAACGATGAGGTCGACACCGGCGAGCAGCGTCCGCGCGGCCGACAGACCGCCCAGCGCCTCGACCATGCCCCGGCCGCCGTCCGTGCAGCTGCTGCCTCCGAGACCGACGACGATTCGGGCAGCGCCGGCTTCTCGAGCGGCGGCGATGATCTCACCGACTCCCCTGCTGTGCGCCTCGAGCGCGGTGCGCACCGTCGGTGGCCCGCCCAGGAGCGCAAGACCACAAGCCTGCGCGCACTCGATGTAGGCGGTAACCGGCGGGTCCTCGGCGAGCACCCACCGTGCCGTCACGTCGTCGGCCAACGGCCCGCTGACCTGCACGGTGTGCACTTCGCCAAGCCGGCTGGCCAGCACCTCCACGAACCCTGGTCCCCCGTCGGACTGCGGGGCGAGAATGAGCCGGTCCAAGCGGCGCGAACTGCGCCAGCCCCGAGCGATCGACTGGGCTGCCTGCACGGCGGTGAGGCTGTCGCCGAAGCAGTCCGGAGCTATTAGCACGGTGCGGGCGGCGCCCCGGTCGGCGTTGGTGTCGCGGCCCGCCATCGCGGCAGACTTCATTCCGGCAGACTAGAGCCTCCAGCGCCGAACCGCATGCGGGGACGGGTTGGCCTCGCCGGTCCACCGACGGAGCACGCGAAGTAACCTGAAAGTGTGAAATTGCTGGGCCGAAAGAAAGACGATTCCGAGGGTTCACGGGATGACGGGGGTGCAGGGGACGAAGGGCACAAGTTGCCCACCGACCCCGCCGATGGCACGCCTGAAGGCTCGTCCAAGCCACGCGCGACCACGGCCCCCAAGGGCAAGCCGACTCCCAAGCGCAGCGCGGCGAGCCGCAGGCGCGGCCCGGTCGCGCCCGCCCCGTTGACCAGTGCAGAGGCACGGCGACGCCGCAAGGCATTGGGTGGCCCGAAGCTGTCCCGCGAGGAGAAGAAGGTTCAGCGCGCCGAGCGTCGCACGACAATGGCGGAGCGCCGGGAGCGGATGATGTCCGGTGAGGCCGCCTACCTGCTGCCGCGGGACCAGGGACCGGTTCGCCGCTACGTGCGCGACGTGGTGGATTCGCGGCGCAATCTGCTCGGCCTGTTCATGCCGTCGGCACTCGGGCTGGTCTTTGTCATGCTGGCGGTGCCCTCGGTACAAGTGCAGCAACTGCTCTCACCGGCAATGCTCGTGTTGGTCTTGATCATGGTCATCGACGGCTTCGTGCTGGGGCGCAAGGTCAACCGGCTGGCGGATGAGAAGTTCGGAGAGGACAGCGAGTCCGGTTGGAAGCTTGGCTTCTACGCCGCCAGCCGTGCCTCGCAACTGCGCCGGATGCGCGCACCGCGGCCTCAGGTCGAACGCGGCACCCGCGTCGTGTGACGCCGTCAGTGACCTACTTTCCCGCGATTTCCCCGCCTGATGCGCCGGCCGCGACCGCTGCGCGGGACCGGCAGGCGACGTTGACCAAGCCCCTCGGTGCGCTGGGCCGCCTCGAGGAGCTCTCGGTGTGGGTGGCGGCATGCCAGGGCACCTGTCCCCCGAAGCAATTCGAGCGGGCACGGGTAGTGGTGTTCGCCGGGGATCACGGTGTGTCCACCGCAGGCGTCTCCGCTTACCCAGCCGAAATCACCGCCGCGATGGTGGCGAACTTCGGCGCCGGTGGCGCTGCGGTCAACGTGCTCGCCGCCCTGGCCGGTGCCGGAGTGCGAGTCGTCGATATTGCAGTCGATACCGCAGAGCCGCTGACGCCCTCGATCGGCTCCCACAAAGTGCGCCGCTCCAGCGGAAACATCGCCAACACCGACGCACTGACACCCGACGAGGTGATCGAAGCGTTCGATGCCGGACGGCAGGTCGCCGATGAGGAGGTGGACGCCGGGGCCGATCTGTTGATCGCCGGCGACATGGGCATCGCGAACACCACGCCCGCGACCGCGCTCGTCGCTGCATTGACCGAAACCGAGCCGGTCGCCGCGGTCGGCAGAGGCACCGGAATCGATGACGCTGGTTGGGCGCGCAAGACCGCCGCGGTTCGCGACGCGCTGTACCGGGCACGGGGGCTCTCTGCCGATCCTGTTGCGTTGCTGAGGATCTGCGGTGGTGCGGACCTGGCGGCAATCACCGGATTCTGCGCGCAGTCCGCGGTGAGGCGCACCCCTGTGCTGCTGGACGGGCTCGTGGTTACGGCCGCAGCGCTGGCGGCCGAACGCCTTGCACCCGGCGCGAAACAATGGTGGCGTGCCGGGCACCGCTCGACCGAGCCGGCGCATTCGCTGGCGCTACGCGACCTGGAATTAGATCCAATTGTCGAACTCGACATGCGCCTCGGCGAAGGGACCGGGGCGTTGGTTGCGCTACCGGTCCTGCGCGCCGCAGTGGCCACTCTTGCGTCGATGGCAACTTTCGAAGAAGCCGGTATAGATACATGATCCGTTCTGTCGCAGGCGCTTTCGCGTTGGCGACGGTTTTGCCCACCCCGGCAACGGTCAAGACGGGTGTTGGCCGAGGCGTGTTGACCGCGCTTCCGGTCGCCGGAGTGGCGCTGGGCGCACTGACCGCCGCGGTGCTGTGGCTTGGCACGCAGGCGTTCGGTGAGGGCAGCGCACTGGCGGGGGTCCTGGCGGTGGCGGCGCTGATTGCGGCCACCCGCGGCCTTCATATCGACGGCCTGTCGGACACTGCCGACGCGCTCGGCTGCTATGGCCCGCCGGAGCGGGCGCTGGCCGTGATGCGCGATGGCTCGGCGGGGCCGTTCGGTTGCGCCGCCGTGGTCGTGACGATCCTGCTGCAGGCCCTGGCCTTCGCGCACACCAACTGGCTGGCGGTGCTCGTTGCGGTTGCCGCCGGCCGGGTGGCCGCTGTGGCCGCGTGCCGCCGCTCGGTTCCGGCGGCCGTCGGGAGCGTACTGGGCGCTCGAGTAGCGGGCACCCAGCCCCTCTGGGTAGTCGGCGCCTGGGTCCTCGCGGTGACCGCCATGGCGATCCCCGCGTGTGCGAAGAGCTGGCAGGGTCCGCTGGTAGTGCTCATTGCGCTCGCGTGCGGCGTCGCACTGGTCGCACACTGCGTGCGTAGATTCGGCGGCATCACCGGTGATGTACTGGGCGCCGCGGTCGAGGTGACGACTACGGTCGCCGTGGTCGGGATGGCGATCGGCTAGAAACGGCTCAACTGAGCCGGGCCATCCATCCGTGCGTGTCGGCAAAGGTGCCACGCTGGATACCGGTCAGCGTGTCGCGCAACGCCATGGTGATCTCGCCGGGCTCACCATCAGCGATGGTGAATTCACCGGCCGAATCCCCGAGGCCGTGCTTGACGTGGGACACCGGGGTGATTACCGCAGCGGTACCACAGGCGAATACCTCGGTGATCTCACCGGCAGCGGCCTTCTTCTGCCATTCGTCGACATCGATCTTGCGTTCTTCGACCGTGAAGCCTGCATCAGAAGCCAACTGCAGCAACGAATCCCGAGTTATGCCCGGCAGGAGTGAGCCAGATAGCTCGGGTGTCACCAGGCGGGCGGTGCCCCCGCTGCCGAACACGAAGAACAGGTTCATGCCGCCCATTTCCTCGACATATCTGCGTTCGATCGCGTCCAGCCACACCACCTGATCACAGCCTTGGTCGGCGGCCTCGGCCTGCGCCAGCAGCGAGGCGGCGTAGTTTCCGCCGAACTTGGCCGCCCCGGTGCCCCCGGGGCTGGCCCGGACGTACTCAGTGGACAACCACACGCTGACGGGCTTGATGCCGCGGGGGAAGTAGGCTCCCGCGGGTGAACCGATGACGAGGTAGCGGTACTCGTTGGCCGGACGGACACCCAGGCCGGGCTCGGTTCCGAAGATGAACGGCCGCAGATACAGCGATTCCTCACCGCCGGGGGGTGGCACCCACGGCTCGTCCACGGCGATCAACTGCCGCAGCGACTCGATGAACAACTCCGGCGGCAACTCTGGAATGGCGAGCCGCCGCGCCGACGTCCGGAGCCGAGCTGCGTTGGCTTCGGGCCGGAAAGACACAATGGCGCCGTCAGCCCACCGATAAGCCTTCAGTCCTTCGAAAACCTCCTGCGCATAATGCAGAACGATCGCCGAAGGATCGAGCTCTATCGGACCGTAGGGAAGGACTTTCGCGTCGTGCCAACCCTGACCGACGGTGTAGTCGATGGAGACCATGTGGTCGGTGTGGAACATGCCGAATCCTGGATTCGACAGGATCTCGGCCCGCACCTCGTCGCTCGCCGGATTCGCGTTGCGATCGACGGTGAACTCGAGGCCTTCAGTCATGACCGCGATTGTATCGCCGCCAAGCGCAGTGATTATCGGCTGCCCGGCGGCTTCGGCCGTGGCTGCTCATCGAGTCCGCGGGTCGATGAACGGGGGCTTGACCACCTCGCAGCCGACCATACGGCCGCGCACGTCGACGACAACCTGTTGCCCGTCGGCGACCTCGGCCGCGCTGTCCAGCAGGGCCAGCGCGATACCGGCTTTCAATGTCGGAGAGAACGTTCCCGATGTGGTAGTCCCGATCGGTTTGGGATCGTCTTGGGCTCCCTCGCTACCTTGAGCACAGCCGAGAACGGTGAGGCCCTCGCGCAAGACGCCGCGTCCGGTCGCCCGCAATCCGCGCAGCGTCCGCCGCGGTCCGGCTTCCTTCTCGGCAATCAGCGCCGCGCGGCCCCAGAACCTGTCCTTGCGCCATCCGACCGCCCAGCCGCACCGCGCCTGCAGCGGTGAGATGTCCGGCGACAACTCGTGTCCGTGCAGCGGATAGCCCATCTCGGTGCGGAGGGTGTCGCGCGCGCCGAGCCCCGCCGGTTCGCCACCGGCCGCGGTGACTGCATCGACCAGTGCATCGAACAGTGGTACCGCCTGATCCCACAGCGGCAGCAACTCGTAGCCGTGCTCCCCGGTGTAGCCGGTGCGGCATACCCGCACGTCGAAGCCGCCGAACGCCGCATCGGCGTAGGCCATGTAGTCCATCTGGGCGGGCAGACCCAGGCTGGCGATGACCTCGGCTGACTTCGGGCCCTGCACTGCCAGCACGGCCCGTGAGCGGTGTTCGTCGGTGATGGCCAGGCCTGCGGGGGCGCGCTCCTGCAACGCGGCGACGACCGCGGCCGTGTTCGCCGCATTGGGGACAAGGAAGATCTCGTCGTCGGAGACGTAGTAGGCGATCAGGTCGTCGATCACGCCCCCGGAGTCGGTGCAGCACAGCGTGTACTGCGCCTTTCCCGGACCGATGCGACGCAGGTCGTTGGTGAACGCGGAGTTGACGAACTCTGCCGCCCCGCGACCCTGTACCAGCGCCTTACCGAGATGGCTCACGTCGAAAAGGCCGACCGTCGTTCGGGTGGCGGTGTGCTCGGAGACCGTACCGGCATAAGACACCGGCATGAGCCAGCCGCCGAACTCGGCGAAGCTCGCACCCAGTTCGCGATGACGATGCTCCAGTGGGCCCTGCTTTGGGTTGTCACTCACGGCACACCACACTAGTGGCCCATTAGGGTGATTCTCCGTGAGCACTCCAGCCGGTTACCAGTCCCCCGCCGTCACCGTCGCGAGCACGCTACCCAAACGCAGGGTTGCCTCCTCGGTGCTTATCGTGCCCGTTGTGGCGGCCGCCGACGACGTCGATAACGCTGACGCCATAGCCACCGTGGTCGCCAATCCGTATCTGGACGCCGAGGCCGTCGGGGAGATCGAGGTCGCCCTGGAGGCACTCGACACCAAGGGCGGCGCCGAGCAGTTGACCCGGGTGGTGGCGCCGTCGCTGCCATTCGACAGCGTGCTGGCCGTGGGACTGGGCAAGTGTCGCGACGAGTGGCCGGCCGAGATGATCCGCCGTGCTGCCGGTGCGGCCGCACGCTCGTTGAGCGGGGTCGAGACGGCGTTCACCACCCTGTCGGATATCAACCTGGAGGCGACCATCGAGGGGCTGATTCTGGGCGCCTACCGGTTCACCGAGTTTCGCAGCGCCAAGACTGCTCCGAAGCACACGGGATTGCGCAAGATCACCGCGCTCACACCCGACACGAGGTCGTCAACCAAGGAGGCGGCGGCCCGCGCCGAGGCGATAGGAACTGCCGTAGCGACTGCTCGCGATTTCGTCAACACCCCGCCCAGCCATCTGTATCCAGTCGAATTCGCCAAGCGTGCAAAGGCTTTGGGAGATAGCGCCGGATTGGCGGTCGAGGTGCTCGATGACAAAACCCTCGCCAAGCAGGGTTACGGCGGGATCGTCGGCGTGGGCAAGGGGTCGTCCCGTCCGCCCCGACTCGTGCGGCTGACGCACCAGGGGGCCAAGAGCAAGAGCGCAAAGAAGGTGGCGCTGGTCGGCAAGGGAATCACCTTCGACACCGGCGGCATCTCGATCAAACCCGCCGCCAACATGCACCACATGACTTCAGACATGGGCGGAGCTGCCGCAGTCATCGCAACCGTGGTGCTAGCGGCCCGACGGCGGCTGCCGATCGACGTTGTTGCGACCGTGCCGATGGCTGAGAACATGCCCTCGTCCACCGCGCAACGGCCCGGCGATGTGTTGACTCAGTACGGGGGAATTACCGTCGAGGTGCTCAATACCGACGCCGAAGGGCGACTGATCCTCGCTGACGCGATTGTGCGGGCCTGCGAGGACAGCCCCGACTACTTGATCGAGACGTCGACTCTGACGGGCGCTCAGACCGTCGCGCTGGGCTCTCGCACCCCCGGCGTGATGGGCAGCGACGAGTTCCGCGACCGCGTCGCCGAGATCTCACAGGACATCGGTGAGAACGGCTGGGCGATGCCGCTTCCCGAGGAGTTGAAGGATGACCTCAAGTCGACCGTCGCTGACCTGGCCAATGTGAGCGGTTCCCGGTTCGCGGGCATGCTGGTCGCCGGCACCTACCTGCGTGAGTTCGTCGCCGAAGGGGTCCAGTGGGCGCATATTGACGTCGCGACCCCCGCGTACAACTCAGGCGGACCGTGGGGCTACACGCCGAAAGGCGGTACCGGGGTACCCACACGCACCATGTTCGCAGTGCTCGAGGACATCAGCGAGAACGGCTAGCGCGTCCGATATGGAGTTGCTCAGGCTCACCAATCCAGCGATGAGGGCCGGTTGGCGAGCTTTTGAACAATCCACTGGTTGAGCGACACGTGCTGCTCGGCAGCCTCGATCGTCAACCGGGCATGCAATTCCTGTGACGTGCGAACGAGGAAGGTTCCGCTGAAGTTGTGCTCGGTGAGCGGTGTTGGCGGCTCGCCACCGAAGACCTCGTTCATCTGCACGAGGTCTTCGCTCACTGCCTTCTCGGCGCAGGCCATAGCTTCGGGCGCTGTGGGCGCCGAACCTGAAACACGCGGTAACTCCAGACAGCGGGCGACGTATTGCCCACTTCTGGACGACCATTCGACACGATAGGTATAGCGGATGTCCTCTGCTGGCCCCGGAGCTGGCACGCCTCAACGCTAACTCGATCCGAGGCCGGCATGGATCACGAATCGGGCTCATAGCCTCGACAGTCACATCCGGCACAGGAGCCACCAGAGGAGGCCGGTGGTCAATTCCCAGAAGCGATATCGCATGCGATATCGCTTCCGACGGAGCACCCGAGTCCAGGTGGCGGCAAGACCGCTGCCCCCCAAGACCGCTGCCCCCCAAGACCGCTGCCCCGCAAAACCGCTGCCCCGCAAGACCAACGTTGCGGCCCGCATGACAGCGCCGCGGGCCGACACCAAATCATCGGCCCTCGAACTTACCGGCCGTCGAACTCCTCATGCCGGGCGCGTTTACGTTGAATCCGCTGGCGTGCGTCATAGTCGCGCATGCGCTTCGGGTAGCCGATCTTCTGGACGTCGTACACCGGAATCTTGAGGCGGTCGGACAGGCGCCGAGCTCCGGAGTCTCCTCCAGCTCTGCGCCGTGTCCACTCGCCGTCAGCGGCGACCAGGACGACGGTGACCTCGGTGACCGTCGTCTTCGGCTCGATGAAGGCCTCCACTCCACGGTGCTCGGCCACCCACTGCCTCAGGTAGCGAAGGTCTGCTGCCGGGTCGCTGGTGCCGGTACCACCGCCGCCGCGCCGACGACGACGAAGCTTGTCGAACAGTCCCACCTGGGGTTGCTCCTTCCGGCCTACCGGCGTTCGTTGGTTTTTGCCTCTTTCGATAGTGCCAGAGCGGCGAGTACCCGCGTCTACGAGGAAACGCGACGGCAGTCATGACAGGATGGGCGGCGACACTTCAACCACCTGCGACTGACCGTGCAAGGGAGCCACGACATATGGCCATCTCCGTTCAGATGCCCGCACTCGGCGAGAGCGTTACCGAGGGGACCGTCACCCGTTGGCTCAAGCAAGAGGGTGACACAGTCGAGGAGGATGAGCCCTTACTGGAGGTCTCCACCGACAAGGTGGACACCGAGATTCCCTCCCCGGCCGCCGGTGTGCTGACGAAGATCGTCGCCCAGGAGGACGACACTGTGGAGGTCGGCGGCGAGTTGGCGGTCATCGGCGACGCCGGTGCTGACGACGGCGACCGCGACAGTGCCGGCGGGGCCGCCGCCGCTGAGCCCGAAGCGCAGGCCGAACCGGAACCCGAACCGGAACCGGAGCCGGAGCCGGAGCCCGAACCGAAGGCCGCTGCCAGCCCACAGGTGTCGAGTTCAACTGGTTCGTCTACACCGGTGTTGATGCCGGAATTGGGCGAATCCGTCACCGAGGGAACCGTGACACGCTGGCTGAAAAAAGTCGGCGACAGCGTGGGGGTCGACGAACCGCTGGTCGAGGTGTCGACCGACAAGGTAGACACCGAGATCCCGTCACCGGTCGCCGGCACGCTGCTGGCCATCACCGCAGAGGAGGACGACACCGTCGAGGTGGGCGGTGAGATGGCCAAGATCGGCGAAGCCGCCGGTGCCGGCGCACCCGCACCCGCACCGGAACCGCCGCCCAAGCCCGAACCCAAGCCCGAACCCGAAGCTGCACCCAAGCCGGCGCCAAGGCCCGAGCCCAAGCCCGAACCCAAGCCCGCGGCGGCGCCCAGGCCCGAACCGAAACCCGCACCCACGCCGGCCGCGGCCGAGGGGACCTCCGGTGGCGAAGGCAGCCCGTACGTCACCCCGCTGGTGCGCAAGCTGGCCACCGAAAACAACGTTGACCTCACCAAAGTCAAGGGCACCGGAGTCGGCGGACGCATTCGCAAGCAAGACGTGCTCGCCGCCGCCGAAAAGACGCCCGCGCCCGCCGCCGCAGCCCCCGCCGCGCCGTCGGGGTCCGCCAAGGCGGCGCCGCCTCCAGAAGCAGCGCTGGCTCACCTGCGCGGAACCACGCAGAAGGCCAATCGGATTCGTCAGATCACCGCGAAGAAGACGCGCGAATCGCTTCAGACGACAGCGCAATTGACGCAGACCCACGAAGTCGACATGACCAGGATCGTGTCCCTGCGGGCGAAGGCGAAGGCGAAGTTCGCCGAGCGCGAGGGCGTCAACCTCACCTACCTGCCGTTCATCGCCAGGGCCGTGATCGACGCTTTGAAGATCCATCCGAACGTCAATGCGAGCTACAACGAGGACGCCAAGGAGATCACCTACTACGACTCTGAGCACCTCGGCTTCGCCGTCGACACTGAGCAGGGCTTGCTCTCACCGGTGATCAAGAACGCCGGTGACCTGTCTCTGGGGGGGCTGGCGCGAGCCGTCAGCGACATCGCGGCCAGGGCTCGTTCGGGCAACCTCAAGCCTGACGAGTTGTCCGGCGGTACCTTCACCATCACCAACATCGGCAGTCAGGGCGCGTTGTTCGACACCCCGATCCTGGTTCCGCCGCAGGCGGCGATGCTGGGAACCGGTGCCATAGTCAAGCGGCCGCGGGTGATCGTCGACGAGTTCGGCAATGAGTCGATCGGTGTGCGGTCGGTGTGCTACCTGCCGCTGACCTACGACCACCGCCTGATCGACGGCGCCGATGCCGGGCGCTTCGTCACCACGATCAAACGTCGACTCGAAGAAGGCGCGTTCGAGGCAGATCTGGGTCTTTAGGCAACTGTGTCAACGCCATCGGGTCCAGTCATCGCTGTTGCGGGGTCTTCCGGTCTGATCGGTACCGCGCTGGTATACGCGCTGCGCGCCACCGATCGCCGGGTGCTGCGCATCGTGCGACGGGCACCGTCGAACGCCGATGATGTGTACTGGAATCCAGACAGTGGCGAGTTCGATCCGAGCGCGCTAAACGGCGTGGACGCCGTGGTCAATATGTGCGGGGTGAACGTCGGCCAGAAGCGATGGTCTGGCGCGTTCAAACAAAGCCTGCGCGACAGCCGTATCGGCCCCACCGAGGTGCTGTCCAGCGCGGTCGTCGACGCCGGGGTGCCCGTCCTGATCAACGCGAGCGCTGTCGGCTACTACGGCGATACCGGCAGCCATACGGTCGACGAAAGCGCCGCTCCCGGGCAGAACTTCCTCGCCAAGCTCACGGTTGACTGGGAGGCTGCGACTGCGCGGGCAGTGCAGGCCGGCGTTCGGGTGGTGTTGACCCGAACCGGCCTGGTGATGTCCCCGTCAGGTGGTGTCTTGAGCAAACTCAAACCGCTGTTCTCGCTGGGACTGGGCGCACGACTGGGCAATGGTCGCCAGTACCTGCCCTGGATCAGCCTTGAAGACCAAGTACGTGCACTGCTGTTCGCGATCACCCACGATGACTTGGCCGGACCGGTTAACTTCACCGGGCCCGCGCCGGTCACCAACGCCGAGTTCACCACCGCACTCGGGCGCACCGTGAATCGCCCGACCCCGTTGATGGTCCCTGGCTTCGCATTGAGCACAGTGCTCGGCGAGTTCGCTGATGAGGGCCTGCTGGGCGGCCAACGTGCGATTCCCGCGGCGCTGGAGCGCGCAGGTTTCCAGTTCCACCACAACACCATCGGCGAGGCCCTTACTTTCGCTACCGCCCGCACCGGCGATTGACTTGGTCGACGAGTAGCGTCGTCTATATGGCGGAGTCGGTCCGGTCGGGAAGCGCGCCCGTTCAAGTCCGACGACTCGGCGCCCTCGGCTACGAGGCGGCTTGGGAACTGCAGCGCGAGCTGGCCGATGCCCGCGCCGCGGGCGGTCCCGATACGTTACTGCTGCTTCAGCATCCACCGGTGTACACGGCGGGTCGACGGACTCTGGCTCATGAACGTCCCGCAGACGGCACACGGGTCATCGAAACCGACCGCGGCGGCAAGATCACCTGGCACGGCCCCGGACAACTGGTCGGATATCCGATAGTTGGACTTGCCGAACCGCTCGACGTAGTGCAATTCGTCCGACGACTTGAGGATTCGTTGATCGCGGTATGTGCCAACCTGGGTCTTCCGACGGTGCGGGTCGAGGGCCGGTCCGGGGTATGGGTCTCCGGCGATGCCGTCCGACCCGCGCGCAAGATCGGCGCCATCGGCGTAAGAGTGGCCCGGGCCACCACCTTGCATGGATTCGCGCTGAACTGCGACTGCGACCTCAGCGCGTTCGGATCTATCGTGCCATGCGGCATCACCGATGCCGGGGTCACGTCGCTGAGCGCAGAACTGGGCCGCCGCGTGGGTGTCGAGGACGTGGTCGACCTGGTCGCCGACGCAGTCTGTGACGCTCTCGATGGTCGGCTACCCGGTGTCGGCATCCCCACGGCCACCTCAGCTCAGAAGCAGTAGGATCGTTGAAGTGAGCGTCGACCCCGGTAACCGCAAACTGCTGCGGCTCGAGGTCCGCAACGCGCAGACACCGATCGAGCGCAAGCCCCCGTGGATCAAGACTCGAGCCAAGATGGGGCCCGAGTACACCGAGCTGAAATCGCTGGTGCGCCGCGAGGGTCTCCATACCGTGTGCGAGGAAGCCGGCTGTCCCAACATCTTCGAGTGCTGGGAAGACCGCGAAGCCACGTTCCTGATCGGCGGCGAACAGTGCACCCGGCGCTGCGACTTCTGCCAAATCGACACCGGCAAGCCCGCCGACCTGGACCGTGACGAGCCTCGGCGGGTGGCCGAGAGCGTACAGGCCATGGAGCTTCGCTACGCCACTGTCACAGGCGTGGCCCGCGACGACCTGGCAGACGGCGGCGCCTGGCTGTATGCCGAGACGGTCCGTCAGATCAAGGCAGTCAACCCGAGCACCGGCGTGGAGTTGCTGATTCCCGACTTCAACGCCGACCCCGAGATGCTCGAGCAAGTCTTCGAGTCGCGCCCGGAGGTGTTGGCGCACAACATCGAGACGGTACCGCGCATCTTCAAACGGATCCGTCCCGGTTTCCGCTACGAGCGCAGCCTCTCGGTGATCACGATGGCCCGTAATTCTGGATTGGTGACCAAGAGCAACCTGATCCTGGGTATGGGCGAGACGCCCGAAGAGGTGCGCGCCGCGCTGCGGGATCTCCGCGAGGCCGGTTGCGACATCGTCACCATCACCCAGTATCTGCGCCCGTCGACGCGCCATCACCCGGTCGAACGGTGGGTGCATCCCGACGAGTTCGTCGAGCACGAGCGTTACGCGGCCTCGCTGGGTTACGCCGGCGTGTTGGCCGGACCACTGGTCCGCTCGTCGTATCGGGCAGGCAGGTTGTACACCCAGACCATCGCGTCCCGAACCGGCGGAGTCGTTACGGCGGCGACGTCAGACTCCGTATCCTGAGCTGATGGCGAAATCGCGCAACCCCGCGGCAGTCAAAGCAGCTAAGGCTGAGGCGAAGGCCACCCGCAAAGCGGCTGCCAAACAGCGCCGCAGTCAGCTGTGGCAGGCCTTCAAAATGCAGCGCAAGGAGGACAAGCGTCTGCTGCCTTACATGATCGGCGCGTTTGTGCTGATCGTGGGCGCGTCGGTGGCTGTCGGAATCTTTGCCGGTGGTTTCACGACGTTCATGATGATCCCGCTGGGCGTGGTACTTGGCGCGCTGGTGGCTTTCATCATCTTCGGCCGCCGCGCCCAGAAGTCGGTGTATCGCAAGGCCGAAGGTCAGACGGGGGCCGCAGCGTGGGCGCTGGAGAACTTGCGCGGCAAGTGGCGAGTCACCCCGGGCGTAGCGGCAACCGGCCATTTCGATGCCGTGCACCGGGTGATCGGACGCCCGGGAGTCATCTTCGTCGGCGAGGGTTCGCCGGCACGAGTGAGGCCACTGCTGGCGCAGGAGAAGAAACGCACCGCCCGTCTGGTGGGCGAGGTACCCATCTACAACATCGTCATCGGCAACAGCGAGGGCGAAGTGCCGCTGGCCAAGCTGGAGCGGCACATCACCAAGCTTCCGGCCAACATCACCGTCAAGCAGATGGATTCACTTGAGTCTCGGCTAGCGGCGCTGGGCACCAAAGTCGGACCGGCGGCGATGCCGAAGGGCCCGCTGCCCACAGGCGCCAAGCTGCGCGGAGTGCAGCGGACGGTGCGTCGAAAATAGTCCGTCAGCCGGTGACCGCGGGCGAGTCCTGACCCAATGCAACGAGGGACAGATGTGTACTGCATGCCAATGGGCACCGCACTTCGCAGCTTTCGGGGGCGCTAGCCGCAGCTCCCTCACACGCCGGCCGCCGCTGCGGGCCGCCGCCGGCGCAACTGCGGGCAATGTCACTTCGGGCAATGTCACTTCGGGCAATGTCACTTCGGGCAATGTGACTTCGGGCAATGTCGCTTCGGGCAATGCGGCAAGTTCATGTTCGGCCCAACCTGATGCAAGGGCACCGGACACCGCCGCCGACATCGTGTTTCGCAACGGCCACGTCTACACGGTCGCCGGGCCTGCCACGTGGGCACAAGCCGTCGCGGTGACGGGCAACACGATCACCTACGTCGGTGACGAGACGGGGGCGCTGGCGCTGGCCGGCCCCGCGACCCAGGTCATCGATCTCAACGATCAGCTGCTCATGCCGGGCTTCGTCGAGGCCCATATCCATCCCTTTCTGGGGGCGTTCCTGACCTGTGGAGTCGACCTCCAGGTGCCGACGGCAGCCGACGCGGTCGCCGCCATCGAACAGCACGCAAAGAACAATCCGACCGGTCCGGTGCGTGGATTCGGCTGGCGGGTCGACATGTTCGGCCGCGACGGGCCCACCCGCGCCGAGCTCGACCGGGTGCTGCCCGACCGGCCCGCCTTCTTCTTCGCCATCGACGGACACAGCCTCTGGGCAAACAGCAAAGCCCTTGAGGTCGCCGGTGTCAGCCGCGAGACCCCGGACCCCATCCCGGGCTTCAGCTACTACGTCCGGGACCGCAATGGCGACCCGACCGGCCACGTGCTCGAGGTGGACGCGCTCCTCGCCGTCGTCAACGCCGTCGAGCCAATTTCGGCCGAGGCCATGGGGACACTGCTGGAGTCGTGGTTGCCACAAGCTTCCGCCGCGGGGATCACCTCACTCTTCGATGCCGGAGTACCGCCCATCGGCGCCGACCAGAGCGAGCTGATCAGCCTTTACGCCGATCTCGAGGAAAGGGGCGCACTGCCGTTCCGCGTCGTCGCCTCCTGCATGGTGACGTCACCGCCCGTCGACGATGCCGTGGCCAAGCTGATCGACATCCGCAACAAGATCTCGACCGACCTGGTGCAGGTAGGCGTCGTCAAGATCATCGGCGACGGCACCCCGGAGGGCCATACCGCCTGGCTTATCGAGCCTTATGCGGACAAACCCGATTCGATCGGCGGGTCGCCGTTCACCGTTCAGCAGTGGCGCCAAATCGTGGGCCAGGTTGACGCCGCGGGGTTCGACGTGCACATCCATGCGTGCGGGGAACGGACCACGCGCACCGCGCTGGATTCCATTGAGCAGGCGATAGCGGCGAATCAGCCCCGAGACCGGCGCCACGCCGTGGCTCACCTCGTGTACGTCGAAGACCCCGACAGTCGGCGCTTCGGCGAGCTCGGTGTCATCGCCCAGTTCTCCGCAAACTGGCTGTCGGCCGATCCGTCCACGCTGGAGAACATGGCGGCACGCTACGGGTCGCCGCGACAGGAGCTGTTCTACCGGCCGCAGGCCGACCTCAGCTCCGGCGGGCGTATCTCGTTGGGGACCGACTGGCCTGCGGCCGGATACTTCTCCACCTACAAGCCGCTGGACTCCATCCAGATCGGCGTGACCCGCCAGCTGATCGACGACGACCAAGGAGCCTCAGCCACCGTGCTGGCCCCGGCCGATCAGCGACTATCCGTCGAGCAGGCGGTGTACGCCAACACTCTGGGCGCCGCCTACCAGCTCCGGCTCGAAACCTCAGTCGGGTCAGTGGAGACAGGGAAGCTCGCCGACCTGATCGTGCTGGACAAGAACATATTCGAGATCGATCCCCACGATATTCACAGCGCGGCCGTGACGATGACGATGATGAACGGCCAGGTTCTGCACCAGGCGTGATACTGCTAGCGCCTGACGACGGCGGTCTTGGTCGCCAGGTCGTGCAGAGCGCGAAGGTCAGAGTCGGTGAACAGGGCAGGGATGACGAGCGTGATCAGCAGGCCACGTGCCAGTGCCCGCCCAAAACCCACCCGCGCGCGGTCGCCGACCGGAATCACCCTGAGGTCCAGCACCAGCTGGCCGGGGGTAAACCCGAACAACGGCACCGAGATGAACCCCAGCACCAGCCAGATGACCAGGACAGCGGTCGACAGGGACGACAGGCTCACCACGCCCAACGTCATCGCCAACGCTGCCAGCCCATAGGCCAGCAGCCAGTCCACGAAAAGGGCGGCGACACGGCGGCCGAAGCGGGCGATCGAGCCCGAGCCGTTCTGCGGGAGCCCGAGCCGTTCACCCGGGTAGGCACCGGAGCGCGGGTCGCCGGAGTCAGAGGGTTCCGGTCCCGATAGCCAGGACCCAATCGCACGGGCCATGCAGCAAGGATATGTGCCCGCCGCAATGCTGCCGGCGGCCGCACCCGGGCAACGCATGCGTAACCTCGGCGCAACATATGGTTGACGACGCTGCAACATCGTGTCCCTAGCGTCAACGCGGGCCGAACAGATATAAGGAGACCAATAAGTGGCTGAAAAGACCGCCGACGACATCATCAAGCAGATCAAGGACGAGAACGTCGAGTACATCGACATTCGATTCTGCGACCTACCTGGCGTCGTCCAGCACTTCTCGATCCCGGCGTCGGCGTTCGACGAGAGCGTGTTCGACGACGGCCTCGCTTTCGACGGATCGTCAGTGCGTGGGTTCCAGTCCATCCACGAGTCGGACATGATGTTGCTGCCCGATCCCGAGACCGCACGCATAGACCCGTTCCGCGCCGCCAAGACGCTCAACCTCAACTTCTTCGTGCACGATCCGTTCACCCGCGAGCCGTACTCGCGCGACCCGCGCAACGTCGCCCGCAAAGCGGAGAACTACCTGGCCAGCACCGGCATCGCCGACACCTGCTTTTTCGGCGCCGAGGCCGAGTTCTACATCTTCGACTCGGTGTCTTTCGACTCGAAGATCAACGGCACCTTCTATGAGGTCGACTCCGAGTCGGGCTGGTGGAATACCGGTGAACCATTCGAAGCCGACGGCTCCCCCAACCTCGGATACAAGGTCCGTCCCAAGGGCGGCTACTTCCCCGTCGCGCCTTACGACCACTACGTCGACCTGCGCGACGAGATGTCGACCAACCTGACCAACGCTGGATTCACCCTGGAGCGCGGCCACCACGAGGTCGACACGGCGGGCCAGGCCGAGATCAACTACAAGTTCAACACCCTGCTGCACGCGGCAGACGATGTGTTGCTGTTCAAATACATCATCAAGAACACGGCATGGGCCAATGGCAAGACCGTCACGTTCATGCCCAAGCCGCTGTTCGGCGACAACGGATCCGGCATGCACGCGCACCAGTCGTTGTGGAAGGACGGCAAGCCGCTGTTCCACGACGAGGCGGGCTATGCCGGACTGTCGGACATGGCACGCCACTACATCGGCGGCATCCTGCACCACGCGCCGTCGCTGCTGGCGTTCACCAACCCCACGGTGAACTCCTACAAGCGCCTGGTGCCGGGTTACGAGGCTCCGATCAACCTGGTCTACAGCCAGCGCAACCGTTCGGCGTGCGTGCGTATCCCGATCACGGGCAACAACCCGAAGGCCAAGCGCCTCGAGTTCCGTTGCCCCGACAGCTCGGGCAACCCGTACCTGGCGTTCGCGGCCATGCTGATGGCCGGCATCGACGGCATCAAGAAGAA
>JAHZIT010000117.1 GCA_022601275.1 Actinomycetes bacterium
CAACCCCTGACCTGAAAACTGCTACCGGTGGCGGACCCACCCGCACGGGCAGATTCGTGTCCGCCACTGGGCAGTTCTTATTGACCACCTACGGGCAGTTTCCCTGTCCGCCCACGGGCAGTTTCAGCTGTCCATTGACAACCCGGCCATCAGTGTCGACGGCGGCTGAAAACTGACCCCTTGGCGGCAAGTGAAAATTGACCCCTGCCGGTGGTTGGTGATTATTCCTCATTGCTGGTGGCCGCGGCAGGTGTGCGGCCGAGGTCGCGGTCTTTGAGTCGGTAGCTGTCTCCTTTCAGGGTGATGACTTCGGCGTGGTGGACGAGGCGGTCGATCATGGCGGCGGCTACGACGTCATCGCCGAATACCTCTCCCCAGCGGCCGAATGCTTTGTTGGAGGTGACGATCAGGCTGGCGCGTTCGTAGCGGGCGGAGACCAGTTGGAAGAACAGGTTGGCGGCCTCGGGTTCGAACGGGATGTAGCCGACCTCGTCGATGACGATGAGCGGATAGCGTCCGAGGCGGGTTAGTTCGGCTTGGATGCGCCCGGCTTGGTGGGCTTGGGCCAGTCGTGCGACCCATTCGGCGGCGGTAGCGAACAGGACGCGGTGGCCGGCCTGACACGCCCGGATCGCCAGCCCGATGGCCAGGTGCGTTTTGCCGGTCCCGGGCGGGCCGAGGAAGACGACGTTGTCGCGGGCGGTGACGAAATCCAGGTTTCCGAGGTGGGCGATGGTGTCGCGTTTGAGTCCGCGGGCGTGGTTGAAATCGAATTCCTCCAACGACTTCCGCGCGGGGAACCGGGCAGCCCGGATGCGTCCTTCGCCGCCGTGGGACTCCCGTGCCGACACTTCGCGTTGCAGACATGCCACGAGGTACTCCTCATGGGTCCAGTTCTCTGTCCGTGCGCGTTCGGCTAACCGTGCGATCGAATCCCGCAGTGTCGGCGCCTTCAATGCCCGGGTCAGATAGGCCAGCTCGGCGGTCACGTCGCGGCCGGCGGTAGCAGTGGTCTTGGTAGCGGCCATCAGGCGGCACCGCCGTCGATATCCACCCCGAACGCGACGTCATAGGATGAGAGGTCCCGAACCGCCACTTCGGACTCCGACGGTGGTGATGGGATCTGTATCCGTGCGCGCCGCAACACCTTCCCCGCTTCAACGTGTATCGGGTCGGAGACGGTCTGATGCATGGCCCAGATCCGGTCGTGCTCTGCGACGGTCTGCCCGTCGCAGAACGCCTGCACCCGATCGAGGTCGGCACGCACCAGTACCCGCCTGCCGACCGCGGCGGGATGCACCGAGTAGTCGTTGCCATCGAGGCGGATGTAGTAATCCCGCGGCAACCGCAGCGACGAACTCCAGCCAACCGCTGGCGCTACGGGCGGCAGCGCAAGCATCGCCGCCCGATCCGCGTCGATCCGATCCCTCGGCGCGCAGCCCAGGGCGCGGCGAGTGCGGGTGTTGGCCACCGCCAGCCAGTCGGCCAACTGGGTGTTGAAGTCCGCCGGCGAGACGAACGTCCGCCCCGGCAGGAACGAGCGCTCCAGATAGTCATGCGAGCGTTCGATGAGGCCCTTGGCTTCCGGGTCGGCTGGCCGGCAGACGATGACCTTGCTGGCCAGCACACCTCGAAAGGCTTGGCACTCCTTGGTCAGTTCTACCCGTCCCCCCCGCCACCGTCCGATCGCGCCTTCACCGTCCCAGACCAAGGTTCGTGGCACCGCGCCGAGCCGGCTGATCAGTTCCCACCACCCGGCGAACAAATCCTCGGCACGACGACTGGGTAGCAGCATGGCTAGCAGCCAGCGGGAGTAGGCGCTGATCATCGTCAGCACCGGCAGTCGGGTCGCGGTGCGGGTCTGGCCGAAGCCGACCGGGATCTCGACGTCGGGGAACCATAGATCGCACTGGGCGATCTCCCCGGCCACATACGCCGTGCGCGAGGCCGGGTCCGGCGGCAGATACACCGGCCGCAACTCGGCCACACGGGCCGACAAGACACGGATCGACCGCTGCCAGCCGATCCGCTCGGCGATCACCGTGGCCGGCATCCTCGGATAGACCTGCAGCAGTTCCCGAATCCGCGGTTCGACCTCGTCGACGATTGAACCCCGCGGGGCGCGCTCGTACTTCGGCGGTGCATCATCAGCCAGCGCCGACTTCACGGTGTTCTTCGAGATGTTCAACGTCCGAGCGATCATCTTGATCGGCAGGCCCTCGGCCCGACGCAGACGACGGATCTCCGCCCAATCTTCCACAGACAACATTCCCTTCTGGTCCTCCTGGCTCGACTAGAGCCAGGCCACCGGACCAGGGGGTCAAAATTCAGTTGCCGCGCCGGGGTCAGAATTCACGTGCCGCTGACAATCAGAGGCTGGTGCACGTACTTCCAGCATGGGGTATCCAAGCGGACCTTCTCCTACGTCGATCACTTCGCCTTCTGGCGCATCGTCGGCTGGCTGAAGAAACGCCACCCCAAACTCAACGTGCACACCGTGATCCGCCGCTACCTGCCCGGGTGGCACATTGCGGCGGACGGTATCGAGCTCTTCCGCGCACCCACGGTCCCCGTGACCCGGTACCGCTACCGAGGAACTCGCATCCCGAATGGCCGGACCCCGCGAACTGGTCCACGGCGAACGAGAGTCGTTCATTGGTGGGTACAGCTGGCAGCGTAGCGGGCGGGCGGTTGGTAGCCCAGCGAGGAGTGCCGGCGGTGGTGGTTGTACTCGTACTTCCAGTCGGTGATGACTACCTGGGCCTGGGCTAGCGACCAGAAGCTGTTGATATTCAGGCATTCGTCGCGGACGCGGGAGTTGAAAGACTCGACGTAGCCGTTTCGCCAAGGCTGTCCGGGTGGGATGAAGTGCAGGCCAAGCTGGCCGGCTGACCAGTCGGCCATGGCGCCACAGGCTAATTCGGGTCCGTTGTCACACCGCAGCACCCTGGGGAACGTGCCACGCTGGGCGGCCAGGCGGGCGAGTTCGCCGATCAGGCGCTCGCCGGTGATGCTGCGCTCGACCATCCCGCCCAGGCACTCACGGGTGTGCTCGTCGACGATCGAGACGATCTTGATCGGGCGTCCGTTGGTGGTGACATCGAACTGGAAGTCCACTGCCCATACCCGGTTGGGTGCATCGGCGATCACGGCGTCGGGGGCAGTGGAGGTGCCGTGGCGTTTGCGTCGCCGGCGCTGCGGTACCCGCAGTCCTTCTTCGCGCCAAAGGCGTTGGATCTTCTTGTGATTGACCTGCCAGCCTTCACCACGGGCATCGTGATAGGCCGGTCGGAAACCGCGCCGGGGATGGTCCTTGGCGTAGGCGCGCAGCCACGTCCGCAACGCTGCATCAGGGTCGGCTGGTGTTGTCGAGGTGGCTTCGTGGCGTTGAGTAGCGCGGTGCTGCCCGGCTACGCGGCAGGCGAACCGTTCGCTGACTCCCAGCACCCGCTGGAGGTGACGAACGGCTGCCCGCCGGCGTTCCGGGCCTAGAAGTTTCCCCGCGCGATCTCCTTGAGCGCGGACTTCTCCAACTCGGCATCAGCTAACAGCCGCTTGAGCGCGGAGTTCTCGCGTTCGAGGTCCTTGAGCCGCTTGGCGTCCTCGGCCTTGAGCCCGCCGAACTGGTTACGCCAGCGGTGATACGTCGCCTCCGAAACGCCCAGCTCGCGGCACACCGCCGCGGTGTCCTTGCCCTCGGCCAGCAGCCGATCGGCCGCCATCAACTTGCGCACAATCTGCTCAGGGCTGTGCCGTTTCCTTGTTGCCATGATCTTGTCGAGCCTTCCCGCCCACGTCGTGGGCCGCAAGACTCTCATAAACCGTGGATCAACCAATCGGGGTCAGGCCAC
>JAHZIT010000118.1 GCA_022601275.1 Actinomycetes bacterium
ACAGGGCCGCGGCGAGAAGGGCAGTGGCTGTGACAGTGGCTGTGACAGGGGCTGGGACGACGACGATCGCGCTGAGCAGATCCATGGCGAGCTCAGTATTCCGCACGGGTGCCGTGAGCATCGTTCGAACTCCGCTGGGTACGCCCGATAGCGGCGGTCGATGGGTGCGGGGGAACAACGTTCCACGTCGGCCTGTTGTTGCCCATAGTTTTCCTAATGACCGCAGTTTTCAGACACAGCGGTAGCAGTTCCTACCGCGGCCCGGGCAGGGTTGTCGGTGGCAACCTCTAGGATCGGCGGAAGGGGTTTGATGGTGCCAGCGACGGCCACACTGATCGTCCCGGCGACGGCCACACAGGCCCCATTGCGTCCGGTGCAATTGCCGGAGGTGTTTGGCGGAGCCACGACAGAAGGGACGGTGCGCCCCCCGATGACCGACACTGATGGGTCGGCTTCCGATGCGGCCCGGGAGGGAGACCCGGCCCCCTCGTCCGTTCCCCACCCTGTTTCCAAGCCCGATTCGGGTACTGAGGCGGAGCATGGGGAAACCGATGCCGAGCTGACGGCCCGCTTCGAACGGGACGCGATTCCACTGCTCGATCAGCTCTACGGTGGTGCACTGCGGATGACCCGCAATCCCGCCGACGCGGAGGATCTGTTGCAGGAAACCATGGTCAAGGCCTACGCGGGATTCCGCTCGTTTCGCGAGGGCACTAACTTGAAGGCCTGGTTGTACCGCATTTTGACCAACACCTACATCAACATTTACCGCAAGAAGCAGCGCCGGCCGGCAGAGTATCCGACCGACGAGATCACCGACTGGCAGCTGGCGGCAAGCGCCGAACATTCCTCGACCGGACTGCGGTCCGCTGAGGTCGAGGCGCTGGAGCTGATACCCGACAGTGATATCAAGGAAGCCCTGCAGGCGCTGCCCGAAGAATTTCGGATGGCGGTGTATTACGCCGACGTCGAAGGCTTCCCCTACAAGGAGATCGCCGAAATCATGGACACGCCCATTGGGACGGTGATGTCCCGGTTGCACCGCGGCAGGCGCCAGCTTCGCGCGTCGTTGGTCGATGTGGCCCGGGAGCGCGGCTTCCTGCGCGGTGAGCAGTCCGATGCGCCCGAGGAGGTCTCGTCGTGACCCAGGACGAACGTTGGACCCCGCCGGTCGGCCCGATCGACCCAGATCACCCCGAGTGCGCCGCGGTCATCGCGGAGGTATGGACGCTCCTCGACGGTGAATGCACGGTTGAGACGCGCGAGAAGCTGCGCCAGCACCTCGAAGAGTGCCCGACGTGCCTGCGGCACTACGGCGTCGAGGAGAGGATCAAGACCTTGATCGCCACCAAGTGCAGCGGCGAGCACGCCCCGGAGGGCCTACGTGAGCGGCTTCGCATCGAGATCAGCCGCACCACGATCATTCGTCGCGGCTAACGCACCGACTTCGAGCCGGCGTTCGGCCGCTTGCCGTGGTTCGCCTTGGAATGCTTGCGGTCGCGCTTCTTGCGCCCACGCTTGGCCATGATTGTCCTCCGTCTGGTTCGAATGCTCGGGAATAGTCCGAGTTCGTCGTGCCCGCATGCCGCGGGCGCATGTGCACCATTGTCTCACGGCCCGATCAAAAGGTCGCCCCGCCGGTGGTGTGGTTCGATGGAACCCGACAGCGACCGCACCAGCGGCAACCGGAGTGGGGTGAAAATGGCTGAGGACGTCCGCGCGGAGATAGTGGCCAGTGTGCTCGAAGTCGTCGTCCACGACGGCGACCAAATCGCCGAAGGCGACACCCTGGTGCTGCTCGAGTCGATGAAGATGGAGATCCCGGTCCTGGCCGAGGTGGCCGGCACCATCAGCAGGGTGAGCGTATCCGTCGGCGACGTCATTCAGGCGGGCGACCTCATCGCCGTCATCAGCTAGCGCCCAGTGCCCGGGCCGACCCAGCAGCGCCGGAAGCAATAGGTCATGTCCACCCTCGGTGACCTGCTCGCCGAGCACACCGTCCTGCCCGGCAGCGCGGTGGATCACCTGCACGCGGTGGTCGGTGAATGGCAGCTGCTGGCTGACCTGTCGTTCGCCGACTACTTGATGTGGGTGGGCCGCGACGACGAAAGTGTCGTGTGCGTGGCCCAGGTACGGCCCAACACCGCGCCCACTGTGCTGCTGGCGGATGCCGTCGGCACGCTGGCCGGCAGCGACGATATTCCGGTCGTGGGGGCGGCCTTCCGGCCCGGTGTCATCGGCCGCGCCACGGTTGAGGGCCAGTTCGGCGCGCCTCGCCTCAAGGTCGAGGCGGTGCCGGTGCGGCACGGGTCAGACGTCGTCGCCGTGCTCACTCGTCATGCCTCGCTGGCGCCGCGCCAGGCCAGCCCATTGGAGACCGCCTATGTGGATTGTGCCGGCGACCTGCTGCACATGTTGTCCGAGGGCACGTTCCCTAATGTCGGGGACCTCGCGATGTCCCGATCAAGCCCGCGCGTGGGCGACGGCTTCATCCGGCTGGATGACACTGGGGTGGTGACGTTCGCCAGTCCGAACGCAATCTCGGCGTATCACCGGATGGGGTTGACCGCCGAACTGGAGGGCCAAGATCTGATCAGCGTGACCCGCCCGGTGATCTCAGATCCCTTCGAAGCCCAAGAGCTGGCCGATCATGTCCGCGATTCGCTGGCCGGCGGCTCCGACATGCGAATGGAGGTCGACGCCGGCGGTGCCGCGGTGCTGGTGCGCACGCTGCCGTTGGTCGTGCACGGGGCAGCCTTGGGGGCCGCTGTGCTTATTCGCGACGTCACCGAGATCAAGCGCCGCGATCGGGCACTGCTGTCGAAGGACGCCACGATCCGCGAGATCCATCATCGTGTGAAGAACAACCTGCAGACGGTTGCGGCGCTGCTGCGTCTGCAGGCGCGCCGCACCAACAACACCGAGGGCCGCGAGGCGCTGTTCGAATCTGTGCGCCGGGTTTCATCGATTGCACTCGTGCACGATGCCCTGTCCATGTCGGTGGACGAGGAGGTCAACCTCGACGAGGTCATCGACCGGATTCTGCCCATCATGAACGACGTGGCAACCGTGGACGCCCCCATCCGGATCAACCGCGTGGGCGAGTTAGGCGTTTTGGACGCCGACCGTGCCACCGCCCTGGTCATGGTTATCACCGAGCTGGTGCAAAACGCCATCGAGCACGCTTTTGGTGACGCTACAGCGCAGGGCTGCGTCACCATCCGTGCCGAACGTTCCGCTCGCTGGCTCGACGTTGTCGTCCGCGATGACGGGCGCGGGCTGCCGGACGGCTTCAGCCCGGAGAGGTCTGACCGGCTGGGTCTTCAGATCGTGCGCACGCTGGTGTCGGCGGAACTCGACGGGTCACTGGGCATGCATGACCTCCCCTCAGGCGGCACAGCTGTGATCCTGCGGGTGCCGATCGGCAGGCGTGGCCGTACCAGCCAATACTGATCCGCCGGAAAGAAATGGTGCCGACGGGCAACTTGCCGATATGCGCGCACGCCGTTATCTGCGCACATAGTCACGGCCCCGACTTTCGCCGGGGCCGTAACTCAGGTGCCGGATTGGGCTAGACGCCGCTACGTGCCTTGGTGCGGGCGTTGCGGCGCTTGAGCGCGCGGCGCTCGTCCTCGCTCATGCCGCCCCAGACGCCGGCGTCCTGGCCAGACTCCAATGCCCAGCTCAGGCACTCGGCGGTCACGGGGCAGCGGTTGCAGACGATCTTCGCGTCAGCGATCTGGGCTAGGGCCGGTCCGCTGTTTCCCACCGGGAAGAACAGTTCCGGATCCTCGTCGCGACAAATGGCCTTGTGGCGCCAATCCATGAGTCCACTCCTTTTCATTTGCGCAGCAGAGCGCACGAACATTAATTCGACTGTTAACGCGAGCGCACCAAATGTTTCCGCGCTGTTGCACCCGATGCTTTCACAGGCTGAACAGATGTCAATAGCACTTCGTTAACACGTGGGCAATGTCACTACCGAGGCCCGTTTCCGGGCCGCTAACACTGTTGTACTACACTTAACCCATCTGCGCCCTAAACCTCAACTGGTAACACGCTGGGAACTTCTGTTCGTGCAGGTCAGGGCGATGGATCAATCTGGATTCGGCGGCGGGGCAACGACGCCGAGAGCGCTGGGAACCGCGGTGAACTTCATTTTCTCGCGGAGTCCGGCGTAATCGCCATCGATCTGACAGGCGATGGGCGTGTCGCTGGTCAACTTCAACCAGGCGAGGTCGTCGTCGCGGATCAGGTGCTTGGCCTCGATGCGTGGGTTGCGCGACAGCATCCGCCGCGCCAGGCGCAGGTTGGCCCAGACATTCATGCTCGTCACGGCGAACACACCCAGGCCTGTTTCGAAGGTGGTGTCAGGGTTCGTCCAGACCGGGCGTGCGTTGGCGTAGGTCCAGGGGCTGGAGTTCGACACGAACGCAAAATGCACACCGGAGACGGGCTCGCGGCCAGGCAGGTGCACGGTCAGCGTGGGATCGCGGCGCGCATTGGCCAGCATCTCGCGGAACGCGAACCGAATGTAGCGCGACGCGGTGACCTTGCGTCCCTTCGCCCGTTGCGCCTCCACGGCGGCCACGACGTCGCCGTCGACACCCATGCCCGCCGTGAACACCCCCCAGCGGTCCTGGCAGTCCATCAGACCGATGCGCCGCCAGCTCTGGTGGCGCCGGTAGTCCCCGAGCAGGTCGACGAGCTGGTTGGTCGCCTCGGTGGGATCTGGGCTGATGCCCAGAGCGCGGGCGAATACGTTCGCCGATCCGCCGGGCACCACGCCTACCGCGGGGCCCGAGTTGGCCGGTCCGTGCTCGCCGAGGATGCCGTTGACCACCTCGTTCACCGTGCCGTCGCCGCCGTGCACGATCAGCACGTCCACCCCGCCCCGGGTGGCTTCCTGCGCGATCTCGATGGCGTGGCCGCGGTGGTCGGTGTGCACGACATCGAGTTTCACCCGGCTCTCCAGGGCGTGGGCCAGCAGATCACGGCCCGCGGGCGTCGTCGAGGTCGCATTCGGGTTGACGATCAATACGGCGCGCACGAGGGGAGAGCCTAGCCGGGTCTGCCCGGTGCCTCTCCGTCCCGGACGCGTTTCGCCGGTACCGTACAACGGTGACCGAACGTCGTCTGCTGCTCGTCAACGGGCCGAATCTGAATCTGCTCGGCACCCGCCAACCTGAGGTGTACGGGTCCACGACGCTGGCCGAGATCGAGTCGAGAGCGGCGGAGGTGGCCGGCGAGTCGGGTCTGCTGGTGCGGTCGGTCCAGAGCAATCATGAGGGTGTGCTCGTCGATGCGATCCACGCCGCGGGCGCCGACTGTGCAGGAATTGTCATCAACCCCGCCGCCTACAGCCACACCTCGGTGGCGATCGCCGACGCTTTGAGATCGGTCGGACTACCCGTCGCCGAGGTGCACCTGAGCAACATCCACGCCCGCGAGGAGTTCCGCCACCACTCCTATGTCTCGGCTGTCGCCGACATGGTGGTGGCGGGTGCGGGTCCGCTGGGTTACGAGATGGCGGTGCGTTACCTGGCGGGCAGGCTGTCGCAGTGATACCCCGGGCGGCGCAGCTGGCCGGCGCCATCAGCGCGCTGCAGGGGGCGGTGGCGATCGCGGTTGCCGTCGCTCTCACGGTGCGCGAATTCGGCGGCCACGAAGAGGCCGGGATCAGCGGATACGGCACGGCAGCCTGGTTCGTGATCATGGGCTCGGGGGTGTTGGCGGCAGGTGTGGCGTTATGGAACGGTCGGCGGTGGGGCCGCGGCATCGCGGTGTTCGCCAACCTGCTGCTCCTGGGCGTCGCCTGGTACGTGTACAGCTCGGGTCAGTTGCGTTATGCGGTGCTCGTCGGTGCGGTCTCGGTGGTCGTGCTCGCGCTGCTGTTCAGTCCGTCGGTGTTGCACTGGTTGACCCGGACACCGTCCGACGACGACCGGTAGTGTCGGACAAGCGGACTCACTCTTCTGCCAGTTCCGATAGTCGCGGCCCGGACACCCGGTAGGTGATCCATTCGCTCTGCGGCCGTCCGCCGACGCTGTCGTAGAGGGCGATCGCGTTGACGTTCCAGTCCAGCACCGCCCAGCTCAGCCTCGTGTAGCCGTGATCGACGCATTCGCGGGCCAGCGTCGCGAGTAGCTTGCGGCCCAGGCCCCGCCTCCGGAACTGTGGGCGCACGAACAGATCTTCGAGGTGGATGCCCGCCGCACCGTCCCAGGTTGAGAAGGTGCGGAACCACAGCGCGCTTGCGGCCGCCAGGCCGTCCACCTCGACGATATGGCCGTACACGGTCGGTTGCGGGCCGAAAAGCGCTTCCCTCAATTGGGTTTCGGTAACCGAACACTCAGCCGCGGCCCGTTCGAACTCCGCGAGCTCATGAACCATCGCGGTCAGTTCACTCTCGTCTCCGGGGTGGACGCGGCGGATGAGCTGACTCACGGCTCGACGCCCAGCGCCGACAGAATGGTCCTGAACTTGGTCGTGGTCTCCTCGACCTCGTCGTCCGGGTCGGATTCAGCCACGATGCCGCCACCGGAATGCGCGTCGGCCGATCGACGGTCTGCGGACAGCTGGGCGCACCGGATCGACACCACCCAGCGGCCGTCGCCGCGCTGATCACACCAGCCCACCGCGCCGGCGTAGAAACCGCGGTCGCCCTCAATCTCGCCAATCAGCTCGGTGGCCTGGCGGGTGGGGGAGCCGCCGACTGCCGGGGTTGGGTGCAACGCGATGGCCAGATCAAGTGCGGTGGTGGACCTTTCGCGCAGTCGCCCGGATACCGGGGTGTAGAGGTGCCAGACCGCGGCGGTCTTGCTGAGTTGGGGCTGCTCGGCTATCTGCAACTCGCTGCACAGCGGTTCCAGCGCTTCGCGGAGAGCATCGACGACAAGTTGATGCTCATGTCGGTCTTTGGCGGATGCGGCGAGCGCGGCGCCGCTGGCCTTGTCCGCCTCGGGGTCGGGCAGTCGTGGCGCCGATCCTGCCAGCGGCTGACATTTCACCTGCTGTCCGCGGCGGGCGACCAGCAGTTCGGGGCTGGCTCCCACGAGTACCGTGCCCGAGTACCCTTCGCCGGCCGCGGAGAGGTCCACGAGGTAGGAGTTGGCCTGCGCGTCACTGGCGATCAAACGCTGGAGCACGGTTCTCGCGTCGAGAGGTCCGTCGGCGGCTATCCGGAGCGCGCGTGCCAGCACAACCTTGTCCAGATTGCCGGCCGGGTCACGCAGTCGCCGCAGGGCGGTATGGATCCGTGCGCGGTGCTCATCGGCGGCCGGGATCGTCTCGGCGATCCGTGCGGTGGCGAGTTCACGCATCGGCCACGAGGGCAGGGATGCGGTGAATCCCACTGATTGCGGCCGGATCAATGCTGCCGGTTTGGAGAGGTCGAAAGGCAAGGCGCCCAGAACGATCGGCGTGCTGTGTGACGCGAGGGCGGCGCATGCGTCGGCGATCCGCGGAAAGGCGGTGTGGACGCCGTCGGCGGCGATGACACCTTCCGGCCCGGCCAGGACGAACGTCGGTTCGCGGGTCACGCCGGCATGGACGCGTCGGGGTGACCGGTCAGCGCCAACGCGCCGAGTTGACGGACACCGTGCTCGAAACCGCACACCGCGATAGAAACCGCCGGCATGGCAAACCGGATGCCTTCGTAGACGGGTTGCTCGATCCAGCGGGTGATCAGCGCTCGGGAGAAGTGACCGTGCCCGACGAAGACCACGTCGCGCGACTCCATGTGCCCCAACGCCAAGTCGATCGCCCGGTCGGCGCGCTCACGCACCTGCGCCGACGTCTCGCCGCCGGGACACCCGTGCGTCCACACCAGCCAGTTCGGCACCGTCTGGCGGATCTCCACGGTGCTGGTTCCCTCGTAGTCCCCATAGTCCCATTCGCCGATCAGTGGGTTGACCTCATCGACGGTGAGACCGGCAAGTTCGGCGGTGATCCTCGCGCGCTTGCGCGGGCTACTGATCACCAACGGTTCGTCCAACCTGAGCTGTCGCAGCGTTTCGGTTGCCGCCACCGCCTGCTCACGACCGCGCGGCGTGAGCTCGAGCTCCGTGCTGCTGGTGTGTCGGCCCGACTTCGACCACTCCGTTTCACCATGTCGGAGCAGGATCAATCGGTGCTGCAGAAGGCCCACGGCCTCGATTCTGCCGCACGCCGCTTGACCACATTCGGGCGCATGACAGGATAAGCCGGTGACACGGGTACTGGCTGTCGCCAATCAAAAGGGTGGGGTTGCCAAAACGACGACGGTGGCATCGCTGGGTGCGGCGATGGTGGAACTGGGCAAACGGGTAGCGCTCGTGGATCTGGATCCGCAAGGTTGTCTGACTTTCTCACTGGGCCAGGACCCCGACAAGCTGGCCGTCTCGGTGCACGAGGTGCTGCTCGGCGACGTGGAACCCGACGTCGCGCTGGTCGAAACGTCGGAGGGCATGACGTTGCTGCCCGCCAACATCGACCTCGCGGGTGCTGAGGCGATGCTGTTGATGCGGGCCGGCAGGGAATATGCGCTCAAACGTGCGCTGGCCAAGATCTCCGGGCGCTTCGACGTGGTGATCGTCGACTGTCCACCGTCCCTCGGTGTGCTGACGCTCAACGGCCTTACCGCCGCTGATGACGTGATCGTGCCGTTGCAATGCGAGACGCTTGCGCACCGCGGCGTCGGACAGTTTCTGCGGACCATCACCGATGTCCAGCAGATCACCAACTCCGAACTTTCCCTATTGGGCGCGCTGCCCACGCTCTACGACTCGCGCACCACCCATAGCCGTGACGTGTTGCTCGACGTCGCCGACCGCTACAACCTTCCGGTGCTGGCCCCTCCGATCCCGCGGACCGTGCGATTCGCCGAGGCCAGCGCCTCCGGCTCGTCGGTGCTGAGCGGGCGCAAGAACAAAGGCGCGGTGGCCTACCGGGAACTCGCGGGAGCGTTGCTCAAGTACTGGAAGAGTGGAAAAAAGCTGGCGACCTTCGCGCCCGACGTCTGAGTCGGCCTAACCCAGCCAGCCCCTAGCGCCGGCCCTTGACCTTGACGTTGGGTAGGTTGATGTTCGGCACCGAGACGTTGGGTACGACCTTCTTTACGTCGTTGATGCTGGGCACGTCGGCGCTCCCGCAGACCTCTACTCCGGCCGTGTTCACACAGCCCGACACGTCGGCTTTGGCCTGGGGTGGGTCCGCGATGGAGGCGCCAAGCATCGCGACTGCGGCGATGGGAGCAGCTGCGAATATCGCGCTGCGACTGATCTGTCTGTTCATGGCAGGCATCCTTTCGATGGGCCTGGATGGATCCAAGACTTCTTGACCACGCGCTGTGCGCGGACCTACTGGCAGCGTTCCTTGAAATCGCTCACCGGCTGGCGGATGCCTGAAAGTTCGTCTTTCACCTGCGGGTTGTCGTTGAGGTATCTCTCCGTTTTTTCGGCTACCGTCGCTTCATCATCGCCCTTGAGGCCGGTGAAGAACTCGTTGACCTCGCTGTTGGCCGTCAAGTAATCGGCGGTGGCAGTGGAGACGCCGGCTTGAACACGGGCCAGACCAGCGGCGGTGCAGTCGGCCGCCTGGGCCGTAGCGGACGTCGTTGTCGCCGCGGACTCGGTCGCCGCAGTCTCGGTGTCGGACCCGCCACACCCGGCCAGCGCAATGGCGAGCGCCGCGGCCGACATTCCGACCACCACCGGTTTCG
>JAHZIT010000119.1 GCA_022601275.1 Actinomycetes bacterium
GCCAGGCGCGGCGGGCAGGTGTGCTACGGGCTGGTCAGCCGCGGCGGGCAGGTGCGCGACCGGCTGGGCGGGCGGGGTGGGCAGGTGCGCAACGGCCGCGGCTGGCTCTTCGACGCGGACCGGAATCGTCTCCGGCACAGTTGAATCCAGCTCGATTTCGATGGTTGAGCCCGGCTTCGCGGTGGCCTGGGGCCGGACCTTCATGACTGCCGACTGTCCCACGGCCACCGGTTCGGGCGCACGGGAGGGAGCAGCGGCCTGAGTGGGGGCCAGGTCAGGCGTGGCGCGAATCGCCGACGGTGCTGAGGTGGGCAGTGGCCCCACCTCGGGCCCGGACTGGGACGGGGCACTCGCGGCTGTGTTCGCGGGCGCCTCAGACTGTGGCGGGCCCACCAACGCGTAGAGGCCGATCCCCACCGCTACGACGGCCGCACCCGCCGCGGCTGCCACCCGCGCGGGCACCTGGGTGACCACCCGCAGCGGCACCCGTGCGGCCAGTCGCTGCGGCACCCGTGTGGCCAGTCGCTGCGGCACCCCCGTGGCCAGCCGCCGCAGCATGCCTTCGTCCTCGTGGGCGTTGACACCGGACCGCGCCGCTCCGTAAGCGAGCACCAGGTGCGGGGCGAGGTGGCGGGCGGTTTTGTTGCGGCCTTCGCGGGCTGCGTCTTGAGACACCGTCTCGACGGTCTCGAATCCGAACAGCCGCAGCTTGGTCCGTAGCCGGATGCCGTGCTGGGAGGCGTCGTCGCTCCAGGTCAGCCGAACGCCCTCGATGTCGTGCTCGGTTTGCATGTCAAAGGCTTGAACACTGCGCGCCGCTGCCCTGGCTAAGTCGTGCAGGGAATCGACCGCGACGATTTCTTCGGCCAGTATCTTGCCGTCGGCGGTATCGACAAGCACCCATACGGCGCTCGATTCGGTGAGTGACAGACCAAGAACCCAGCGCATAGCAACTCCCAGACGACGACGACCGGTATCTGCCCTTATCGGCGGTTCGTCGCCAGACGTTACGTATGGGGCCAGACGTTACGCATGGGGCCAGACGTTACGCATGGGGCCAGACGTTACGCATGGGGCCAGATGTTACGTATGGGGCCCAAAGCTGGTCCGGAACTGTTGGTCCGGGACCGTTAGTCCGGCGCCGGGTCCCAACCTGGGGCATCGTCTGCGGGTGGCGGTCAGCCCCGGGTGGCTGCCAGCGCCTCGTTGAGCGTCTTGCTGGGGCGCATCACCGACTCGGTCTTGTCCCGGTCCGGGTAGTAATAGCCGCCGATGTCCGCGGCTTTGCCCTGGGCCTCGTTGAGTTCAGCCACGATGATGTCTTCGTTCTCGGAGAGTGTCTTGGCCAGCGGGGCGAAGCGGTCGGCCAGTTCTTTGTCCGCGGTTTGCTCGGCCAGTGCCTGGGCCCAATACATGGCGAGGTAGTACTGACTGCCACGGTTGTCGAGCTCGCCGGTCTTGCGCGACGGACCCTTGTCGTTGTCCAGCAATTTCCCGGTGGCGGTATCCAGCGTTTCGGCCAGCAGCGTAGCTCGTGGGTTCCCGGTCTTGTTGCCCAGGTCATCGAGGCTGGCACCCAACGCGAGGAACTCACCGAGGGAATCCCAGCGAAGATGATTCTCCTCCTGGAGCTGATGCACATGCTTGGGCGCCGAACCTCCGGCCCCGGTCTCATACAACCCGCCCCCGGCCATCAACGGAACGATCGACAGCATCTTGGCGCTGGTGCCCAACTCCAGGATCGGGAACAGATCGGTGAGGTAGTCGCGCAGGATGTTGCCGGTCGCCGCGATGGTGTCCTCTCCTCGGATGACCCGTTCGATCGTGTACCTCATGGCCCACACCTGCGGCATGACCTGGATGGTGAGGCCCTCGGTGTCGTGATCCAACAGGTAGGCCTTGACCTTCTTTCTCAGCTCGGCCTCGTGTGGACGCTCGGTATCCAGCCAGAACACGACCGGCATGCCCGACAGCCGCGCACGGGTGACAGCCAGCTTCACCCAGTCCCGGATCGGCGCGTCCTTGACAACCGGCATGCGCCAGATGTCACCCGCCTCGACGTTCTGCGACAGCAGGACCTCACCGGTGTCGATGTCGACGATGTCGGCCACGCCGTCGACGGGGATCTCGAACGTCTTGTCGTGCGATCCGTACTCCTCGGCCTTCTGCGCCATGAGGCCAACGTTGGGGACGGTGCCCATCGTCGTCGGGTCGAACTGGCCATGGATCTTGCAGAAGTTGATGATCTCCTGGTAAATGCGCGAGAACGTGGACTCGGGATTGACGGCCTTGGTGTCTTTGGTCCGCCCGTCGGCCCCGTACATCTTGCCGCCCAGCCGGATCATCGCGGGCATCGAGGCATCCACGATGACATCACTGGGCGAATGGAAGTTGGAAATGCCTCGTGCGGAATCCACCATCGCCAGCTCGGGCCGGTGCTCGTGGCACGCGTGCAGGTCGCGAATGATCTCTTCGTGTTGCGATCTCGGCAGCGACTCGATCTTGCTGTACAGATCGGAGAGCCCGTTGTTCACGTTGACGCCCAGCTCGTCGAACAGCTCCTGGTGCTTGGCGAACGCCTCCCGGTAGAACACTTTCACCGCGTGTCCGAAGACGATGGGGTGCGACACCTTCATCATCGTCGCTTTGACGTGCAGTGAGAACATCACCCCGGTCTTATAGGCGTCCTCCATCTCCTCTTCGTAGAAGTCACACAAGGCCCTCTTGCTCATGAACATGCTGTCGATGATGTCTCCAGCGTCCAGGCAGACCTCGGGCTTGAGCACTAGCGTCTCACCGGGTCCGTCGGCCGGCCGGGTCTTCAGCACCATCTTGACTTTGCGTGCCTTGTCCAGGGTCATCGACTTCTCTCCGTGATAGAAGTCGCCCTTCTTCATGGTCGCCACATGGGTGCGGGAGGCCTGAGACCAGGGGGCCATGCTGTGCGGGTGCTTACGTGCGTACTCCTTGACCGCCTTGGGCGCCCGGCGGTCGGAGTTCCCTTCCCGCAGTACCGGGTTCACCGCGCTACCAAGGGTCTTGGCGTAGCGCTCCTTGATGGCTTTTTCCTCGTCGGTCTTCGGCTCGCCGGGATAGTCCGGCACGTTGTAGCCCTTGGACTGCAATTCCTTGATCGCAGCATGCAGTTGGGGCACCGAGGCGCTGATGTTCGGCAGCTTGATGATGTTGGTGTCCGGCAGTTGGGTCAGAGCGCCGAGTTCGGCGAGGTTGTCCGGCACGCGCTGCTCTTCGGTAAGGAAGTCGCTGAACTCGGCCAGGATTCGCGCCGCCACGGAGATATCGCTGGTCCTGACATCGATGCCGGCCGCGTCGGCGAACGTTTCGAGGATGGGCAGAAAGGCGTAGGTCGCAAGCAGCGGGGCCTCGTCGGTCAGCGTGTAGATGATGGTCGGCTGCTCGGCGCTCATTCGTTGGTCTCCCGGCGTCAGTTTCGGTCAAGTTCGAGGGAGCTCCGCGCAAGCATCACGCCCAGCCGCACCTTCTGGCGCAGCCTACCCAACGACCAGGTCTCTGTGGCGGGCTAGTTCCCAGGCGCGTCCACGGCGAGTCGTCCGGGGCGCGAGGTGCCCGACAGCTAAGTTCACGCCAGCCGGGCAACCAGCCGGGCAACCAGCCGGGCAACCAGCCGGGCAACGAGGAAGGTCCCGCGGGAAGAGGAATTGCCATGACACAGGGCAGGCCGAACGGCACCGAGTGGCGCGGCGCGGCGAAGCTGTGGGTCACGCTCACGTCAGCCGCATGCGTCGCGGTCGCATGTACCTCAGCCCCGGATCCAGTCGACTCGACTGCGCACGCGGCTGCAGCTGACGCGCCACAGGTATCGGGGTCCGTCAAGGAGTGGCAGGACGCGGTGTGCCGCGATGACAACCAAACCCACTCCGGCACCCGCCACACCGTCGAGGGGACCGCCTGCGTGCCGCAGGACGGGGATGGAATCGTCAACTTCGATCACTTCGAATCCGCTTCGTCGATGGGCTCGGTCCTCTCCTGGACTCCGTCCGCGCACGTCGCGCGCGTGGTTGTGGACGGGCGCCCGTTGGCGATCTGGACGCCGTCAGGTGAAGTCGAGGACCTGGACCCGCTCCAGAAGTTCGGTTTCGATGTCGTTTCCTACCAGTCCGCGAGTTTCGTCCGCGGGCTGGACGAGGTACCTGCGGTGGTCCCCGATACCGGTGACGCCGTGACGCTTCCGGCCAATCAATACGGCTACGTCGTCGTTCAGAACGCCGGCGGTGACACCCAGTGCATCGTGGAGACCACATTCATCGGGTGCCAGACCGCCGGTACCACGTGGCAGCAGCACCTCGATGGCAGCGGGCCTTATCACGGTGTACGGGTCAATACGGACGGGACGGGCTCGTGGGTCGACGGCAACCTCGGGGCAGCCGCACCGACGACGCTGGCCAACCAGACCTACCGGGCCCAGGGCTGGACGATCGTATCGAGCCCATCGGGGATGCGCTTCACCAACGATCAGACAGGTCACGGCGCGCTGGTTTCCATCGAAAGCGTCCAAACGTTTTGAGGCGGCCTGTCTCCGCACCTACCAGCGCCTGATCAGTATCGACATGGCGATAGTCGACTCGCGAGATGGCGAAGGTTCCCCCACGCGTCCCACGCGACACTAAGGTGCTGTTCGTGGGCAGAAAGATGTTGGCCAACGGCCGAGGGAGATGGCTGGCCGTCGTCGTCTCGATCGCCGTGTCTGCCGCCATGCTGCACGCCCAGGGCGCGGAGCCGTCACGCAGCGCTGACGGGACAGCTGAAGCGCCGCCGAGTCAGGGCCCCCCGCCGCCGGCCGGGGACCCGAGCATGGCCACCCCCACTCAGGCCGAATTGTTGGCGGCCAGTGCGCCCATCGATGCGCGGGTATTCGACCTGCCGTTGCCGGCGGGCGTCACGCCCGAGGACGGGTTACAGGTCAAGACCATTTGGGCGGCACGCGCCATCAGCATGATGTTCCCCGAGATCAAAACCATCGGCGGATTCCGCCAGGATCCGCTGCCATGGCACCCCAACGGGTTGGCGATCGACGTGATGATCCCTAACCACGGCAGCGAAGAAGGTATCGAACTCGGTAATCAGATCGCCGGGCTGGCGCTGGCGAATGCCCGACGCTGGGGAGTGCTCCACGTGATCTGGCGGCAGGGCCTCTACCCAGGCATCGGCGCGCCGAGCTGGACCGCGGATTACGGCAATGAAACCCTCAACCACTTCGACCACGTCCACATCGCCACCAACGGCGGCGGCTATCCCACCGGGGACGAAACCTACTTCCTCGGATCTATGGAGCCGTGACGCTCAGACCGCGATAGACGGTTCGCCGCACCACGGCAGGTCTGAAGATCCAGCGGCGTCCCCGCAGGCCAGGAGTGCATCCGGCACGGCTGCCTCCTCCGGTATCGATGGGAAGGACGGCGGGGCGGGTGGCCACAGCGGGAAGATGCTGGCGCCGGTCACGCCAGTCAACGCAGCGACGATCTGGGCGCCGGTATTGGTCGCCACGTAGGCGAGATCACCGATGAACTGCACCGGCGCAATAGCCAGCCTGGCCAGCAGGCTGATCAGGAAGATGTCCCGGTCGGCAATCTCCTGCAGCGCCGCGGTCAGATCGTTGGTGAGCCCGAACACGATGTAGGGCCCGGTGGCGAAGATCGTGCGCAGACCCAGCGCCAGCTGAGTGCCTATATCGGGATAGCCGTACATGTCGATCGCGTCTTGGAGCGACCCCCGCAGAGCTTCGTCGTCATTGACTGGAAAAACATTGCCGTCGCTCAGGTCTGTCAGCGGCACGCCGTCGGAACCTGCCGCCGGAGTGCCCCCGAAGAGGGTCACCACCGTGGGCGTGACATCCACGATCTGGTACTTGAGGTTGATGGCGCCGACGGCGAAGAGGTCCGGGTTCTCGGCGACGACGAACGTCGATGTCTCATCCGGGGACTGGAAGCCGTGACCGAACCCCTTCTGCGGCTGGTGACCATGATCGGTGGTCATCAGGATGGTCCACTGCTCCCCGGTCAGGGCTTCCCAGTCGGCAACTGCCTGGAGGATCTCGCCGAGGTTTCTGTCGAAGTTGTTGAGCGCCGCGGCGTACTGCGGTGAGTCCCCGCCGTACAGGTGCCCGTTCTCATCGACCCCGACGAAGTAGCTCAAGAGGAAGTTCGGCACTGCGGAGTCGGCTGCAGTGATTGCTGCTTCGGTGGCGTCTCCGACTGCGTCGTCAGTCAGCAGCCAGTCGGTATCGCCTGGGATCTGGGAGATGTTGATGATGGTGTCAGCGGGGATCGAGCCGGCGCCGCTGATGGCCGAGATGACGTCCCAGTTCGCGATGGACATCGTCTGGATGCCCGGGTTGAACGTTTCGAGCTGATTGAACACCGTCGCCCAGGTGTTGTAGGTCCACGGGGTGAAGACATTGTTGATCACCCCGGTGGTTTCGCCCCAGGTACCGGTGAGGATGGACGACCACGACGGGCCGGAGATGGTGGTGTGCCCGGCGATGCTCGCCGGGGCCGTGGTGCCGACCTGGATCAACTCGAAGAAATTGACGTTGGTGGGATCATCCAGAACCCGGCTGAGATTTGTGCCGTCCACACCGATCACCAGAACATTCGGTGATGGGTCCGCGGCAACGGAAAGGACTGATGGAGTGACCGCATTTGCGTTGCTGCGCTGGGCGTTACGCTCCAACTCATCTCGGGCCGCGGCCAGCGCTGCCAACATCACCGGTGCCTGTCCGGGCACGTCGGGGCCAGGTTCGGCCGGTGGCTGCAGCCCCGTGGATGCCACCGCCGACTCGACGTTGAGCAAGGTGGCTGCTGGCGCCGGTACGGGTGGCGTGGATACCGAGGCAGTCCAGGATGCGGCCGGGAGTACATCAATCGAGTCCACCGCGGCAATGGTGACTGCCTCCGCCGGGGCCGGTTCGGACTCGCCGGGAAGTTCGGCGGCGGCCACTGCGGAATCCACGTCGTCTGAGTCCGCGGGTTCGGCCGAGAGGTCCGGGGCCTGGGTACTTATCGACCGACTTGGCCCGCGTCGATCAGAGATAGCGTCGCCGACCGAGTTACGGGCTGAATCACCATTTCCTTCGGCGGCGTCATCGGCCGGGAGGAGGGTGTCCGCTTCGTCAGAATCCGCTTGGTCAGAATCTGCTTGGTCAGAATCCGCTTCTATGGTGTCCGCTTCTATGGTGTCTGTATCGAAGTCAGCATCGATGGTGTCCGCCTCGATGTCCGATTCTGTGGTATCCGTCTCGGAGGCGTCGCTCTCAGCACCTGACTCGGACGGCGACTCCGAGCCGGAACCGGGTTCGTTGTCCTCTGCGCCGTCGTTGGATGCCGCGTCGCGACTTTTCGAGGCGGTCGTCGACGACGAATCGCCTGCCGGCGAGGAACTCGACGGCTCGGCGTAGGCAACGCCCGGCGCGGATGCCAGCGCCACCCCCACCCCCAGGGTTATGGCTAACGCCCCTACCCGACCGATGTGCCCGGCATAACCCATTGGGGTTCCTTTCGATAAGCCGCGTCCTTGATCGCGCGGTGGCAGTCAACATCTAGCGATGGATCTAGCGGTGCCGAGCGGCATCTCGCGACCACACACCGACCTCGCCGACTCCACGCAACTCCCGACAGGGGCAGGCCTCGTGATCGGTTGCTGTTGTCGTGACGGCATTGGTTGTCGCGCTCCCCCGGCTGAACTCGCTGACCCAGAAATTACGCCCTCGGCGCGATCCGTCGGCGACGAATCGCCGAGTTGGTAGAGCGCAGTTGCCGGTGCCGCGGCTTCGGTACGCGCGGTTGCGTCAGAGGACGAACACCGCGCTGGCCGGATCGATTTCGCTCAGCGACAGATCAGCAAGCACGCCTGTATAGCCGAACCGGTCGGGATCTTGATCGTAGTAGAGGTAACCCGAGGAGCGATCGTAGATGAATTGGCTGTCGTAATTGGCATGGCCACCGCCCAGGAACCGGAAGCTGTCAACGATGTCCACCTCAAAACTTGTTGCACCCGGCAAGGCGGTCTTGTCGATCGCAACGATGTCGTTTTCCCGTCCTTCAGCTATGACCAAAGGTGTCTGGTGTCGACTCTTGAACAGCGAATCCAGAATAAATGTGTCCGTGGCATCAGACCCAACAAGTCGATCGCGCTGAGGTTTTCCGAGGAGGCCGGTATTGGATTGCACCGGCGCGCTGGAGTAGAGCCACGTGCCCCCTTCGATCACGCTGTCACTGACGCCGTCGGAGGACCCATGGACGTAGATATCGAGGGACACCGTATTGGGGATGTTCGTGAATTGGCCGGCCGTCTCGTCATTGGGGTAAGTGAAGAAACCCCATACGCCATCTACTGAAGGATAGCCATCAAGGTGCGCGGCCGTTCGCAACGCTATGGGGTAAGGAGTGCCGCCCGGGGCAGCTACTTCGTATCTCCAGAAGTCGAAATTGTTCTTGGTGGAGGAATATTCGTGACCGTTGTAGGCGTAGGGGTAAGCGGTGGAGCCTGCCTCCGGGTCTTCCGAAGAGGTCGGGCCATACTGCACGAAGTCCTGATACGAGGTCGGTACCCAACCCGATTTGTTCATGTGGATATTTGCCGGCGGTTGCTGCGACTGTGCTGTCCACACCTTGTCAGGACCAATGATCCGCTTGATCGTCGGTGGGGGCTGGGGTGCCCACGGGGTGCCGCCGCTCCACACCAAATCTTGGTAAGGCCCTTTGGCGGCGGTGAGTTGGCTTACGACTGTGTCGAAGTCGTTGAAGCCGTATGTGGCGCCGCTCTTGGCGCCAGTCCATTCTGCGCCATGAGGAATAGTGAACTTGTACTGGATAGGCAACGACCATTCATCGATATACGAAGTGTCGATGGTGTATTCATAGCTGCCGTTGGCCGGATAGAGGAAGTATTCCAAAAAATTGTAGTTCAGGAACGAATTCCCAGCCGTTACCGCTGTTGGATTGAACGCGTCGATACCACTCGGCGAGTCCACGGGCAGAGTGAAACCCGCGTCGCCTTCTACGATGTAGATGCGATTTTCAGGCGTGCCGGGTGCGCCGGTGCCAACTGCGAGGGTCACCGCTGCGCTGGAGCTTTTCTCAATGGCAACGGGAACGAAATCCGCAGCGATGCTGTAGACACCGGAAGTCGGCAGATTGTAGACCCAGATTTTCTTGTCAGAGTTGTTGTGCACGGTGATCGATGGGGCGTGGTCGGCGGGTGCCCCACCACAGCTGTCATCGTTGGGGCCGCAGAGAACCGGGATAGCGGTGAGGCTGACAGTGGCGGCAGAAGGATTTGGGGGCGCCGGCAGACCGAGGCCGGTCAGAAGCCTGGTCAGGCCGGCGAGGAGGCCGCTGTTGGGGTGAATATGCCAGCGGTTGGCGGCGCTGGTGTCCTCGGCGAGGACGGTGAAGGTGTCGGTGCCACCGGCGCCGGCGAACTCGGGGTCCGGGGTGTAGGTGTAGGTACCGTCTTCGGCGATCTGCACCTTCCCATGGGCGGGCGCGTTGGTCACCGCATAGGTAATGACGTCGCCGTCGACGTCATGGCCACCGAGGTTGCCGGTGATCACGCCAGACCAAGGGTCAGCGGTGTAGCCGCTGAGCTCAAGCCGGGGTGCGGAGTTGAAGAAGGTGTAATGCAGTCGGCGCATGCCGACCCAGACGCCGGCGAGCAGATCAGGCACCGGGAATTGCGGGACGGGAAGGTTGGGCGAAAGTGCGCCCAGCCCGAACCAGGACAGCGACTCGGTGAGGATCGAGCTCCAGGTCACCGGGGCGCTCACCCATTCGGGATAGTCCGGGCGTCTCATCGAGTCAGCAACGGCCGCCGGCTGGTGGGGGGCGGACAGGGCAGCTGCAACCGGCGCGACAGCAGAGGTCGTCGCGGCGTCGACCGAGGTCCTCTGGCCGTCCCCCGACTCTGGTGCCGCCGGCTCTGAAGTCTCGGGTGCCACGCTGCCGGTCTTGGATGGGCCCAGAGTTTCTACCGCGGCGGTGGGCGACACGGTCTGCCGACGGCTGGCAGATAGTTCTTCGCGGCCGCCTTCGGCAGCGTCTTCGGCGACAGTGTCGTCGTCGTCTTCGGTGGCGGCCAAGTCAGCCGCAGCGTCGTCAACGGCAGCCTCGGAGTCCTCGGCGTCATCGGCGGCAGCCACGGGGTCCGCGGCCGCGGAGCCGACCGAATCGATAGCGCCGACGGTGGCAGCGTCGCCGGTGGCAGTTGTTGCATCTTCCGTAGTGGTATCTGCGATGTCTGCTGACTCAATCGCATTCTCTGCCAACTGATCCGAGGCATCCGCATCGCGGTCTGAATCCCGAGAGGCCGCGGGTGGCTCGTCCCTTCCTGCAGCATCCGATGGGTCCTGGCCAGTGCTACCCGAAGCATCCGCGGAGTCGTCGTCCCCATCGCCGGCAGCACCACCGTTGTCGGTGTCCGGAGAAGTGTCGGCACCCGATGAGCGGCCTGTCCCTTGCGAGGAGTCAGTACCCGACGAGGCCGTGCCCGTGTCGGCCTGCGCCGTCGGCGTCGCCACCAGAGCTACCCCCAGGCCGGCGGTGGCCGCACCGACTTGCAGCCAGCGCAGCACCGGGAAACCGCCGACGTTGCGACGATTGCGTTGACCACAGTGACCCTGCCCCGGGTGACGCTGACCCCATGCAACAGCCACAGCCCCGACCTCCTATGACAGGTGACGTTTCTCATTAAACTCTCCAGCAAGTCCTGAGACCAGCGCACTGCGCATAGTGCGCGGTGGCAGGACCTGCCAGACTGGACAGTCCAATGGGCATGAACCACTCGTCTGCGACGACCGCAATCCGCGCTGCTCGGGCGGTCGCGTCCGTCGTCGTGCTCGTCATGCTGAGCTCCACGCAGGCGTGTAGCGGGGGGCGGGGCGTGCCGTTGGCATCGACCGAGCCGGTGGGTTCGCTCGAACTGCTAACCGATCCCTTCCTCCAGATGCCAAGGCGCAGTTCGGTAGAGGTGGCCTGGTTCACCGAATTTGCAGGCGATTCCCACCACGTGCTGGTCGGTGCAGCGGTCGGGACGATGTCGGAGGCAGAATTGCGGGAGGCCGTCACGCAGGGCGGCGCTTCTGGCATCGAGGTCTTCGCAGCGAAGTCCGCTCGGCTCTCTCGGGTGGGTGAGGATTCCGCGTCGAGGTTGCCCGGCGACGAGAAGCCGACGACTGGCGTCGCTGCGCGCGAGGTGTTCCGTCACCACGCGGTTGTCATCGTGCCCGGCGCCGATCGGCGGCCCTACCGCGTTGTCAGCACCCGGGGCGACCAGCTCGTGGGCTCGGGGACTTTCAGTCTGCGCGGTGCACTCGTGCCCGGCGAGCCGGCCGTGATCATGCTGACCTCCGACCATCAGCTGAAGATCAACACCCCGGCCAACCTCCATTTCGCCGCCCGGACGATCACCGACGAGCTGGGTCCGATCGACGCCGTCCTCATGCCCGGGGACCTGGTCAACGTCCCCGATCGGGCATCGGAGTGGTTCGACGACGAGCGTGGCTCGGCCTTCTTCCCGGCGATCCAGGGCAACGCCGGCCGAAAAGCCAGCGACGGAAAGGTCTACCGGGGTGGCGAAATCCTGCAGAACGCAACGATTTATCCGGCCATCGGGAATCACGAGGTGCAGGGCCGCATCGCCGGAAAGGCCTCGCTCCAGGATTCCTACAACAACCCGGTGCCCCGCACGGTGGCTGAGGACGAGTACCGGAAAGTATCCGACGTCGTCAACCCGACCGATGACCCGGCCGTGAAAGCGCAATGGATAGAGGATAATTCGTTCTCCACCACTACCTACGAGGAAATCTTCTCGCTGCCCGTCTCGGAGACTGGCGGTGAACGGTACTACGCCACCACCGTTGGTGACCTACGTGTGGTGTCGCTGTTCGCGACTCGCATCTATCGCTCCAACGAGGCGGACCCTGATCCCGCGGCCCGCAGCGTCGCCAGCAGATACCAGGAGGCGCGGGCCGACCTCGGCGATCCGCTCGCCCAAGGTTACGGGGAGTTTATTTTCGAGGACCTCGCCGTCGGCTCAGAGCAGCATGGCTGGCTGGTCGAGGAGCTGGACTCGGCCGAGTTCCGCGAGGCCAAGCACACGATGATCATGCTGCACGAGGGCCCGCAGGGAGTTGGCGAGAACGTGATGCCGCCGTTCGCACATCCCGAGCGGATCGCCGATGTCGACAACCGTGGTGCGACCGTCGGAATCCGATACGAGTACCCGGCAGCCGAGAACATCCTGCTGCGCGACGTAACGCCGCTCTTCGAGGCCGCCGGGGTCGATCTCGTCTATAGCGGCCACAATCACCTGTGGAACCGGTTCGCCTCCAGCAACGGCGTAAATTACTTCGAGGGTTCCAACACCGGTAACAGCTACGGCGCCTTCGCCGTGCCATCGGGCAGGAAACGCCCGATCCCGCCGCCACCGTGGAACGCCGAAAACTATCTCGCCCTGGGTAATCCGGGGTCCCTCGACCCGATCGCACCGAATATCGCCCCGCTCCGTAATGCTGACGGGGAGGTATTACCGTTCATCGCCGATGACAACTTCGTCGTGTTCCAGGCGCTGCACACCGGCACCGGCACGGTCACGAGCTGGTACGTCGACATGGGCGACCCACAGGCCGGGGCGGTCAGGTTCGACGAATTCAGCCTTTAGCGCGCCGGCAGTTCAACCAGAGCGATTCAGCGGGATCAGCGGACGTCCACCGGAGGTGCCGGATCGTATTGGATGTATGTGCGCACCTCGCTTGCGCGGTCGGGGCCGGAGAGTCGTGCCACCAGGTGCAGTGCCATGTCGATTCCGGCTGACACCCCCGCAGCGGTAATGATGTCGCCGTCATCGACAAAGCGCTCATCGCGCCGAACGGCGATGCTGGCATCGAGTTCGGCGAGCCGATCGAGTGACGCCCAGTGGGTTGTCGCAGGCCGGTGGGAGAGCAGGCCGGCAGCCGCGTAAACCAGAGAGCCGGTGCACACGCTGGTCATCAGCGGGACATCGGCACGTCGGCGACGAACCCAATCCAACTGTTCACGATCCTGCAACTGCGGCCGCGTGCCCTGACCGCCCGGATAAATCAGCACGTCGAGATCAGGCGCGTCGGCGAAAGAATGGTGCGCCTGCAGCGCCAGACCCTTGGCGCACTGCACCAGACCGCCGGAGCGCGACAGACACGAGACGGCGTAGCCGTCTTCGGGGAAAGAGCGAGTCCATGTGGCAAGGACCTCCCAGGGACCAACAGCATCGAGTTCTTCGACGTCGGGAAACAACACGATCCCGATGTGCTTTGTCGCAGTCATGTGGAGATTATCGACCCATGCGCACCGGGCGGGTGCCGAGGAGGTCCCGGGCGGGTGCCGAGGAGGTGCCGAGGAGGTGCCGAGGAGGTATTGACAATTCCGCGCGCAGCGAGGGTCCGACTGAAATAGTGAAACCGCCGTGGTTTCCGCCGCGGGGTTCAGCAATTCAGATGTCCGGCCAGCTGCGGTCTCCCCTGAGCTCTTCTAGAGGGTGAACGGTGATCGACGCCGCCGATGCTCAAGGAAGGTAGTGCCTGATGATCGACAAGAACAAGCCTTGGTTCGCTCTCTACGACAAAGGAGTTCCCTACTCGGTTATTTACCCTCCGGTCGCGGTCAAGCAGCTTTTCAACAGTAACGCCGAAGCGCACCCCGACAGGGACTACCTGATCATCAACGACACCAAGCTGTCCTACGGTTTGGTGAACCTGATGGCGCGGAAGGCCGCCAACAGCCTGGTGGGCCTCGGGGTGAAGAAGGGTGACCGGGTCGCCATCATGGCGCCCAACGTGCCGCAGTACTGCATCGCGTTCCAGGCATGCGCCAAGCTCGGAGCCATCGTGGCGCCGGTGAACCCGCTGGCGGCCACGCCCGAAGTGCGCCACTACATCAAGGACAGCGGAGCAGAAACCATCATCGTGATGGCTGCGTTCTCGAAGGGTCCCATCGAGATCCTGAAAGCCGGGGACACGCCGCTGAAGAACGTGATCACGTTCCAGATCCAGGACATGCCCGTCGATGTGGAGAGCGGATCAGGCATCCACGACTTCAACGAGCTGGCCGGTAGCGGTTCCGACGCGGAGCCCGACGTCGATGTTCGCCATACCGACACCCTCATGCTTCAGTACACCGGCGGTACGACGGGCCTGTCGAAGGGATGCGTGCTGTCCAACGCCAACTTGGTCGCGATGGCCTATCAGGAAAACTACTGGCTCTCACCCGTCCTCGACCACGATGAAGATCTTCGCTGCCTGGCAGCTATCCCGCTCTACCACATCTACGGTTTCAACCTGAACATCAACATCAACTACGTGAACGGCGGGACCATCATTCTGGTGCCTCAGCCAAGCACCGAGAACATCCTGGCAGCGGTCAACCGGCACGAGCCCAACTTCTTCCCTGCCGTGCCCACCATGCTCATCGGACTAAATCAGCATCCCGACATCGGCAGCTCCAAAATTGGTGCGATCAAGGGAGTCATCTCGGGTTCGGCGCCGTTGCCGGTGGAAGCGATGCGTACCTTCGAGGACCTCTCCGGGGCGGTCATCACCGAGGGCTATGGAATGTCTGAGACCTCGAATGTCATCACCGGCAACCCGACGCAGACGGTGCGCAAACCCGGTGGGGTCGGTTTACCGTTCCCGGACAACGATGTCCGCATCGTCGATATTGACACCGGGACCAAAGACATTCCGCTCGGCGAGCCCGGAGAAATCATCGTCAAGGGTCCGACTGTGATGAGCGGGTACTGGAACAATCCGGCTGAAACGGCGAAGGTCCTGCATGACGGATGGCTGGCTACCGGCGATATCGGCTACATGGACACTGACGGTCACCTCTTCATCGTCGACCGAAAGAAAGACATGGTGCTCTCGAGCGGGTTCAACGTCTACCCGCGGGAGGTCGATGAGCTCATGTACACCCACCCCAAGGTGCTGCAGGCTTGTGCTTTCGGTGTCCCGGATGCAAAACGGGGAGAAGCGCTCAAGCTGGCGGTCGTTCTCAAACCCGACCAGGAGATGACCGCGGGCGAGGTACGGGATTTCTGCAAGAAGAATCTTTCGGGGTACAAGGTGCCCACCGACGTCGTCTTCATGACCGAACTTCCAGTCACTTCGATCGGCAAGCCTGACCGAAAGAAGATGCGCCAAATGGAGTTGGAGAGATGACCGAAGGGATTCCAGCTATCGTCGGCCGGCAGGGGACGTCAGTCCCATGAGCGAGTCCGATTCTCCGGGAAGCCTTACCTGCGAGGATATTCGGACCTCGATGACCCCCGAAGCGTTGCGCAAGGCGGTCGAGGATCACCTGCGGTATTCCCTTGGCCGCCCGGCCGCCTTGCTGGAACCCCGGCACTACTACCACGCTCTCGCGCTGGCCGTACGTGACCGCATGCAGCTGCGCTGGTCTGAGACCACCCAGACCTACCTCGACCATGACGAAAAAGTGACCTGCTACCTGTCGGCCGAGTTCCTCATGGGGCCACACCTGGGCAGCAACCTGCTCAACCTGCAGATCGAGCGGGAAGCTCGCGCTGCACTCACCGCGCTGGGCCAGGATTTCGACACCGTGCTGGCCTGCGAGCAGGAGCCCGGCCTGGGCAACGGTGGGCTGGGGCGGCTGGCGGCCTGCTATCTGGATTCGCTGGCCACTCTGGAGCGTCCCGCCATCGGCTACGGCATTCGATACGAGTTCGGAATCTTCGACCAGGAGATCCACGATGGCTGGCAGGTAGAGACGACAGACAACTGGCTCGCCGACGGCAATCCCTGGGAGATCGTCAAGCCCGAGTTGAACTATCGCGTCGGCTGGGCCGGACACACGGAACGCTACCGCGACGCAAGCGGCCGTGATCGGGTGCGCTGGATTCCCGAACATGTTGTCAAAGGCGTCTACTACGGGACTCCGATCCAGGGTTACGGCGTGAACACCTGCAACACGCTGACGCTGTGGAGCGCCAACGCCGTCAAGGCACTTGCTTTGGATGCGTTCAACGCCGGTGACTACTACCGGGCAGTCCAAGACCAAGTCGTGTCCGAGAACATCACCAAGGTGCTCTATCCCAACGACGAGCCTGAAGTGGGCAAGCAGCTCAGGCTGGCCCAGCAGTACTTCTTCGTATGCTGCTCATTGCAGGACATCCTGCACCTGCTCGAGGATTTCGCCGGGGTCTCGGCTCGGGAACTCCCACACCGGGTCGCCATCCAGCTCAATGACACGCATCCCTCGATCGCCGTCGCCGAGCTGATGCGGTTGCTCGTCGACGAACGCGATGTCGGCTGGGACGACGCATGGCGCATCACCGTAGCGACGATGGGCTACACGAATCACACGCTGCTGCCCGAAGCGCTGGAAACCTGGTCGCTGCCCATGTTCGCCCGATTTCTGCCACGACATCTCGAGATCATTTACGAGATCAACCGCCGCTTCCTCGACGAGGTGCGTGCCCGGTTCCCAGGCGATGAGGAACGGGTGCGGCGCATGTCGTTGATCGGTGAGGACGGTGAGAAGTGCATCCGAATGGCGCATCTGGCGACCGTCGGCAGCCATGCCATCAACGGGGTCGCGGCGCTGCACTCCGATTTGCTGAAAACCACTGTGCTCAAGGACTTTTACCAGATGTGGCCGGAAAGGTTCAGCAACAAGACCAACGGCGTGACGCCGCGCCGCTTCCTTGGCCTCGCGAATCCTGGTCTGCGAACTTTGCTCGACGACACAGTCGGCGGAAGCTGGATGGTCGACCTGGAGCAGTTGCGGGCGCTGGAACCTCTTGCCGATGACCCCGAATTCCAGAAGCGCTGGCGCGCGGTGAAGCGGGCCAACAAGGCCCGGCTGGCCGACTTCGTCCTGACGACGACTGGGGTAAGCCTTGACCCGGACTGGATGTTCGACATCCAGGTCAAGCGTATTCATGAATACAAACGCCAACACCTCAACGTCTTGCACATCATCTCGCTGTACAACCGGATCAAGAAGAATCCGGATCTTGACATCCCGCCGCGGGCTTTCATTTTCGGTGGCAAGTCAGCCCCTTCCTACGCGATGGCCAAGCTGATCATCAAGTTGATCAACGCCGTCGCCGAAACGGTCAACAACGACCCCGAAGTGAACGGCCGCATCAAGGTCGCCTTTGTCCCGAACTTCAATGTGGGTAACGCGCAACTGATCTACCCGGCAGCTGATCTTTCCGAACAGATCTCGACCGCCGGCAAGGAAGCCTCCGGTACCGGCAACATGAAATTCATGATCAATGGGGCACTGACCATCGGCACCCTCGACGGCGCGAACGTCGAGATTCGCGAGGAGGCCGGCGCGGCGAACTTCTTCCTCTTCGGGTTGACGGTGCCCGACGTGCAGCGTGTGCTGAGTGGCGGCTACCGTCCGGGCCGATACATCCAGGCCAATGGGGAACTCGCAGAGGTTCTCGGTCTGATCGCCAACGGCCGCTTCTCCCATGGTGATACGGAGGTGTTCTCTCCCCTGATCGAGAATTTGAGCCACCGCGACCCCTTCCTGGTGATGGCCGACTACGCCGACTACGTCGCCTGCCAGCAGCAGGTGAGCGACACCTGGCGAGACAGCGAAGCCTGGACGCGCAAGTCCATTCTCAATTCGGCGCGCAGCGGCAAGTTCTCCTCGGATCGAGCGATCACCGAATACTGCGACGCGATCTGGAACGTGCAAGCGGTGACCGTCGAGGATTAGGTTCGACCCAGCCGATAAGCCCGCTCAACTCACACCACCGGGGACAGCTATGGACTTCGCGCAGCGCACGATTGACATTGCCCGCCGAAACGTAGCCGAGGGAGGTCGACCGTTCGCGACGGTGATCGTCAAGGACGATGAGATTCTCGCCGAAAGCCCCAATCGGGTGGTCCAGACCAACGACCCCACTGCGCATGCAGAGATCCTGGCTGTCCGCGCGGCCTGCACCAAGCTAGGCACCGAACACCTCACGGGCGCGACGATTTACATCCTGGCGCACCCGTGTCCGATGTGTCTGGGCTCGCTGTACTACTGCTCGCCCGATGAGGTTGTTTTCTTGACCACGCGCAACAATTACCAGCCCTACTACGTTGATGATCGCAAATATTTCGAGTTGGACACCTTCTACAGCGAGTTGGCCAAACCCTGGGATCAGCGGCGCCTTCCTATGCGCTATGAGCCTCATGCGGGCGCAATCGAGGTCTACGAGTACTGGCAAGACCGCAACGGCGGTGATCCATCGGTTACGGCGCTCCGACGGACTGGTCGGACGGAGGACGGCCGCCCATGATGGCCAGCCCCCAATTGAGGTGCCCGTGCCAGACGGTGGCGATATGCCCGCCCTGGACCGCTGGTTTCGGATCCGAGATCGGGCCGCCGAGCGCACGGATGGCAGCGACAGTCCGATCGAGGTCGGCGGACCATAACGCAACCCCGATCAGCGCCGGCTCCGCACCGCTGGCAACCACTTCGATGAAGGCCTCCCCCACGCGGAAGAAGGCCATTTCCGGCCCGCTCGGGCCGCGCGGATGAAAGCGGCGGCGTGGCTCGATGCCCAGCACCGCGCTGAGAGCAGCGATGGCGGTGTCCAAGTCGCGCACCGTGTATACAACGTGATCGATGTGGGTCACACCGTTGAGGTGCACTGGGCCTTTCGCCGCTGAACAGCGCTGGGTGGTCACACCCAGAATCATGGGGTCAGAACGGATGTCGTCGAACGCCCAGGACCTCTCGCCGGTGAACTCACAACGCACCTGACCGATCTGGACCGCGAGATCATCAACAGCAAATCCGAGCGTCGACCACGCATGCTCGTCCCCTGGAACACCGAGCCGGGTAAGAGTGGCCATGGCGATTGACCCTAACCGCATCGTGGAAGGTGCTTGCCGCTGGAGCAACAGATTACGTCGCTACTCCGGCCACCCGTGTACCGCCTCGGGTCACCTGCCTCTGCTCTGCGGGGCGAGGCCTTTTTGTAGTTGGGGAGCTGCTTCCGAAGCGCGTCACACGTTCGCCAAATGCCGAACTCGCGTTCATTGCCCCGAAGGGATGACCCTGGCGGGAATGACGGGACGCCCGCCCCCCACGGTAACCACCGGCGCCCCTGGAGGTGCCCACGCAACGGCAAATTCGGGCGGCCCGCCGTTAGCTGGTATCACCAAGTCGCCGGGTTTGGTCCAACCCGCTCTGCTGGGATCATCTGCCGAGCACACTGGAAGGCCGGCACCAGAAGCGCAATTATCGTCAGCGAAACTGGCTGGCGCCAACCAAAGTCCTGATATGGCAAGCCAAGCAAGGGCAACGACACTTGCTGTGAACACTCGGCCAAGGCACCTGCCCATAGGCGGAATTGTAGTAACTCGCCATGACCCGTGCTGGGCGTTGGCAAGGGCCCGCGGTTTCTCACCCGAGCTGATCGTGAAGAAATGCCGTGTGGGCCACCACAACGGGCTCATCTCCGAGCCCGCGCTGTCTACGATGCGGTGATGTCCTGGCTGAACACTTGGTGGCAGAACGACGTTATCGAGGGCTACAAAGGTCCGCTGATGCTCAGCTTCGTCGCGTTCGTGGTGACCTTCCTGACCACCCGAACGATTACCCGCCTGATCCGGGCCGGCAAAGGCCCGTTCCACAACGTCAGCACCGGCGGCGTACACATGCATCACTCGACCCCGGGGGTACTGCTCCTTATTTTCGGCGGGTTCGCCGCCGTCGGCGCGCCACCGCGGTCGGTGTGGATCTACATCGCCGGCCTGCTGGTCGGAATCGGTGCATCTCTGGTGCTGGACGAGTTCGCGATGATCTTCCGGCTCCAAGACGTCTACTGGACGCAGGAGGGTCAGCTTTCGGTGAACATGGTCACGTTGGCGGCCGCCTGCGTCGGCCTCGCGGCGGTGGGAGTGTCTCCGATGAAGATGGACGAGATGCCCGCCGAAATAGCCGCCGTCCGCATCGGGGCGGTCGGGGTATTGCTCGTGCACTTCGCGCTGGTCGCGATAACCGCGCTCAAAGGCAAGTACCCGACCGCGCTGATCGGCCTGTTCGTCGCTCCCATCGCCTGGCTTGCCGCCTTCCGGCTCGCGCGCCCGACATCGCCGTGGGCGCGTTGGCGCTACAGTCCGGCCAAACTTGCCCACGCCCGGCGAAGGGCCGCCGAATTCGACACGAGATGGGCCCCAATCCGCCGGCACTGGGACGACTTCATCGGTGGCACACCGACACCCGCCGATGATCGGGCCGGTGGGAACAGACCGGGCGGTTAGCGGGACGGCCGGGGCAGGCGTTTGCGATGCTGAGTCCCATGGCTCTACTTCCCCGCCGGATCGCTGCGGAGCTGGAAGCGAAACTGCGCAGTCCGAAAGCCGCTGCCGCTGCGGTTGGACTCGAGAACGCCCTCACCAAGCGGCGGCGCGACCAGAAAATGCAGTCGGGAGCGTTTCGAGGCATGCACGTCGTGGTCTATCGCGGCTTCGTCGCTGAGGACGTGGCGAAGGTCCGCGTTCGCGTGCTCGAGATTCCAGAATTGCCTGGCGACAGCCGCATCCCGTACTGGGAAGTCGCTCAGACCAATCTGCGCCGGCACGCCGCGCTGCGCATTGTCGGGGTCGAAGTCGAGTTACGCATCGGAAAGCACAGCGCTAAGGAGATCACCGACAACCACGGATTCGCGAACTTCTCGCTACCGGTTCCGGCCCTGCGGGTCGGATGGCACGATGCCCATGCGGTGACCACACCAATCGAAGACGGGGAATCGGCCTGCGGCACTGGGCGGGTCATCAAACCCTCGCTCAGGGCACCCTTCATGGTGATCTCCGACATCGACGACACAATCCTGCTCACCGGCCTGACCGAGGGCTTGTCCATGGTGACACGGACGCTGCTGCGCCAGGCCGACCAGCGCACCGCCATACCGGGCATGTCCCCGTTCTACCGGGGCCTTTCCCGTGGCGCGTCCAACCGCGCAGGGAATCGCAGGCCGAAGCCGACCTTCTTCTATGTGTCGACCGGAAGCTGGTCTTTCTACCCGCTTCTGCAGGAGTTCGCCCAGCTGCGCGCCTTCCCGATGGGGCCGATGTTTCTCACCGACTGGGGTCCGACCGAGAGATACCTGCGGCGCAGCGGTGCTGAACACAAACGTATGGCCATCCGCCGACTACTCAAGGCTTATCCCAACATGCCCTTCGTGCTGATCGGCGACAGCGGTCAGCGCGATCCCCTGACCTACGAGGAGATGGCCCGGGAGTTCCCCGGACGCGCCAAACTGATCATCATCCGGCGGGTCGGAACCGACAAAGATGAACGCAATCGCGAATTGCGCGACCACGCAACGGCACTTCGCGCGGAAGGCATTCCGTTATACCTGGTGCCTGACGCATTACACGCTGCGGAGCTGGCCCATGCTATGGGCCTGTGCGATGAGATCACGCTTTCGGATGTCCACAGCGAACTGGGTCCGCTCTGAGAATCAGAACGATCCAGATGTAACACGTCTCTCTGGTGGTACGTCGTCTCTGGTGCCGCGTCTCTCTCGTGCCCCATCGTGGAAACCGAACCGATCTCTGCGCGATCAGAGGCGAGCCGGGACACTGGCGTATATACCTCGGGGGGGTATACACTGACATCATGAATACAGAGATGACAGCCTCCGGCTGCACGAACCCGAACTGCACCTGTAGCCCCAACTGCAAGTGCGGGCAAGACTGCACATGCGGACCGAATGAGAGCAAGTAGGCAGGCCCTACCCCCGACTGTCTGGGGCCGGATTGTCTGGGGCCGGATTGTCTGGGGCCGGATTGTCTGGGGCCGGATTGTCTGGGGCCGAGGCAGTCGCGCACTAACCGCTCACCCCTTGCCCGCAGGAGGCTTATAGGCTGACGTCATGTCCGAGCAGCCTCCGCAGAAGGTGGCAGCGGCCGGCAAACTGGCGTTGCACTGCTTGTTGGCTGGCGTGCTCGTCGCGGCTTTGATGTTTCCGCTGGCCGGCGGCGTCGGAGTGCTGGCCATGCGGGTCTCCGACTCGGTTAACGAGGACTCGGCACAACTTGCGCTGGGCGAGGTTCCGAAAGTTTCGACGATGGTCGATGCAGACGGAACCCCGATCGCATGGCTGTATACGCAGCGTCGATGGCCGCTGCCGAGCAATCGGATCGCCGACACCATGAAGCTGGCGATCGTCTCGGTCGAGGACAAGCGTTTCGGCGAGCACAACGGCGTGGATCTGCAGGGAACCCTCACCGGATTTCTCGGCTACCTCAGAGCGGCCGAAGACGCCCGGGGCGGGTCGACGATCGAGCAGCAATACGTCAAGAACTACCGATTTCTGGTTCAGGCGAAGACCGATGCCGACCGCCGGGCCGCAGTGGAGACCACACCGACGCGCAAGCTGCGCGAGATGCGGATGGCGCTGGCACTGGACAAGGCGTTCACGAAGTCGGAGATTCTGGCCAGATATCTGAATCTGGTGGCATTCGGCAACGGCGCCTACGGCGTTCAGGATGCGGCGCGAACCTACTTTGGCATCAATGCCATCGAGCTCAACTGGCAGCAGGCGGCGCTGTTGGCCGGCATGGTGCAATCCACCAGCGCGCTGAACCCCTACAAGAATCCCGAAGGCGCCCTGGCACGGCGCAATGTCGTGCTCGACACCATGATCGAGAATCTGCCCGACAGAGCCGACGAACTGCGCGCTGCCAAGGCCCAGCCGTTGGGTATCTTGGCGAAGCCCGACCAGCTGCCGCAGGGTTGCATAGCGGCCGGCAATCGCGCCTTCTTCTGCGAATATGCGCTGCAATACCTGGCGCGCGCGGGTCTCAGCAAAGAAGACGTGGCACGGAACGGATACCTGATCCGCACCACGCTGGACCCCAAAGTGCAGGCCAGCGTGAAAAAGGCCGTCGACGAGGTCGCCGATCCCACGACAAAGGGTGTCGCGAGCGTGATGAGCGTGATCACCCCTGGCAAGACTGCGCACAAGGTAGTGGCGATGGCGGACAACCGCACCTTTGGCCTCAACATCAACGACGGCGAGACCGTGCAGCCGCAGCCCTTCTCGCTGCTCGGCGACGGTGCCGGATCGATATTCAAGATATTCACCACCGCGGTCGCTCTCGAGATGGGGATGGGAATCAACGCCCAACTCGACGTCCCGAAAGTGTTTCGGGGAACGGGCCTGGGCAGCAGCAACACCCCCGGATGTCCACCCAAGACCTGGTGTGTGAAGAACGCTGCCGGCTTCCGCAGCCCGATGAACGTCCCGGATGCGTTGGCGCAGTCACCCAACACGGCGTTCGCGGAACTGATCGCTCAGGTTGGCGTGCCGCCAGTGGTTGACATGGCAGTCAAGCTCGGGCTGCGTTCCTACGCCGAGCCCGGGACCGCCCGCGCCTACGACCCCGACAACAACGAGAGCCTCGCGGACTACATCAAGCGGCAAAACCTCGGATCCTTCACGCTGGGGCCCGTCGAAATCAACGCACTGGAGCTGTCCAACGTCGGCGCGACGTTGGCGTCGGGCGGCATGTGGTGCCCACCGACGCCCATCGAGGAGGTCCTCGACCGCCACGGCCGCAAGGTGGCCGTTGAGACCGCCGCGTGTGAACAAGTGATTCCCGAAGGGCTGGCCAACACGCTGGCCCACGCTCTGGGTAAGGACTCCACCAGCGGAACCGCCGTCGGCGCGGCGGGCTCGGTGGGCTGGAATCTGCCTATGTCAGGAAAGACGGGTACCACTGAGTCGCATAGGTCGTCGGGATTCCTGGGTTTCACCAACCGGTACGCCGCCGCGAATTACATCTTCGACGACACCCCGAAACCGTCCGGTCTCTGTTCCTACCCCCTGCGCAAGTGCAGTCAGGGCAACCTGTTCGGCGGCAATGAGCCGGCCCGCACCTGGTTCCTGGCCATGGAACCGATCGCCGAGGACTTCGGTCCGGTGGCTTTGCCGCCCACCGACCCGCGTTTCGTGGACGGCGGTCCCGGCAGCAAGGTGCCCAGCGTGACGGGGCTGAAGCTCGAGGCGGCACGCAAGCTCCTGAAGGACGCCGGTTTCCGAGTTGCCGATCAACCCTCGCCGGTCAACAGCTACGCGCCGAAAGGCGCCGTGACCGGAACCACGCCTAAGGGCCAGACCATGCCGGGCTCGATCATCACGATCAACACGAGCAGCGGAATCGCCCCTGCGCCGGTGTACCGGCCACCGCAGGCCTTCACAGCTCCGGCACCGCCACCACCGGTGGCCCCGCCACCACCGCTGTTCAACGTGATCGAGATCCCTGGGCTGCCGCCGATAACATTGCCGATGCCGCCACCGCCGCCACCGCCTCCGCCACCAGGTTTGCCTCCCCCGCCGCCACCACCGGGTCTGCCGCCACCCCCACCACCGCCACCCCCACCACCGGGTCTGCCGCCACCCCCACCACCGCCTCCGCCCCCAGGCGGACCGCCACTGTAGGGCACGGTCAGCGGACTTGTGGCCTCGCCGTGGTGGCCCAAGTCGCCGGCACCGCCAACGGTCGACCCCTTCGCGGGACGGCGGTGATCGGCAGTTGGCTTATCAGCTCGGGCCGGGCGGCCCTCAGCCCTCGTTGAAGAACGGGTCCGGCAAGGCCGGATTTCGCAGCTTGGCCGCCGCGCCCGAGCCGGTCACGGGAAGGCCCGTCGGATCAAGAAGACCAATCTGAACAAGCACGTTGGCCTGGTCCCACATGATGTGTTCGTAGGCGACCTTGTCGCCTTCGATGCCGACGATCACAACGAACACCACTTCCACGCGCTTACCGGTCGGCTCGACTCCGGGTAGCATCCAATCCATCTTGCTGGTGTGAGTGAACGAGATGATGAGCTCATCGATGAGCCGATCCGCGGAATAGGTTCGCGATATCGTCTCGAAGATGACATCGGGCGGAAAGAACTGGCCGATAAGACGATTCGCGTAGAACGCCCGAACTCCCTGTGGCCCTTGACCGCCCACCATCGTAGGGATATTGACGAGATGCGGTTTCGGCGCCATCGTCGCCAATGTCTGGTCGAGATCGCCGGCCAATTCCGCATCCATATGCGCACCGAAGATCGCGTCCAGCTTCTCCTGCAAACCCGGATCAGACATGCTGTCCATTGACGGACTCTCTGCGAGTGGCGTTGCCTGCTCCGTGGCGGTCTCGGTGGCGACGGTGCCGCTCGGATCGCTCTGGGTCGCGGTCCCGCATGGGGCGAACTTCTTCGCCGTGCCCACCCCTGGGCGGCCGGGCCTCAGAATCGTCTCCAGCGATCTGGTCAGCGCCAACCAGCAGGTCACCGATCCTGAAGTCCCCGCCCGAGATGTCTGGCAACCGAGGCTCTTTCAGCTGCTCTGTCGCACCGTCCAACCGGAGTAGGTCGACGAAGACCTCCGCGACAATGGCGCCGCCGAGCGGGCCCAGTTCCGCGCCCCCTGAGACCAATTCGGCTTCGCGCAGCATGTAGTACCACAGCGGGGTGCCCTCGGCGAAGACCGGCTCACCGATGATCGGCAGACCCATCGACTCAGCGGTCGCCTCGCCTGACGGCAAGTCGTAGAAGTTGCCACGCAACAGATTGCGGAATGCGAGCACGTTCGAACCGCTACTTGCCGCGCCCGGAATCGGCAAGTTGAAGAGCGACTCCGAAATCTTCGTGTCAATCGCCTCGCCGATCTGCGCAGGATTCTCGTCGCTTTCTCGGGGCAACTCACTGAAGAAGTTGTTGAAGTCGATGACGAACTCGCTCGGCAGCTGACGGCCGCCGCGCAGATCGGGCACCTCGGGGTCGAGCGAGAACACCAGGGCGCCGTTGGTGTCGTTGATGGCGTAGCCGTTACGAATCTGGGAGTGACCGAAGCGGAATGCGGCCACCGAGAACTCCACGGGGGTCATCGGGGAGTCCTTCGACTCCGGCTGGTAGATCCCTTCCGAAACAGACTGGCTCAGAGCCTGATCTACTGCATCCTGGCCGACGATCTGGGGAAGGTAGTCGTTCAGCACCACATATTGGTACGCACCGATCACTGTCTGCTGAGCCTTATCGAAGGACATCCCATCGTCTACCAGGGAGTTATGCAGCTTGAGAAACGACAGATGAATCTGGCTGACGATGAGGTTTTCGTCGTTGCGTGGCTCCACCAGGATGGCCGAGCCATCGGCGTTGCGCGGCAGGTCGGAAGACACGCCGTCGGTGGCCGTGCCGATCACGAACTTGTCGCCGTCGTACAGCTGCGCGCTGTCCTTCGGTCCGCCGCCGTAGACCGAATCCAGGTCGAATGCGAACGTGCGGCCGTTAACGAGGCCGTCGACGTCAACGGTGTCGGTCGGGGGCGGCTCGGTGTCGAGGGTCAGGTCGTGGTCGATGAACTGGCCGAAGAACGTGAGGCCCGCGCCCGTCCCCTTGGGGTTCTCGGTCGGCCCGTCCCCCAGCATGGTCTGCGCGAGGTCGGCCAATTGCTGATCTGTGAGCCCGTTGAGGGGCTCCAGGGGCCCCGGTGTTTCGGAGTTTGCCGCAACTGGGAATATCCGCCCGAAGTTCGACGGCTGCGGGTCCGCTGCCCGCCGGCGCGCCCAGGCTAATGCCACCAGTAGCGCCGGTGACTCAGCCGGGGCGACAGGGTTGTCCGGAGCGAATGGACTTAGGCCCATCCCTGAAAGAACCTTTGACACGACATTGGATACCGGATTGGTGGTCGCCGATGGGTCACCAAGTTCGGTCGGTACCGCTTTCGTCTCGGGAGCGTCGGTTTTGGCAGTGGCGACAGACCGCACGGCCGCAGCCTCAACAGCAGGTGCCACAACCGAGGTCGTATTCGGCGACTTCACCGCTGCCGGCGCGGTGTCCGGCCGCGCGGCTGACAGGGAAGTCGCAGCGACGTCGACGGTCTCCATGCCGGGCTCGCTCGCTGGGCCTGACCCGGCCAATTCGGAACGGCTGGGTGTGGCGCCGCCCGAGGAATCTCTCGCCACCGTCGCCACCGCCGGTTCGATCGGAGTCGCAGCTATTTCTGCCTTGGATGCCGGCCCGGCCGACTGCTTGGCGGGTGCTGCAATCGTGGCGGCAGGGGCAATCCTGGCCGGGGCGGGCGTCGACTCGACTGGGGCGCTGGAGTCGATTCCCGGCGATCTGGAATCACGGTGCGCGCGCCCGGAAGTCTGCTCAACACTGGATCGGGCGCCCTGCTGCGTGGTGTAACGCCGTCCAGAGGTCGAATCAGCCTGTGAGTCAACCGAATCCGGGGCACTTGCCGAAGCTGTCGAACGTAACGATGAAGCTCGCCGCTGCGGCTGCCGACTTGATTGGCGAGAGTCCCGTGATGACCCACGAGCCTCCGACTCTGATGCCGACCGTGACGACGAAGACCGTGACGACGAATCGGAGGAGGACCTCGACGATGACCGTGAAGATGAATCCGAGGAGGACCTCGACGATGAAGAGGACCGCGACGAAGAATCGGAGGAGGACCTCGACGACGAAGAGGACGAGGACGATGAAGAGGACCTCGACGATGAAGAGGACGACGAATCCGAGGAGCCGCGGTCGTTCGGCTTGGCCGATGCCACCCCTGGCGTGGCAACCACGGCGGCTCCGACACCGAGCGCGACTGCCATGACGCCCACGCGAGCCTTTGTGTTTTTTCCGGCCGATGCGCTGGGCCGATTACGCCGTCTACTCATGGCTCGCGTTGTCCTTTCGGTACGGACGTACGGGCCGTATCGGCAAGGTCACTTGTCCAGGTTCGGGCGAGATCGCGGCAGATCCGGGACGCACGTTTTCTAGGTGCGGGTGGTTCGTTATCCCATCGTTATGTGATGTGCGTCACACTATACGCTGCACCATGCCATTCGTGTGTGATGTGTCGATGGTCTTGGCACGCCCGTCGGCGTCGAGCCTGGGCCAGGCCGATGGGGAACCTCTACGGCAACGGGTAGAGGCGCTCCAGATTGACCACGATTGCCTCCTGCGTGGTGCGGGCGATCACCACTTCGGCAGGTTCGCTGGGATCCGGATTCTCCTCGCGGTGCGGCAGGTAGGGCGGCACGAAAATGTAGTCCCCGGGCTCGGTGATGATGCGGATTTCCCGCTCACCGTCGTGGTAGACGAACTGAGGGTGACCCTTGCGGATGAAGATGGCGGTCTCGGACTCGCCATGGTGGTGATTATCGGAGGCCATGGCCGGGGCGACGTGCGTCTCGCCCATCCAGAGCTTGCCGGACCCGACGGTGCTGCCGCTGATGGCGGCAAACCGGCGCATGCCGTCGGTCTGAGCGGTGCCGGCGTCGAGTTCGGCGGCCCGCACGTGATGAACCCGGGTGGGCGTCTGAGCGGCATCGGTCAGATCGGGGTGGAACGCGTCGTCTGCCATATTCGCCCTACAAGTGCGCCTATGAGCTCTTGGGTGTGCCACCGACCGACTGCCACCCATGACCAAGACGGGTGATCACTTGGTCTTCCTGCGACGAACGAGAAGGATCGTGATGAACAGGGCTGCGGAGGTCTGCTGTGGGGACGCTACCATGTAGCCGAGGTCCTCAAAGATGCTGAGTTCGAGCGGGCTGAGAGTCCTGGCCCCCTGCCCTGTGCTGCTGATGGCGTTCATCAAGAGGGTACTTGCGCCGCTGAAGGTCGAGTCGTCCGCGTGTGTCACCGAACTTCCGGGCTTCCATGTGCTGGGCGTATAGAGCGGAACAAGCCCGCCGTGTTCGGCGACGGCGTTGGCCCCTCCGAAGTACAGGCCCCCGTTGCCACCAGTCAGATTCGCGTTGTATGCCTCGTCCCATCGGAAGTCGGCGCCGATCACATTCACATTGCCGCTGTTCACGATGAAACTGTCGAACGCGGTCCAGTCTCGAGAGGTGTTCGATCCGGCGCTGTCCACGTTGGAAATGAAGCCGAAGGTGTGCAGCAGCTCGTGTATGGCCGTGGACCGGAAGTCGTACTGGAAGATCCCGACCGAATTGCCCAAGCCCCAGGAGCGCCCGAAGTTGAAGCTGATCTGGCCGTCGGCGGCCGCGCCATTGGCGTCGACCCCCGACTGAATTTTCTCTTGGACCACGGTATTGGAAAAGCCGGAGCCAATACCCGAGAGCGCGCTCGAGGCCGAGGCCAGCGTCGAACTGAACGGCGAATTCTCTCCCCTGACGTCATAGGTGAGGGTCACCGGGGATGTCACAACGAAGTAAGAGGAAAGCGACTCCGCTGCCTCCTCCAGAGCATTTCGTGCCGTGCTCGACCAGTGCTGCGATCCCGTCCCATAGATGAAGTCAAAGGCCAGACTGGGGAGCACAGGTGCCGGCGGCTGGTTCGAGAAGGGAGCGCCGACGCTACCGGCCCGGCCGTTGCTTCCGAACAATCCGCCACTACCGCCACTACCACCCTGACCGGGAGCGTCCCCCGGGCCCAGCGCCGCCCCACCGACTCCCCCATCGCCACCTGAGCCGAAGATCAGGCCGCCATTACCGCCGTCGCCGCCCTTGCCGCCTGGGACACCCGCCCCGCCGTCGCCGCCGTTGCCGAACCAGCCGGCCGAACCGCCGTCGCCGCCGTTGTAGCCGTTACCGCCATTGCCCCCCCAGAGCCCGGCGCTGCCTCCATGGCAGGCGCTAGTGCCGGTGCACGAGTTCGCATCCCAACTAAACCCGCTGCCGAACAGAAATCCGCCGTTGGGATTGGTAGCGTCGCCGTCTCCGAACAGCCGAAACGAACCAGCCTCAGCACTGGCGGCGGAACCCGCCCCAGGCGATTCCACCGGAGCCGCCGCATGGTGCGCCATCGGATCATCGCGATGGTGAACGCCGGCGGCGCTCGATGCATCCGATGTCTCTGGACCAGCAGAAACCGGCTCACTTTCTGGTGCGGCAGCCGTTATGCCCGCAGGCCCGGAACCGTCGTCAGCATTGTCAATCTCGCGGCGCATGGTGGTCGACGCCGGAGTGCCGGCACCCTCGTCGGAGGTCTGTTCGTCCAATGCCCCGGTTGTGTCCGAGGCTGCCGGCAACGGCGGCTGCGAATCCGCGACACCAGCGTCGCCGTCGGAACCGGAATCCTCCGGATCCGACACGACCGGGATCGCCACATCGGTATTCGAGCCGTCTGCAATCTGGGTATCAGGCATCGCGTCGGCCGGATCATCTCCGTCGATGTCTGCCTCGTCGATGTCTGCCTCGTCGATGTCCGCCTCGTCGACGTCCGCCTCATCGATGTCTGCTGCCACATCTGCGGCTACGTCTGCATCCGGGCTCGAGTCTGAATCGTCGCTGTCCGCGGCAGACGACGAGTCAACTGACGAAACCGATGAATCCGACGCCCCGGAATCAGCTGCAGAACCGTCCGGCGACGCTCCCGCCTGCGATGCCGAACTCGACGAACTCGACTCAGCCGAACCGCCCGAACCAGTCGTGTCGGCGGACGCTACCGCCGGCATCGACGCCATCGCGGCGCCCACGCCCAGCGCGACGGCGAGCGCGGCCACCCGCCCCACATAGCCGGAGTGTTCCGTCGGCGGCACCGCAGGAACCGCCCGAGCGCCGCGCTCAACCGGGAGAAGCCCAACCCCCTCGGTAGTCACCGGACCCCGGCGACCCGATATCTCTGCATGGCCATGGGCGGAAGCGCTCCGCGCCGCGTACGTCGGACTCATCTCGGGCCCCTCACCGGCTCGCCGACAGGACTCCCAGCAATTCATCAACAGGACTCCCGGTAATCATTCAGTATGCGATCAAAAATCGACCACGTTGCGGGTTTCGGAGAAGTTTTGCCCAGTTTCGTGCCAGGCGCTGCAGGCGCGCCGGCAAACTTGAAATTGGTGCAGTGGGTCACGCCACCAAACCCGCTCCCGGCAGGCGCACCAAGGCGAGAGCGGCGCCCGCACGGGTGTGACGCTGCACGAATCCTCCTCCTGAGGCAAAGCGTAGCTTGCCGACCCTGGCCTGCTGCCACAGCGATGGTACCGCGGTCGCGGGGCGACACGTCCCCGGCGAAATGGCTCCTCACCCTGCCGCGGTGCGGCTACTGTTCTCCGCCATGCGGAAGATAAAGACGGGGCCGCGATGACCGCCCTAGCGTTGTCCGGTGCCGCTGTGGCAATCACCGGAGGCGCCCGGGGCATCGGCTACGCGACAGCGAAGGCATTCATCGATGAAGGCGCCCAAGTCTTCATCGGTGACCTCGACGCTGAGCTCGCCAAGACCGCCGCCGATGAACTGGGCTGCCGAGGATTCAGTTTGGACGTCCGGTCGCGAGAATCCTTCGCCGAGTTCCTGGCAGCCGTCAATGGCCCACTCCACGTGCTCGTGAACAACGCCGGCATCATGCCCGCGGGCCGCTTCGTCGAAGAGGCGGATGCGGTCACCGACTCGATAGTCGATGTCAACCTCAACGGTGTGCTGCGCGGGACGAAGCTCGCACTGCCCGGCATGCTCGAGCACGGTTCCGGCCACATCATCAATGTGGCGTCCTATCTGGGAGTGGTGCCCGCCGCGGGGCTGGCCACCTACTGCGCAACCAAACATGCGGTGGTCGGTTTCAGCGAGTCGCTTCGCGACGAGCTCGCCGGCACCGGTGTGACCGTCACCGTGGTACTGCCGTCGGCTGTGCGCACGGATCTGGTGTCCGGTGTCAAACTCGGCGGAGTGCTGCCTACCGTAGAACCCAAAGTGATTGCAGACGCCGTTGTCGCGTCCTGCAAGAGCCGCCCCGCGGTCGTCGCTGTGCCCGGCTGGATGCGCAGCTACGAAACCGCCGCAGCGTTGGTTCCTGATCGGCTGCTCGGCGCTATCCGCGGCCGGCTCACCCGCCACCGCGTCCTGCAAGCCCTCGACACCGATGCCCGCGCCGCATATGACGCGCGGGTTCGCCGCGACGCCGAGTAATCGCGACGCCGGCCGATCAGCTGATCGGGCAAGCTGGGCGCCGGAGCCGTTGCGGATTTGTTGGTTGAGTGGCTTCCCGAGGCCAGGGACTCTCAACGGTTGGCTACGCTGGGGTGGAGGTTTCCTCGACCGCCGGTCCGGAGCGGCGCTGAGTGCGAACGCGCCACAGCAGGGCTCCGGCGACCAGAATGACGACGATTCCCGCCAGCGGCCAAGCCCCCAGTTCGTCGACGCGGCCGGAAAGCCAGCCCTGTACCGCACCCGCAGCTTCGATAACCGGATCGTCGGCGCTACCGCCTGCGAAGAACAGCCGGATTTCGTAGTAGCCGTAATACACCACATATAGCCCGGTGAGCAGCACGAGGATGCCACCGATCCGGTTGATGTAAGGAAGGATACGACGGATCGTGCCGGTAGCCGAGGATCCCAGCAGTGCCACCGCCAGGGCGGCGACACCCACCGTCAACGCCATGCCGACCGCGTAGGCAAGGAAGGCCAGGATGCCGGTGAGCACCTCGCCCCGTCGAAACGTGGTGCTGATCATCGCAAGAAACGGTGCGATCGTGCACGACAGCGACGCCACCGCATAGGCCACCCCGTAGCCATACATTGAGCGCAGCCGAGCGGTCGGTGTGCCCCCGGAGATCTTGGGCATGATCACAGCGATGTCCCGGCCTGACAGCAGCCACAACCCGAGGGCGATGAGCAGCACGCCGATGACCACCGTGGCGAACGGCAGATAGCGCTGTGCAGAGGCGATCAGCGGCGAGATCACCAGGCCGAAGAGCCCGAACACGGTGACGAAGCCGGCGGCCATGGCCACGGTGGCGGCTCCGGCGCGGGCCAGCGCCGCCGCCCGGGTGCTGGGCTGCCCCTCGCCGACAATCACCAGGCCGAGATAGCCCGGCAGGAAAGCGAAACCGCACGGATTGAGCGCGGCGACCAGGCCCGCGCCCAGGGCGAAACCCAGGGCGGCGCCGTCAATCATGGGTTGGACAGGGCCTGCACCCGCTCGGTCAACTCCGACTCGGGCAGCGTGCCCTTCACCACGTCGACCGTGCCGTCGGCTGTGACGAAGGCGAAAGCGGGTTGTTTGGTGACACCGAATTTCATCCAAACGTCGCCGTCGGTGTCAGCGATCTGGGTGAAATTGTCGACCGCGTATTTATCGACGAACTCCTTCATGGCCGGGACCTCGTCGAGTCCTGCCACACCCAGAAAGGTGACGTCGGGGTTCGCGGCGGAGACCTGACCCAGCATGGGAGCTTCTCGCTGGCAGGTCGGGCACCAGGGCGCCCAAAACCACAATACGGCCGGCTTGCCGGCCAGCGTCTCCCCCGAGAACGGCTCACCGCTGAGGGTTGTGCTCGTGAACTGCAGCTGGGCCGGAACCGCGGCCGGACTATCGGCCGGGGCGGTGGTCGCAGCTGCCACCGAAGTGGTGGTAGCTGCCGACGGGGTCGGCTCCGCGGTCGAGTCGGTCTCGCTGCTAGAACTACAAGCGGCGGCGACGACGGCGGTGGCGGCAAGAACGGCAATCGTGGTGCGGTTCAAAGCGGATTCCCTTCAATCGCGATCGGTGCGCACTTTGCGCCCCTGCCAAGTAAGGACGCACGTGGTCCCGTCTTGATTGCATTCGACATTGAGAATCAAGTGACCGCGAGTATGCCCTATCGTTCGACCTGCTTGGACGACCGATGGCCGGGTTGTTGACCTGCGTCGGCCGGGCCCGACGGGATCAGCGGGATTGTCTGCGAGCGCACGGCTGAAACCGGTCGCAGACATTAGGCTTGGCCTACGGCCAGATCGCGACCGCCGTCCCCGCAGGCCTTGAGAGGTGTCGCCGGTGAGCAGTGAACAGGCGCCCAGCCGGCGACAGCTCCTCATCGGAGCGGGCGTCGTCGTAGGCGCTGGGTCGCTGGGTGCGGCGGGTCTGCTGCGTTGGCGAGCCGGCAACGGACCGGGGGCCGCGCCAGAGCCTGCGCGCGGGGCGCCGGGCACAGCAGCTGCGGAGTTGGATGCGCTCGCGGGCGCGGTGATGTCGGGTGGGCCGGGCAAGGACGGCATTCCACCCATCGATAGCCCTCGCTTCGTGCCGGCACGAGATGTCGACTACCTCGAGAACGATGCGCCCGTATTCGCGCTGTATCACCGGGGCGAATTCAAGGCATATCCCCAGTCGATATTGGTCTGGCATGAAATCGTCAACGACACGGTCGCCGGTGTCCCTCTCACCGTTACCTACTGTCCGCTGACCGGCACCGCCGTCGGCTTTGCGAGCCCACCCGGTGAGTCCTGGACGTTCGGCACCACCGGCATGCTGGTCAATTCGAATCTGCTCATGTACGACCGCCAGACCGAGTCCGAGTGGCCTCAGATCCTCGGCACCGCGATCAGCGGCCCACGCAGAGGCACCGTGCTCAAACCCGTACCCCTGGTCTGGACCACGTGGCGGGCCTGGCGGGCGGCTCATCCCGACTCACCGGTGCTGTCCCCGGAAACCGGTGCACTCCGTAGTTACGGCCGCGATCCTTACGGTTCCTACACTCCCCCGTCCGGTTACTACGTCGAACCGGGCACATATTTTCCGGTCCGGCACAGTGACGACCGCCTCGGCGACAAAGATGTTGTGGTCGGAATCCGTTCCGGCCCAGATTATCTCGCGATTCGCAAGCGCCGCATCATGGAGGATGGCCAGATGCAGGTGGAAGTGGGAGGAATCGCCTGGCGTGCGCATTGGGACGACGAGCTGGCCACGGCTAAAGTGGTCCGCTCCGACGACGGTGAGACCGCCGATTTTATGGACGCCATGTGGTTCGCTTGGTTCGCCTACTACCCGCAGACGCGGTTGCTCGTATGAGGAGCTTGCTGACTGGCCTGGGAATGATCGGCGCGGCGGTGGAACGTATGTTCGCCGCGTTGCGCAGCACACCGCGGCAGGTAGCTCGGGCCATGACCCAAAAGCGGCCGCGCCGGTTCGCCACCGTCGCCGCGCTTGCCGTCCTGCTGCTCTACCTGCTGGCCATCGGCGACATCGCGGTATCCGCTTCCGGGGAATCAGGCTTCGGCCCGCCAGTGCAGTTCGCGTTCGACAATGTCTTCCGAGCCAAGGCGGCTTATCTTTTCGAGCCGGTGATCGCCATCAGGGCCAACGGGCACATCACACTGTTTCTCAGCCCGGTGAACCTGGCATTGGGTGCCGCAGTCGCGGGACTGGCCGCGGCCAATGTCGCACTCACCATGCAGGAAAGACAACCTGAGGCGTGTCGCCGGAGCGCGATTGGACCGCTTGTGGGGGTATTGCCCACGCTCGGACTCGGATTTGCCTGCTGCGCGCCCACCCTGCTGGTCGCGCTGGGCGCCGGCATGGGCGCGGCGCTGCTCCCGGTGGCGCTCATGGTGCGGCCGGTCCTATACCCGCTCACTATCGGTCTGCTTATCGTGGCCCTGGTGTGGCGCTCCTACCGGTTACGAGATTCGTCCGCCGGTGAGGTCGGCGTCCTCACACCGGCGATGGTCCTGTGACAATGACCCGCAAGGCAAGGAATCTCATCTCCTCGCTGGAGAGGGAGTGAGCGTGGACCGGGTGGCACCAACAGAAGGCGGCATCGCCGAGGCCGTTCCGAAGGGCAGGATCTGTCTGCTCGGCCTATTGGGCGGGATGCAGATGCTCGACCCCACCGTCGCGAACACTGCCATCGTCGACGCCGGCAGGGCGCTGAGCTTTACCGCTGCCGATCGGGCGCTTGGCGCCAGCATCTCGACACTTGCGGTGGCGGCCACGGTCCTTGCTTCCGGCCTGGCTGCGGATCGGCTCGGCCGGCGCCGTGTCCTGATCGGTGCCGCCGTCCTGGCAATCATCGGCAACATGGCCGTCGCGGCAGCACCGGCGGCTGAGGTCTACCTGGCGGGTCGCGGCATCGCCGGAATCGGGCTCGGGGCGACACTTGCGGCAACTTTCGCCTACGTCCGCTTCGTCACACCCGGCCCGAAATTGAGTGTCGCCCTGGGCCTGTGGGCTGCCGTCATGATCAGCATGGTCATAGTCGGGTTGCCGATCGGCGGCGCGCTCGCCGCCGAGTCCTGGCGCGCAGCGATGCTCCTGGTGCCGGCGGCCCTCATCGGTCTGGTCGGTTTCATCCCGCGGGTTCTGCCCGTCATGCCCCGGTCTGGCGACGGGCCGATCGACTATGCCGGACTGGTTCTGATCGGAGCTTCGACGGCGTCGCTGCTCTACGGACTCAGTGAGGCGGCGAACTCGCTCACTTCGCCAGGGTTCTACGGCCCCGTCGGTGCCGGGATCATCGGTTATGCCGCATTCGTCCTCGTCGAGATTCGGAGTGAATCCGCGGCCTTCCCAATCAAGTTGTTCACCAACGGAATCTTCGTTGCCGCGGTCATCGCAGGAGTGGCGTTCAACTTCACTGAAGCGGTCGTCATGCTTTCGACGAGCAACCTGTGGCAATACACGAAGTCAGCCTCGCCGCTGGAGGTGACACTTCTCCAGTCCCCGCTGCTGCTCATTCTCCTCTTAACATCGCTGCTGGTCGGCAGGTACCTGTCGAATCATGGCGATAGGCTGCGCCAAATCCTGGGAGCGGGCTTCGCCGCCTGTGTTCTCGGACTGATACTGATGGCCGCCGCAAAACAAAGCTCACCAGCTTGGGTAGTCGTCCCGGGGATCGCCGTCGTCGGCATCGGCCTCGCGCTTGTTTCAGTCCCGCAGTCGGCGATGTTCGTCTCGCAGGCCCCGGCGAAATTCATGGGCCCGGTCACATCCTTCCGCACAACCGTCGGCCAGATCGGCTATGCAATCGGTCTGACGCTGAGCGTGGTCCTCGTCGAGGGTTTTGGCCACGCGCGTTTCGCCGGGGCTCTCGAGGAGGCGGGGCTTGCTACACCGTCACAGGTCGCGGCCGGGATCGACGATGTGCGGGCGTTCACCAACGACCGAGTCGAGCCCACCACCGCCGCCGGAAAAGCAGCCGTGGAAGCCGCCGGGAAGGCGTACACCCAGGGCTTCGACGCCACCATGGTGCTGTGCGCGGCGTTTATCGCGCTGATGGGCTTGCTCACGCTGTTCGCGATCGATGCGCGTGGCACCATCGACCGATTCAAGCGCCGGATACGACCGGCCTCCGCCCGACTGCGCGACGCCTCGAATCAAGACAGCACCGATTGATTCCGGTGGGGCCCCGCTGATGCCTGACAACGCTAGAGCAGGCGTGATACCGCGAAAGCAGCTGCCTCACCGGTCATTCCGTTGAACGGGTATTGACCGTGCCCATCGATGGCCCCCGGAACGGGCGGACTCATGCACACCGGGTCGCCGGGCGCACACAACTGGATGGTTTTGGCCGCGAACGCCGGGCCCACTGCGACAACCGGCGCACCGTACTTGAGGACGGATGGACCAGAAGGTGTTCCGAACAACGCGACCGCGACAACATGGTCGGCGGCCTCCGGCGGCAGCGGGGCGGGAATCGACTCCGCAGGTAGACCCTCTGGCGCGACTGCGGAGGTGGCGAAGCCGGCCACGACGGCGCCCTGGGAGTACCCACCGAGCACGATCTTGGTGGTCGGGCAGGCGGCCGCCATGAACTCCACGCGCACGCCAGCGTCTCTGACTCCATCGACGACGGTTCTGGTGAACGCCGGACCGCCACCGAAGTCGCTGCTGGCGGGATAGTTGACCGCATAAACTCCGACCGACCTGCCGTACAACTGCCAGCGCAGGGCATCGACGAACGCCTGACCGACATTCCCAATCCCCGGTGGCTCGCCGGTACCCCGAGCGAACACCACTTCCACCTCGGGGCACTGCTGCGCAGATGCCGTCTGCAGGGGCGCGCTCAGCAGCATCGTGGCTGCCGCTACTACCGAGGCACCCAGGACACCGGCGCGCGACCTTGACGCCCGGAACCTCGACGCCCGGAACCTCGACGCCCGGAACATCGACGCCCGGAACCTCGACGCCCGGAAAGAATGCCGATGGCCGCCTGCCAGAGGTGATTTCGCCCGACCCGACAACTGCTCAACCGGCTTCAATGGCCGCCACAACTTCGGCGGCTTCGGGTCCACACATCCGCTGTAGATCCACCGGACCGGCCAGCACCAGATCATCGACGCGGCGTTTGAGGTGACCTGAGGCAATGTGGGCGTGCAGGTTGGCGCCCGGGCAAGAGGTGGAGGCGTAATCCTGATGGCCGGCCAACGATTCGGTCGCGACGCCGAACCTCCGTGCCGCCCACGCAAACGCAACCGCAGCTCCGTGCAGCTGGGCCTCGCTCGCGGCCTCCTGGTCGAAGTCTCCTTCGCAGACCACCAGGAAATGACCCCGCGGGTCATAGCTCGTGGCGGTGTCCCCGGCGAGGTCGGGCGTCCGTAGTTCGAAGATGTTGCCATCGCGGTCCACGCCCAGGTGATAGGCGATGTCGATCCAGCCCTGGTGGTCCTGATGGTAGGCCTGATGCTGGCGAAGCCGTGAAGTGATGTTGCTGTTGTCGCCGAGCACGACAGCGGTGTGATGAAGCGTCATCCGGGAGATGGTGTGCGGGGTGCCGCCAGGACGCGCTGGACGCGCGCCCCAACCATCTCGGCACACCAGGCCCGCCGATGTGGTGGTCGGCGCCGGCGTTGGCGCAACCACGGGCACCTGCTCCGGTAGCGGTTTGGCCAGGCCGCCGGGGCTCGGTGCCGAGGTCGACCCCGAACCGGCCGTGGGTGTGGCGACCGACCGGGTCGTGCATGCCACGGCGGCGACTGCCGCGCCGGCCGCGCCGGCCACCTGAAACAGTCGGCGGCGGCTCAACAGCTCGCCGGTTCCGTCCGGCGGAGATGCGTCCATGACGGTAACGATACGGAGCTTTGGGCGCTATTGGCGCAACGCCTCGGATACCGGAATACGCTGATGCGCGTGAGTCCTTCTGTGACCCGGCGCGACATGCTCAAATACACCCTGGCCGCCACCCCGGTGCTGGCGGCCGGTCGTGACGGGGCGCTGGTGTACGACGTGGACGACGTACCTGCACCCGACCCTGCACCCGACCCTGCACCCGACCTTGCACCCGACTCTGCACCCGACTTGGGCCAGTGGGACCTGAGCCGATGAGCTGCTCTCGGCCGACTCCCCTGACCGGCAGCGACTTTGGCAGGGTGGCGGCGTGACCGCATTGCTGACTCAGGTGCTGGCCGCCAACGGGGGCATGGACCGCTGGCAGCAGGCCACGACAATTCGGGCACGTGTACGCAGCGGTGGCCTGCTGGTCCGCACCCGGGTGCCGGGCAATCGATTCAGCGACTATCGAGTCACCGTAAACGCCCAAGAACCCAGAACGGTCATAGATCCGTTTCCGCGTGACGGACTGCGCGGGCTCTTCGACCACGGGTCGGTGCGCATCGAAAACGGCCAGGGCGACATCATCAGCTCCCGTGCCAATCCGCGTTCGATGTTCTTCGGAACAGCTGGCCTGCGACGCAACATTCGTTGGGATGCACTGGATTCCGTCTACTTCGGCGGTTATGCAATGTGGGGCTATCTCACCACGCCCTATTTGCTCACCCGCAAGGGCGTGCGTGTCGAAGAGGGCGATCCCTGGCAGGAGGATGGGCACACATGGCGCCGACTGCACGCTGAGTTCTCGCCGGAAATCGATACTCACTCGCCCCATCAGACCTTCTACTTCGATGCAGACGGCCTGCTGCGTCGCCACGACTATGTCGCGCTGGTGGTCGGCCATTGGGCCAAGGCTGCTCATTACTGCGCTGACCCGGTTCATGCCGGCGGATTCACTTTCGCCACCCGCCGATGGGTCCGTCCGATAGGCCCCGGCAACCGACCGCTGCCGTTCCCCACCCTGGTATCGCTGCAACTGAGTGACCTGACCGTCGAGTCCCGGTGACGGTCACGCACAGGCCGGCATCCGAATACCACTTCTAGCCCGGAGGCCCCGCACCGATGAACGATCAACCATCCGCCTTCTTCGATGACGTCGCAGTCACCTTGCTGGCCCAGCCCGGGGTGTCGCCGGGCACCATGATGGGTTTCCCCTGCCTGCGAATCGACGGAGAGTTCTTCACCTCCTGTGATCACCGCACCGGCGATCTCATAGTCAAGCTGCCGCGTGACCGCGTTCAAGAACTCATTGATAACGGCCTCGGAAAACCTTTTGCCCCCGCTGGACGGACCTTTCGGGAGTGGGTCCTGGTCGAAGACCGTGATGCGGCCAGATGGGCGGCACTGATGACCGAAGCTCGCCTCTTCGTGAGCGGGCGCCGATGACCTTGCAATCGTCAGCACCGGCCGCCAGCGGCCACTCACCTGGGAATGGAGTCAATGATGAGGCGGAATCCGATACTGGGTGAATGCTCCGGGGAGTTCTTCGGAACCATGATCCTCATATTGTTCGGCGTGGGGGTCGTGGCCCAGGTCGTCACCGGCGGATTCCCGGCAACCACCGGAGCCACCGGCGACTACAACTCGATCGCGTGGGGCTGGGGTTTGGGCGTAACGATGGCGATCTACGTCGCCGGAAGGCTTAGCGGGGCCCACCTCAACCCGGCAGTGACCATCGCGCTGGCGGCGTTCAAGGGCTTCAGCCGCCGCAAGGTCCTGCCCTACATCGGCGCACAGATGGCAGGTGCGTTCGTCGGGGCACTCTTGGTCCGGTGGTCCTATTCGTCGGCCATCAACCGGGTCGATCCGGGGCATTCCAAGGCGACCCAGGGCATCTTTTCCACCTCCCCGGACGTGGGCGTTTCGATCCCCGCCGCGTTTCTCGATCAGGTCATCGGCACCGCGATTCTGGTGATGGTTATCTTCGCGTTGACCAGTGCGGTCAACAATCCTCCACTGGGTAACACCGCTCCGCTGTTCATCGGGCTGCTGGTCGTCGGAATCGGGCTGGGTTGGGGAGCCAACGCAGGTTACGCGATAAATCCGGCCCGCGACTTTGCTCCCCGGGTGGTGTCCTGGATGACCGGATATCAGGATGCGATGTATTCGGCCAACGGCCCCGAACTCTATTTCTGGTTACCTATGGTCGCGCCGCTGATCGGTGGCCTGATCGGTGGTGCGCTGTTCGTCTTCGGCATCGAACGGTTCCTGCCCGCGGCGATCACCGAGCCCGCCGAGATCGGTGTTGTGGAACCCACACCTTTGCGTAGTGAGTGAGGGGATCCGCCCCTGAACGTCGCCGTCGGCGCGCTGCGTATTATCTGCGCGGGTACCCGCACCCTAGTTATCTGCGCGGGTACCCGCATCAGAGCGCAGTCTTGAGGAACGGAATCATATGAACACCCACGTCGAACAGCTGGAGTTCCAGGCCGAGGCACGCCAGCTGCTGGACCTGATGGTCCACTCGATCTACTCCAACAAGGATTCGTTTCTGCGGGAGCTGATCTCGAATGCCTCCGACGCGTTGGACAAGTTGCGTATCGAAGCATTCCGTAACAAAGACCTCGACGTCGACACCTCCGACCTGCACATCGAGATCTCGGTCGACGAGGATTCACGCACGCTGACCGTTCGGGACAACGGCATCGGCATGACGCACGACGAAGTCGTGGATCTGATTGGCACGCTCGCCAAGTCAGGAACCGCCGAGCTCCGCGAGCAATTGCGCGAAGCTCAGAACGCGGCCGCCTCCCAGGAACTGATCGGCCAGTTCGGTATCGGGTTCTACTCGACCTTCATGGCCGCCGACCAGGTTGAACTGCTGACCCGAAAGGCCGGCGAGAGCGAGGCCACCCGCTGGAAGTCCAGCGGCGAGGGCACCTACACCATCGAAACCGTCGATGACGCCCCGCAAGGCACCGCGGTCACGCTGCACCTCAAGCCCGAAGACGCCGAGGATGAACTCCACGACTACACCTCGGAGTCGAAGATCAAGCACCTGGTCAAGAAGTACTCGGACTTCATCGCGTGGCCCATCCGGATGGATGTCGAGCGAAGGACACCGCCCGAAGAAGAAGGCGGCGACGAGGTCGTCACCACCGAAACCGAGACCCTCAACTCGATGAAGGCGCTTTGGGCCAAGCCCAAGGACGAGGTCTCCGACGAGGAGTACAAGGAGTTCTACAAGCACATTGCCCACGCCTGGGACGACCCCCTCGAGATCATCCCGATGAAGGCCGAGGGCACCTTCGAATACCAGGCGCTGCTCTTCATCCCCTCCCACGCCCCCGTCGACCTGTTCAACCGCGATACCAACGGGATACAGCTGTATGTGAAACGCGTCTTCATCATGGGCGACTGCGATCAGCTGATGCCCGAGTACCTGCGCTTCATCAAAGGTGTTGTCGACGCGCAGGACATGTCGCTCAACGTTTCCCGCGAGATCCTGCAGCAGGACCGGCAGGTCAACGCGATCCGCCGCCGCCTGACCAAGAAGGTGCTGGCCACGATCAAGGAGCTGCAGTCCGAGCGGCCGCAGGACTACCGCACGTTCTGGACCCAGTTCGGACGGGTACTCAAAGAGGGGCTGCTGTCCGATTTCGACAACCAGGACACCCTGCTGCGTATCTCGTCGTTTGCCTCGACACACAGTGCGGAGGAACCCACCACCCTCGGTGAGTACGTCGAGCGCATGAAGGAAGGCCAGAAGCAGATCTACTACGCCACTGGCGAAACACGGCAGCAGCTTCTGAATTCGCCGCACCTGGAGGCGTTCAAGGCCAAAGGCTACGAGGTGCTACTGCTCACCGACCCGGTCGACGAGGTGTGGGTGGGAACGATAACCGAGTTCGACGGCACGCCGCTTCAGTCGGTGGCCCGGGGCGAGGTGGACCTCGATTCCGAGGAGGACACGACCAAGGCAGAACGCGAGGAGCAGGAGAAGGAGTTCGCCGACCTGTTGTCTTGGCTGCAGCAGACCTTGGCTGATCACGTCAAGGAGGTGCGATTGTCCACCCGCCTGACCTCGTCGCCGGCATGCCTGATCACCGACACCTTCGGGATCACGCCGGCACTCGCGCGTATCTACCAGGCATCTGGACAGGAGATTCCGGCCGGGAAGCGGATTCTCGAGCTCAACCCGGATCATCCCCTTGTCACCGGCCTGCGCCAAGCCCACAAGAATCACGCCGATGACCACTCGCTGGTCGAGACCGCCGAGTTGCTCTACGGCACAGCACTTCTCGCCGAGGGTGGCACTCCCGATGATCCGGCAAAGTTCGCCACCCTACTTGTGGACAGGCTGACCCGCACGGTGTGACGCAGTTCGGCCCTAAGGAGTGAGGAACGAAATTGGTTCTGCTGGAAACAAATCCCCGTTAATGTTGCCAATCAGGGAGTAGTTGTCCTCGACCGGGACCGCCCGGACACCCGAGCCTGGATTGAAGTTCAGATGATTGAGGTTGAC
>JAHZIT010000120.1 GCA_022601275.1 Actinomycetes bacterium
GAGGGTGTCAGGCAGGGAGCCTCGCCGACAGCGCAATCGATATCGGCGATGGTGCCGCAGGAACGGCAGACAAGGTGATGATGGTTGTCGCCAACACGCGACTCGTAACGTGCGACCGACCCTGAGGGGTGGATCTTCCGCACCAGGCCGACGGAGGTCAGCGCTGCCAGTACGTCGTAGACCGCTTGCCGGGAAACCTCCGGTAACGCAACTCGCACGGCACCGAAGATGGTGTCGGTGTCGGCATGTGGATGGCCTTTCACGGCCTCCAGAACGGCCACCCGCGGTCGCGTGACGCGCAGTTCCGCACTACGCAACGCATCCGCATACTCCGAGGCCACACCACCAGTTCTACGTCGTTTTTTGGACTGAGTCAAGTATTTCTATATGCGCTGCTCTAGCTGCATTGTTAGGGCTGCACAGGAATACAGAATGCGGTTCCCGCCAAGCGGAAGAGCGGATGGGACACCGCCACATGCTGACCGATCTCCGCACGGCACGGTACGTCTAAGAAGGCCGGGCGAACCGCTGCGCGAACGTTCGCAGGATGCTCATCGGGTGCTGCACTATCCTTTGTCGTGCAGCGTCTTTGAGAGACTCGGCGGTCTCCGGGGCGAAATAGCCGTGGTCTTTGTAGACATCGATCCGCGTGCAGATGCCGTCGAGGTCGAGTTCGGGATGGAACTGGGTGGCATAGACGCTCGCACCGACACGGAACGCCTGAACAGGGCAGTCGGTGGAACTGGCCAGCCGGGCGACATGGCCCGGAAGCCACGAGGCTGCCTCTTTGTGACCACCGAATGCGTCGAAGGTCTCCGGCACGCCCGCGAACAGCGGATCAGCGCGGCCTTCGGGGGAGAGTTCGACGCGGACCGGCCCCACCGGTTCGGGGTGAGCCCGATCCACGACGGCACCGACTGCCGAACCCAAAGTCCCGACGCCGTAACAACACCCGAGGAAGGGAAAATCACGTTCGATGACTTCGTCGATGAGCTCGGCCAACTCCGCCTCGACGCGCTGTTGAATCCCAGACTTCGCATCGGGTTCGTCACTGACGTTGTAGGGCCCGCCCCCTAGGACGATGCCCGACCAACGCGACAGGTCGACAGGGCCCAGCGGTCGGCGTGTCAGCGGAATCCGGTGCAAACCGCGCTCGTCAAGACCGGTGAACCGCATCATCGCCCGGTATTCGTCGTGAGCCGCTTCGTCCTCGCCCCGGATCGACAGCAACAGAAAAGGAGCTTCGGCCACTTCTCGAGGGTAGCCGCGACGGCGAGCACGGTATCCGGCAGCCGGTGCAGCTCGTTGATCGGCATGGCGCTCACGCAACCATCGCGGCCGCGGGATAGTTTTATCGATCAGTGAGAACACTCATCGACTTCGACGACGCTCCGGTGTTCATGATCCCAACCGCCGATGGCGTCCGTGAGGGCGTGCTGTTGGAGGGACCGCAGGGCTGGGGCGAGTTCAGCCCGCCCCCCGATTCCGAAGATTCGGCCGCAGCGCGATGGCTGACGGCGGCGATGGAGCCAGGCACCGTCGGGTGGCCCGACGCGACCAGGGGTCGGATACCGGTCGCCGTCGGGGTACCCGAAACAGATCCAGCGACGGCGTACCGGTTGGCCGCCGGTTCCCGCTGCGCCCGCGTCTCTGCCGCAATGACGCGGAACGCGGCGGGCGCGAACGCCGACCGGCTGGCGGCCGTGCGCAATGCGCTGGGGCCGCGGGCGGCTCTGCGCTGCGTGGTCCAGGTCGGCGATGATGTCGATGTCACGGTCGCCTCTATCGCGCAACTGGACCGGGCGGCGGGCGGACTTGAGCTGGTGGAGCTTCTCTGCCGAAATGTCGAGGACGCGGTGGCGGTCCGGCGCGGCGTCCACATCCCGGTCGCGGTGGATGCCACGCTGCTGTCCGAGGCAGGCCGGCGCGGCGAGGCCGCCGACATCGCGGTGCTGCGCTGCGGCCCCCTGGGTGGGGTACGCCGCGCGCTCCGCCGCGCGGAAATGCTCGGGCTGCCGTGTCTGGTGAACCTCGCCGGCAAGACCAGCGTCGGTTTGGCCGCCGACGTCGCCCTCGCTGCGGCACTGCCGAACCTGCCGTACACCTGCGGGCCGTCCGCGGTGCGGCCCGCAGACGGTGATGTCGTCGCCGAAATGCGCTCGCTTGTCCCGACCGACGGCTATCTGCCGGCGGCACCCATGCCTGCCGCGCCGGAACCCGCACGGCTCGCAGAGTTTCGTGTCACGGACCCGAGCAAGGTACAGCACTGGCGCGGACTGCTTCGCCGAGCTTCCGCGTTCGGCTGACCCGGGCCCCGAAATGGCATTCCGGCGGCAACTCGCCCGGCGGATCCAATGCCTGGTCCCATCAACCTGGCAAGCGACACTCCAGCAGGACCTCAGCGACACCTGAGACTCGTTGCGTTCTTGCTCGGCTAAGGCCCTGGTACTTGTGGAAAGCTAGCATGCTGATGACGGACTTGATGTATCCCACTGATGACGAGTGCTCGCCGCTGCGGATGTCGAATACGGCCCGAGCCCTGAGCGAGTCATGACCGATCAACTCAAACGGAATCCGGCCAAAGTGGGGGAGAAGGGCAACCCGACGAAGGCGCGGCTGACGATTTCGGCGATACGGGATTTCCAGTCGCTGTCCGAAATTCGAGAAGAGTGGGCGGAATTGGTTCGCACCGCGCGCCTCGGATCGCCGTTCGCGCACCCCGCCTGGTCGATGACGTGGGCCGAGCACTTCGTTCCCGAAGGTGACCTGGAGTACGTTGCCGTTCGAGAAACCGACGAAGGCCGCCTCATCGGCATGGCTCCGTTCTACCGGCGCCATCGCTCGATGAGTCGCCTGACAATGACGACGATCCAGCCGATCGGAACCGGACAGGGCGAGCCGCTAACCGAAGGTGTGCACCTGGTGGCGCTTCCCAATCGCGCACGCGACGTGCTGTGCGCCGTCGTCCAGCATGTGGCCGCGCTCCCAAACTCGGACTGGGCCCAGGTATCGGTAGGTGAGGGCCAGGGTTGGCCACTGCCCCAGTGGCTCGACGGCGACTCCGACGGATCGATTCAACATCGCAAGGTCAGGCCGTGCGTTGTCCTCGACGATCTTCCCGAGGACCCTGAGCTTGTGCTGCCCGGGCTGAAGCGCAACCTGCGGGAGTCGCTGCGCCGGGCCCGGAATCGATCCGCCAAGATGGGCAACATCAGTTTTCGTGGCCTCACCGATCCCGTCGAGGTCGCCGATGCGGTCCCCGAGATCATCCGGCTGCACACCATGCGGTCCGAGATGCGGGGCAAAGTGACCCACGCGAACATGCTGGGCGGGCGCATCGACGACTTCCTCGCCGACGCAGCGGTCCGGCTGGCGCGCGAGGGGCTGGCCTCCGTACAGCTGGCCGAGCATTCGGGCGTCCCGGTGGCGGCGCAGTTGGTGCTCTCCGACGGAAGCGCTGACTACATCTCGGTAAGTGGGCTCGACCCCAAGTACTGGGATCTGAACCTGAACACCATGTTGATCTTCAAGGCAGTGCAGGCTGCCGTCACCGCGGGACGCAACTCGGTCAACCTGTCGACCGGCCCGAACGTCGCCAAGATGCGGTGGAGCTCGAAAGTGGTTACCCAACATGACTTCGACATCGTCCCAATGCGGCGCCGTTCGCAGCTCCTACACCAGGTCTATTCCCAGGCGGCGTCCGCGTTGGACAGCCGGCAGGAACTACGGCGACATCGGGTGTTGGGAGCCGGCGAGCAATCGAACCGGTGGAAGCCGCGGATGCGCACTGGCGGGGATGCGCATTGATACGGCTCGGAGTCGCCGCGCCAACCCGCCACACTCACAAACATCGCGTCGTACATGCGGAAATGACCGCACTTACACACAACAGGTGAGGTGAGGCCGGGTCAGACCGATCGTTTCAGTCCTGCTTGCTGATCAATCGGCTCAACGCCGCCCGGTCCGGTGCGAGCAGCTCCTCGATTCGGGCCTTGTTCACGTCGGCCACAATGATCTCGCCGACCTCCTGGTAGACGTCGCTGAAGATCCCATGAGACTTCATTTTCTCGGTCTGATAGAGGTTGTCCTCGGTCGGGGTGACGTAGTAGACGATCTCGGCTTTGAAGCGATGGATCAACCAGAGATGGATCACGTCCATCAGGCGCTTCTGCCGCAGTTGCTCAGCGAAGGTGTTCTGGTCGCGCACGGTGAGGATGCTGCGGCCGTGGCGATCCTTGATCGGATCGACGACCACGTTGGCCAGTGGCTCGTCACCGTCGCCGTAGATACCCAGGTCCAGCACATCGGATCCGGCACGCCTGGGCCGCAGCTGCACCGACAGCTTCTCCGGGAGCTTATTGTGCTCGCTCCACAGCGCCAGCCATTCCTCGAGCAGCTTTTTGGGCACCTCGGTCTGCACAAGGTGCTGGTGCTGTGTCGAGCCCTTCCCCATCGATTTCGTCGTTGCCGTCCGCCCCGAGGAGGCGGCCAGTGCTGCGTCGCTGCGCGGTCCACCGACCAATGTTTGCGGTGTGCGGTAGGGAGATTCGACCAACCGCATCTTGCGTTGCAGCCGCGCCAGCGCCAGCATCCCTTCCTGTCGTAGTGAGGTGGCGAACTCCTCGGAGGCGACGCCGTCGACCTGGTGGCCGCCGTAGGTGATGAAGTTGAAGACGAAACCCATCTTGCCGAGTTCCTCGGGGAACGAACGCATTTCCTCATCGCTCATCCCGGTGGTATCCCAGTTGAACGAAGGCGACAGATTGTAGGAGAGCATCTGGTCGGGGTAGACGGCATGGATCGCGTCGGCGAACTGCTTGGCGTCGGCGAGGTCTGCAGTCTTGGTCTCCATCCAGAGGATGTCCGCGAACGGGGCGGCGGCCAGCGACTTCGCAATCGCGTAGGGGATTCCGCCGCGTACCTGGCAGTAGCCCTCCGGCGTCTTGACCCGATCGCAGTCCCAGGCCACGTCTACACCCAACTCCTTGGCCTTCGCCTGGGCGGTGTAGAGCGGTGCCCGTTCGGCGAACTTGCGCCATTCGTCGACGCTCATGGCCGAGGGTTCACCTTCGCGCTCGCGGAATTCGAGAAGCTCGGCTACCGCTTCACCGTAGGTATTCAGCCTGGCTTCCTCCTGCCAGGCATCGACGAAGCGCGACTCCACTTTGTCGAAGGCGGCGTCCACGGACGGCTCCGTACCGTCCAGGCAAGCGGCTGCAGTCTCATCGATCACCGTCACCAGACCCACTCGGTCAAGCCAGGCCTCGGCGGAGGCGTATTCGCCATCAGGCAGTGCGTAGAGCAGATGGCCGTTCAGTTCGGTCACCCCCTTGTCGTAAAAGCGCCGCATCATGGCCAGAAAGCAGGACTTGTACGGGGGAATCTCCAGATTGGTGGCTCCGAGCAGGAACGGCTGGTCGCGTTCATCGGCCCGACTGTCGATCAGATTGGCCGCCTCGGCGTCGGTGCGCGCGACGATGATGCCGGGCACGCGCATGATGTCCAGCTGGAACCGGGCGGTGTTGAGCCGCTTGATCTGTTCATCGGAGGGCACCAACACCTTGCCGCCCTGATGGCCGCACTTCTTCGTCCCTGGTCGCTGGTCCTCGATATGGTAGCCGGGCACGCCTGCCTCGACGAAACGCCGGATCAGGTTGCGCACGTGCGGATCACCACCATGGCCGGTGTCGGCATCGGCGATGATGAAGGGACGGTAGTCGACCGGAACGTGGGCTGCGCGTTGCGCGCTGGTCATCCGCTGGCGCAGGTACTGCTGGTTGCGATCTGCTGTCAACAGCGCCCGCACCAGGCCGGCCGCCTCCTCCGGGACCTGGCTGAGCGGATAACTCGCCAGGTCAGGTCCGGGGTCCTCGCTGATGGAGCCCTTCGCCGAGGTAGCCCAACCCCCAAGGTAAATGCCTTCGATGCCCATCCGTTTCATCGCCACAGCCTGACCGGGCGAATAGGGGCCGAACGTGGTGATGCTCTTGCCCTGTGCGAACAGGTCGCGCAAGTGCGGATAGAACGCGGTCGCGGCCTCACGCGCGACGGGGTAGTCGGCGGGAATGGTGCCCCGCTGCTCGGCGACTTGGCGAGCCGTGTACAGGCGGGTGACGCCCTCAAATCGCGGACTGTCAAAGTAACTCTGCGTGTCGGCGACATCCCGCTCGAACGGCGTCTGGGTTTGGAGGTCAGCTTCGATGATGGCCATAACTCACAGTACGGCCCGAGGCCGTCGGCTGGGAAGTACTCGACGCGCCTCACCATGTGTGGGCGTGCGGCCGCAAAGGCGTGCCCGCTTCACCCTCTGGTGTGCGGCCAGAACGAACAATCGGTCGCAGAAGCGCTCTGAACGCACACGGGAGACGACGTACTACGCCGGGGCTCGGCCGTGCCGGCGATCTCGGCGCCCGAGCGGTGGTTGAGAGCTACTTGGTGCCGAAGATACGATCACCCGCGTCGCCGAGTCCGGGCAGGATGTAGCCGTGTTCATCAAGCTGCCGATCGATCGCGGCAGTGTAGATCGGCACCGTGGGATGGGCATCGGCCATCGCGGCGATGCCCTCGGGGCAGGTCAGCAGACAGACGAACTTGATGGACTTCGGATCGTGCTCGGCCAGCCGATCCACCGCAGCCACCGCGGAGTGCCCGGTCGCCAACATCGGATCAACCACCACCACATCCCGTTCGTGCAGGTCGCTGGGCATCTTGAAGTAGTACTCCACGGCTACAAGCGTTTTCGGGTCGCGGTAGAGGCCGATGTGGCCCACGCGAGCCGAGGGGACGACCTCGAGCATGCCGTCGAGGATTCCGGTGCCCGCCCGGAGGATCGAGGCGAAGACGAGCTTCTTTCCGTCAATCGTCTGGCCCGTGGTGCGTTCCAGCGGAGTGTCGACCTCTACGTCGTGTGTCGGAACATCACGCAGCACCTCGTAGGCCATCAGCACGGAAACCTCATGCACCAGGCGGCGAAAACTGTTTGTGGAAGCTTCCTTTCGACGCATCAGAGTGATCTTGTGTCGAATAAGTGGGTGGTCGATCAGGTGCACTCCCACCGTGCCGCTGCCCATGTCGCCTCCTGGCCGCTCTAGAAAACCGTGCCGTCACTGGCAATCGCCAGCGGTGGCAGACCGTCTCGCAGGCGCTGCGCCGAAGCGCGTCCCGCCGCCCAAGTGCCGCCCTCGAGCACGCAGGCCAGTGGCATCTGCTCGGCATCCACTCCCAGTTGGGTGCGCACCAGCGGCGCCAGTTCGTCGAGCAGCGCCACCGTCAGCGCGCGCCATTCGACCACCAACTCGTCGGCCGGGCTCCAGGTGCGCTCGGCGCAGCCGGGATCACGCAGGCTCAACGCCCCGGTATCCAGCAGAAGTCCGCCGTTGCGGTACTCAGGCAATCCGGTCAAGGCGGTGACTCCGGTCACCGTGACCCCGGCCCAGACGAACGGTTCGATCAGCGAGTAAGTCAGCCACTGGGACAGTTTGTGCAAAGGCAGCCATCCCGCTGTCAACCCGGGGCCGGCCACCGCATCGTGATGCCAACAGTCTCCCAGCCCAATTTTGCCGATGTCGTTGCCGGAGGGCCATATCGAAGACAGCGAGCTCAGCAGGTGCGCCAGTATGTCTCGGGCATCGACCGAGCCTGACTGCGTGGCGAGGGCATCGAACAACCCGCCCGGCCGGCCCTGGACGCCGAATAGGTCAGGCCTTGCGGTCAGCGCACAACCGAGCCGGCGCATCAGTCCCACACGGCCCGGGAGCCCTACCAGATGGTTGTCCGGTGCCACCTGCAGCAGCCTCGCCAACCGGTCCTCGGTCATCAACCGCAACGCCGCGGCGTCGACCTGCATCGGTCGTGCGGGGTCGCTGGAGAACTCACCGGTGACAAACGCGTGCCAGCTGGCGACGGCCAAGCCCTCGGATCGGGTGAAACGTGCTCTGGTGTCGCCGCGATCTTCGACGAAGCCCCAGCCGGCACCGGCACCGGCGTCGAGAAGCACGCTGACCACCGTGAGGTCGACCATTGCTCGCGCCCGTTCTTGCGGTCCACCGGCGAGCAAACCATCGAGTTCGGCACGCCGGTCCACCCCGCCGACCTCGAATTGGCGCCAGCGGCTGTGATAGGGGATTGCCAGGTCCGGGTAGCGGGTTCGGGTGACGGCGGCGACCTCTTCGGCGGCCCCGAGCAACCCGGCGTCGTGCACGGTGAACCAGCGGGAACCACCCGATCGAGCTCGTTCGAGCAGCTGCGCCGAGCGAGACCGAACCGCACTTGTGCTGCGCAAGATCGCGACGGCATCGGCTGGCTGCGCCGCGCGCTGGTCCATAGCCTCACCCACGGGACCGCCGTGCTGCGTCATGCATCCAGCCCCCTGCCTTTGACTCTCTTGAGTTCCTCCGCATCGGGTGCCGCGTTGGGCGTGAAGTAGCCGGCCGCCATCTTCGCGTCCATCTCCACCTGGGCGTCGGCAGGGATCAATGCGTCAGGAATCGACACTCGCTCGCCGACCTCGATACCGGAACCGATGATCGCGTCGTACTTCATGTTGCTCATGGAGACCAGTCGGTGAATCTTCGTGATGCCGAGCCAATGCAGCACGTCGGGCATGAGTTCCTGGAACCGCATGTCCTGCACGCCGGCAACGCATTCGGTGCGGGCGAAGTACTGGTCGGCGGTGTCGCCGCCGTCCTGGCGCTTGCGCGCGTTGTAGACCAGGAACTTCGTCACTTCACCGAGCGCCCGGCCCTCCTTGCGCGAATAGACTGCCAGGCCGACTCCGCCGCTCTGGGCGCCCCGAATGCACTCTTCGATCGCGTGGGTCAGGTAAGGCCGGCAAGTGCAGATATCCGACCCGAACACGTCCGAACCGTTGCACTCGTCATGCACGCGGGCGGTCAATTCGACGGCCGGGTCGGCGAGGTCACGCGGGTCGCCGAAAATATAGATGCTCTGCCCGCCGACCGGCGGGAGAAAAACCTCAAGATCCGAGCGTGTCACCAACTCGGGATACATACCGCCGGTCTCCTCGAAAAGTGCTCGGCGCAGATCAGTTTCGCTGCAGCCGAAGCGCTGGGCAACCCCGGGCAGATGCCATACCGGCTCAATGGCCGCCTTGGTCACCTGGGCGGCTCCGTTGGGGAGCAGTACCCGGTCGTCTGGGCTGAGGCGACCGCTGAGAATGGCTCCGCTGATCTCGGGCAGGAACACCTGCGCCTTGGTCACCGCGATGGTGGGGCGGATGTCGATTCCGTGGGCCAGCTCGTCGGCGAAGGCCTCGGCGACCATCGCCCCCCATGGATCCAGGCTGACAATCGCCGCGGCGTCCCCCCACTGCGGATGTGGTCCGATGACGTCGGTCGGCGAGGTGTTGGTCAGGTCTGCGCGATGGTCACGTGACAGAGCGCCCGCGGCGACCGCTAGCGCTCGGTATACGCCGTATGCGCCGCTGTGGGTTCCGATTACATTGCGATGGGCACGCTTGAAGGTGGTCCCGACGACGGGGCCGCGCAGCGCTGCGGTGGGCGCGCCCCAACGGATGGCCGGAGCGTCGGCGCCACCGCTGTGCGACGTCAGTCGGATGTGTCCGCCCGAGGATTCGGACGGCGGCGAAGCGGAGGCGTGGGCGGGCATCTTTCTTGTCGGCCTCCTCGGCTGCATCCCCTCAGTAAGAGGAAGCCGCAAGCATAGCCACCGGGAGCAACAGGCGCCCGATACCGTCAGACTGGCCAGGCCTCGCGTCGGTAGGCGGCGTCGAAGAACATCCACTCGTAACGCGACGTCGTCACGAAATGCGCACGCGCGGTTGATTCCTCGGCGCGGGTCAGGGTCGGTCCGATCTGGTCGGCCAGACGCAGGACCTCGGTGACAGTCGCCGCGAACTCTTCGCCGCCATAACTGTCGATCCAGCGCTGGTAGCGTGCGTCAGTCGAGCCCCGCCCCAGCAATTCGGCCCCGACCTCGGCATAGATCCAGTAGCAGGGAAGCACGGCGGCCAATCCGTCGGCGAAGCTGCCTCCGTACACGGTGGCCAGCAGATAGCTGTTGTAGGCCTGAGTGGTCGGGGTCACCGGGGCGGAGTCAACGGCCTCCGAGCTCAGCCCGAGCGCAGGCAGCAGCTCGCCGTGCAGCGCCAGCTCAACGTCGAAGACCTCGGCGGCGTGCTTGGCGAACATGGCGGTGCCGGCCGGCGAGGGCGCCTTGGCGCCGACGATCGCCAGCGCACGGGCATAGGCACGCAGGTAGAGAACATCCTGCGCAACGTATTGGGCGAACGCATCAGGGGCGAGACTGCCGTCGGTGAGCCCTGTGACGAAGGGGTGGGCGGTGATCGCGCTGAAAATAGGGGCGATCTCCGTCCACAGCCGGGTGGTCCACGAATCGGGATCGGCGTGGCCGATGCGCGGAGGCGCGCTGTTCGTCTGTTTCATGACGTCATCCTGTCAGCCATGGGTAACCGAGTAGGCGGAACCCGGCCCGTCCACCTCCCCAACATTGCGCGCCCCTCACGCGGGTGCTCCGGTGAAGGTTGACAC
>JAHZIT010000121.1 GCA_022601275.1 Actinomycetes bacterium
CCGGGAAGGCTTTGACCTCATCCGATGTTGAGGTGCTACGCCCAATTCATGAGTGAGGAAACGCTCGGCATATCCGCTTGCGCACAATGGGAAGATCTACTAAGTGACTGAATCTCGGATCGGGCTGCGCACAGCGCCCGCCATGGCGCCGCGCTCCCGGCGGGCCGGACCCAGCGCGGACCTGTGGCGGATGCTGCCCTATCTGATGCCCTACCGGGTCCGCTGGGTAGCGATGATCGCGGTCGCGCTGGCCAGCCTCGTCGCCACCGTGGCGATCCCGCTGATGACCAAGGCCGTAATCGATGGTCCGGTCCGCAATCAGGACCAGCAGAAGCTTTGGTTGCTCGGCGCCGCGGCGATGGGGGTGGGCGTCACCGAGGCGGTGCTGTGGTTCATCCGACGCTGGTTGGTGGCGCGCGCCACGATGGGCGTCGAGGCCGACATCCGCAAGGATCTGTATTCACGACTGCAAACCCTGCCGATGTCGTTTCACGGCAGGTGGCAGTCCGGTCAGTTGCTGTCGCGGATCATGAACGATCTGAGCACGATTCGCCGGTTCATGTCGTTCGGTCTCATCTTCCTGATGCTCAACGTCCTGCAGATCGTCGTCGTCACCGCGATCCTGCTCGCGATGTACTGGCCGCTAGGGGTGGTCGTGCTGATCTCGATCGTGCCCATAACACTGACCGTGCTGCACTTCCAGCAGGAGTACACCCGGTTGTCTCGCCGCGCCCAGGACCAGGCCGGGCACGTGGCAACCCACGTCGAAGAGGCCGCCCTCGGTCTAAGAGTCGTCAAATCGTTCGGCCGTGAGGACTACGTCTACGACCGCTTCGACGAACAGCTGACCGATCTGTACGACACCCAGGTGAGCCGAGTCTCGGTGTCGGCCAAGTTCTGGACGTTGTTGGAGATCATTCCGAACCTGACCCTGATCGTCGTGCTGGGCTTCGGCGCCTACGCGGCCGGCGAAGGCCACGTGACGATGGGTACGCTCGTCGCCTTCATCACCATGATGTTGTCGCTGGTGTGGCCGATCGCGTCGCTGGGATTCCTGCTCTCGATGACCCAGGAATCATTCACCGCGGCCAACCGAATCGCCGAGATATTCGACGCGCCGATCGAGATCTTCGACGGCCCGCGAGATCAGACCCCGCAGGGCGGGCGCCTCGAACTCGTAGATGTCGGCTTCAAGTTTCCCGACTCCGATGGCCCGGACACTTCCGCACCCCCCGGCGGGCCGGACCGCTGGGCCCTGCGTCACGTCAGCGTCACGGTGGAACCCGGCGAGACACTCGCGCTCGTCGGCTCCACCGGGGCGGGCAAATCGGTGCTGGCCGCGCTGCTCTCCCGGCTGTACGACGTGAGCGAGGGGGAGATCCGCATCGACGGGCAGGACATCCGCGAGTTCTCTCTGGACGCTTTGCGACGTGCGGTGGCCACCGCCTTCGATGATCCGACACTGTTTTCGATGTCGGTCGCGGAGAATTTGCGGCTGGGCCGACCCCAAGCCACCGATGCCGAACTGCGCCAAGCTATCGATGTCGCCGCAGCGCAGTTCGTCCACGACTTACCCTTCGGTTTGGAAACCCGGATCGGTGAACAGGGCATGAGTCTGTCCGGCGGTCAGCGGCAACGACTTTCACTGGCCCGGGCGATCCTCGCCGCGCCCCGGATTCTGGTGCTCGACGACACGCTGTCGGCACTGGATATCCACACCGAGGCCCTGGTCGAAAAGGCGTTGCGTCGTGTGCTGTTTTCGGTGACCGGAATCGTGGTGGCCCATCGGGCGTCGACGGTAATGCTCGCCGACCGGGTTGCCCTGCTGCAGAACGGCACCATTACCCATGTCGGTAGTCACGCCGAATTGCTCTCCGAGGTACCCGAATACCGTTACCTGTTGGCCGCCGACGACGAACTCGACGACGGCGCCGAGCGTGAGTGTGCCTGGGAAGAGGACGATGAACGGCGTGCGCGCGGCGTGAACGGCCAGGATGAACTGGTTGCGCGCAGAATGGACGGTGACGAGCACGGCGTCCGTCTCGATCGCGAGATCATGGAGAGACGACTGTGACGCCAGCAACCGGTTGGCGCGGCAAGTTCGACGAGCAGGGCGACCTCCCCATCGACGAGACGGAGCCGCTACCGCGGGAGGCCCGCGCGCTGCTGGGATCGCTGCTGCGGCCCTATCGCTGGACGCTGGTTGTGCTGGCCGTGGTCGTGGTGGTGGAAAACGCTGCCCGCCTGTCGGTTCCGCTGCTAGTTCAAAAGGGCATCGACGACGGGATCCCGCCGCTGGTCGAGGGTGGTCCGGCGCATACGCTGATGATGATCGTCGCCGCCTTGTGCGGGGTTGTGGTTGTGCAGGCGACCAGTCGGATGTTCTTCCTGCGCCGCTCGGGGCGAATCGGTCAGAAGGTGCTTCTCGAGTTACGTAGGCGGGTCTTCCGTCATTTCGGCCGTCTGGACATCGCGTTCCACGACCGCTACACCTCAGGGCGGGTGGTGAGCCGGTCCACCAACGATGTCGAAGCGATCCAGGACATGCTGGAGACTGGCTTCGACAGCCTGATCACAGCGGTCCTGACATTATTCGGCACCGCGGTTCTGCTGCTGGTGCTCGACGTCAAGCTCGGCCTGATGTGTCTGGCCGGTTTTCCAGTTCTGATTCTGCTGGTCCTGTGGTTCCACAGAGAGTCGTCCGCGACCTACCGAGAGGTCCGCGAAATCTCGGCGCTGGTCATCGTGCAGTTCGTCGAGACCATGACCGGCATCAAAGCGGTGCAGGCGTATCGACGTGAACCGCGGAATCAGGAGATCTTCTCCGAGGTGGCCGACCGCTACCGGGTGATCAACGAAAGGACATTCAGGCTGCTGGCGGTGTTCATGCCCGGCGTCAAGCTGGTTGGCAACATCACCACCGGCGTCGTGCTGTTGTACGGCGGCTACCGGGTGTTGCACGGGGAGATGACGATTGGCACGCTGACGGCGTTCTTGCTGTACCTGCGGATGTTCTTCGAGCCCATGCAGGAGATCTCGCAGTTCTTCAACACATTCCAGTCCGCAGCGTCGGCGCTGGAGAAGCTCGCCGGCGTGCTGGCGCAGAAGCCGGGCATCGATGATCCGGAGGAACCCGTCACATTGGGGGAGGTCCGCGGCGAGATCGGCTTCCACGGTGTGCAGTTCGGGTATTCCCGTGACAGACCGGTTGTGCCGGGGCTCGAGCTGCAGGTGCCTGCGGGGCAGACGGTCGCGTTGGTCGGCACCACCGGTGCCGGCAAATCGACGATCGCCAAGCTGGTGACGCGGTTCTACGATCCGGTGTCAGGTTCGGTGACCCTCGACGGGGTGGACCTGCGTGAGCTGGCACAGGCCGAGTTGCGCCGTCACGTGGTGATGGTGACTCAGGAGAATTTCCTGTTCGGCGGGACGGTCGCGGACAACATTCGCTTCGGCAGGCCCGACGCCCTCGACGAGGAGGTGTACGCCGCGGCCGCAGCCGTCGGTGCGGATGTCTTCATCGATTCGCTGCCCAACGGGTACGACACCGACGTCGCCAAGAGAGGCGGCCGACTTTCGGCGGGGCAACGGCAACTCGTTGCGTTCGCACGCGCGTTCCTGGCTGACCCTGCGGTGCTGATCCTGGACGAGGCGACATCGTCGCTGGACATCCCCAGTGAACGGATGGTGCAGCGCGCGTTGGAGACGGTGTTGGCCGATCGCACGGCACTGGTGATCGCGCACCGATTGTCCACAGTGCAGATCGCCGACCGCGTCCTGGTGTTGGAACACGGCCTGATCGTGGAGGACGGCGCTCCGGACGAACTCGCCTCCCGCGAGGATGGCCACTACGCCGCACTGCACCGGTCCTGGGCGCAGTCTTTGGCCTGACAGCCGCGCGCGCTCGGCCCTAAGCGCGGAAATCGGCGAAAAAGCTGCCTACGTCCTCGACGAACAGTTCCGGCTGCTCGAAGGCGGCAAAGTGCCCGCCACGCGGCATGTCGGTCCAACGGGTGATGTTGTAGTTGTGCTCGCACCACTGCCGCGGCGAGCGCAGGATTTCTTTCGGGAACGACGCTACGCCGGTCGGGAGCGTGACTGGGTTACCGCGGCCGAAGCTGCCGAAACTCTCCCAGTACAGCCGGGCCGATGAGGCGCCGGTGGCGGTGGCCCAGTACATCATCACGTTGTCGAGCAACTCATCCTTGCTGAGGATGTTCTCCGGATGACCGTCGCAGTCCATCCAGGACCTGAACTTCTCGACGATCCAGGCCAGCTGACCGACCGGCGAATCGACCAGGCCGTAACCCAATGTCTGCGGTCGGGTGGACTGCTGCTTCGCGTAGCCCGAATCCCATTTCTGGTAGTACCCGAGACGCTCGAGGGCGGCGGTCTCCTCGGGTGTCGGTGCGCCGAGATTCGTTGGCCGAGGACCGAGCGGCATATTGGTGTGGATGCCGACGCAGTGACCGCCGTTGCGGCCGATCTGGGTGGTCACCGCGGCACCCCAGTCTCCGCCCTGCGCGCCGTAGCGTGAGTACCCCAGGCGCACCATCAATTGGTCCCAGGCTTCAGCGATGTGCTCGATCCCCCAGCCGGTGGCAGTCGGTTTCCCAGAGAATCCGAAGCCTGGCAGTGCGGGGCACACGATGTCGAAACCGGCGTCATTGAGCGGTTCGATCACCTTGTGGAACTCGACGATCGAACCCGGCCAGCCGTGGGTGAGGATCAGCGGGAAGGCATCCTCGCGCGCGCAGCGCTGGTGAATGAAGTGGATCGCCAGACCGTCGATATCGGCGGTGAACTGGTCGAATCGGTTCAGCGCGGCTTCCCTTGCCCGCCAGTCATACTCGTTCGCCAAATACTCGGCCAACTCCCGGGTGTAGCCCAACGGGATGCCCTGGCTCCAGTCGTCCACGCATTCGGCCTCGGGCCAACGGGTGCGCTGCAGCCGGTCTTTGAGGTCGGCCAGGAGATCATCGGGGAGGGCAATTCGGAACGGGTGGATCGAGGTCATGGTGCAGTCAGGATAATTGGGCGGCGTGGGCACCCCGACATTGGTTCTGATCGCCGTCACAACCCTGCTGGCCGGCATTTCGCTGGGTGGCGGGATCTACGAGGCGCTCGCGGTAGACCCGTTCTGGCCCAGGCGGCCGGGCATCATCCAATCGCGCAACGGCGGCATCGCGAGGATGCGCTTCTGGCTGCCTGTGCACACGCTCTTCGAAGTCCTGCTTGTCGTGACGCTGATCGTGTCGTGGAGTGACGCCGGCATTCGCGCAGCACTGCTGGTGGCATTGGTCAGCCATGTCGCCATGCGGACCTGGTCGATGTTCGACCTCATCCCGAAGGCGGTCGAGTTCGAACGGAGCGACCCCGCGAATATGGATGAGGCAGCGGCGCTCCGGTGGACCCGACGCAGCCTGCTGCGGCTGCCGTTGAGCCTGCTGACCTGCACGGGGATGCTGGCAGCTCTGGCCATTGCGTGAAAACTCACCGCAGGCCCGCTCCGGTCAGCCGAACTCCAGCAGCGTGTAGGCGCCGCGGCCCTGTCTGATGGCGGGCAGCTGCCAAAATGCGGGAAACAGCGTGTTGAAGAACAGGCCCCGCCCCTTCGGTATCGGCAGGTCGTGCACCGCACGGATACCCGGAACTGTGTCGACCAGGCCTGCCAGCTGACGTGGTGAGAGGCTGAACGGCATCGGCGGAACGCGGTAGCGCCGCGATGCCCGAATGCCCTTCGGCGCAAGCTTCTTGAGGAGTACCGGCGGTAGATCGAAAATCATCTGCCCGCCGGGGAATCGTTGCGCACACTCGGCGATGAGACCCATCGATTCTTCGGGTTGCAGGTACATCAGCAGACCTTCGGCGGTGATGAAGACACCGTCGGCGGTGTCGACCCCGTCCATCCAGCTGTAGTCCAACGCCGACTGTGCGAGGGCAGATATCCGGGGAGATGACGGCAGCAGTCGCCGCCGCAGTTCTATGATGGGTGCGAAATCGATGGTCAACCAATGGAAACGAGCATCCTGGATAGCGCTGTTCAGTCGCCAGAAGCTGGTCTGGAGGCCCTCGGCCAGCGCTACGACGGTGGCGGCGGGATGATCGCTCAGATACTGCTTTGTGCACCTGTCGAAGGCCAGTGAGCGCAAGGCCATCTCTTGCCCCCTGCGGCCGAACTTCTCGTAGTCGCAGTCGATGGCGTCAGCGAGCTGGATTGCCAACGGGTCGTCGATGATCGCGTTCGGATGCCGCGCTTGATAAGCCCTGCCGTTGAGCGTCAGCAGCGCCGTTTCGGATACGCCGGTGAGCAGACTGGCATCGGACTTGCCGTCGGCTGGGTGGTCCATCGCAGCGGCCCTACTCGTCAGATCCGCGTTCGCGGGCGGGCGCGAATGCGCCCGGTCCGAGGTCCCGCTCGTCGTCGAGGATGGCGCGGACGATTCGCTCGGCCACGGCATCGGGTGACAGTCCGGCAGGCAAGCGCGGCGCGGTCCCGCTGATCGGCCGGCCCGCGAGTCCGGTTTCGGTGTGCGGCGGCCGGGCGTCGACAACCCTGATGCCGCTGCGACGCAGCTCGACCCTGATGGCGGTGTCGAACGCCGTAAGCGCGGCTTTGGTTGCCGAGTACGCCGCCATCCCGGCGGTGGGCGACTCGGCGACGATGGCGCTCAGGTTCACCACGAAAGCGCCTTTGCGCAGCGACGGGAGCACGGCCTGGGCGAGCCGCACCGGTGCGACGAAATTCGCGAGCAGAAGCTCGTCGAGGATGTCGTCGTCCAACTCGGAGAGGGGCCCGAACGCCACCACCCCCGCGGCGTAGACGACACCGTCGAGGGTGCGGCCGTCTGCGGTCGCCCGCTCGACGATCTGGCCGGGGGAGCCGGGCAGCGTCAGGTCAGCGGTCACGGTCGTGTGCACCGCGTCGCCGAGCTCGTCGGCGAGCTCCTGCAGCGTGTCGCCACGGCGGCCGGAGATCGTCAGCGTCGCGCCGGCGCGTACCAGCCGCCGCGCGATGGCGGAGCCGAGGCCTCCGCTTGCGCCGACGACCAGGACATGGGCCCCGTTCAATTCCGTCACGTCAAAATCAATTCGATCACGACAACTGATTCAACCATTGGTCCTGGGATCAAGCATCGTCGCCGGGGTGCTCGACAGCATCCCTGCTCAGGTGTTGGGATGTCATGATGACCGCGACGCTGGGATTCAGCAAAGCCACCTTCGCCTTCCTGCGCGGCTTGGCCGAGAACAACGAGAAGGCGTGGTTCGAGGCGCACCGCGCCGAATACGAGAGCCAAGTGCGCGAGCCGTTCGTCGGGGCGCTCGAAGCCGCTGCCGAAGCGACGGCAGGCGGGCCGTGGGAACTTCACGGCGGGCGAGAGACGATGTTCCGGATCAACCGCGATGTGCGTTTCTCGAAGGACAAATCGCCATACAAGACGGCGGTCGGCGGACTGTTGACCCCGAACGGCGACAAACGGGAGAACGCCGGTGTCGCCTACCTGCACCTCGCCGATGGGGGCGGTTTCGTCGCATGCGGATACCACCAGCTCAGCCCGTCCCGCCTGGCCCCTATCCGGGACCAGATCATCGAGCGGGCAGACGAATTCACCCGCGTGCTGGCCGGACTGACTGAGCGCGGCCGAGCGTTGTCCGACGACGATTCACTGCGTGCAATGCCCCGCGGCTACTCTGCCTACGTCGACCATGAGCACGCCCACCACCTGCGTCGGCGGTCGTTCATGTTGGTACAGAACGTCAGCGAGCAGGACTGGGTGGGCGGTGACATCATCGACACGGTCGGGGGTCTGGTGGCCGACAGCGCAAACCTCGTGGCATTCGTCGCCGCGGCAGACGGAGGCTGACGGGCATGACGGGGGCTGATTCTCATGTCGGGGGTAGCCAGATCGTCGACACCGGTGCCGCAGCGATCGAGACCTACGTCGCCGGCCATGGTCCGTCGGTGGTCATCATTCCGTCCTACGGTCGCGACGGCGGTCAGGACTACGACGCCGCTACTGCGGCACTCGTCGGCGCCGGTTTCCGGGTGCTGAGGCCCCAACCCCGCGGAGTGGCCCGATCGGTGGGGCCGATGGACGGCGTGAACTTCGAAGACATGGCCGACGACATCGCCGCAGTGATCGCTGCGCTGGCCGATGGCAGAGCTGTCGTGCTCGGCCATGCCTTCGGCAACTTCGTCGCCCGGGCGACTGCGGTGTATCGCCCCGAGAAGGTCGCGGCCGTCATCTTGGCCTCGGCGGCAGGAAAAACCGTTGCCCCGGAAATCAACTCGGCGCCGATGCGGGCAGGTGACCTTTCGCTTTCCGACGACGAGCGACTGGCCGCGCTGCGTTTGGCTTTTTTCGCCCCCGACCACGACGCATCGATCTGGTTGACCGGCTGGTACCCGCGCACACTGGGGATGCAGGTGGATTGCGTCCGCCGCGATGACCCGGCCCGGTACTGGGGTGCAGGGCAAGGGCCGGTGCTGGAGATCATTCCCGCCCTGGACCCCTTTCACCAACGTTCCGAGTGGGGCGACTTGCGGGCTCGGTACGGCACCCGAATCAGCACCACTGTGATCGAGGATGCCAGCCATGCCCTGTTCCCCGAGCAGCCAGAGGCCGTCGCCGAGTCGATCATCGGTTACCTGCGCACCCTGTCTCTGTGAACCACCTGTCTCTCTGAACCGCCAGGGCGTATTTCAGGAGTCGGCTAATGGAACTTCTTCACCGCGGGGGTAGTCCGACACGTCGGGGCCAAGTCCGATGCGCTGATACCGCTCGAATCTGGCGGCCAATCGCTGCCGGTCGGGCACCGACCGGAGTCGATGTAATTCGTTGGCGATGGTGTCCGACAGTCTCCGGGTGAACGTTTCGGGTTCGTCGGCGGCGTCGGGGTGTTCGGGCACGACCGCGTCGACGATGCCGTTGTGCAACAGATCGACCGACCGGATGCCTTGTGCAGCGGCCAATTCCGGAGCGTGGTCGACGTCGCGGAACACGATTGCGCTGGCACCCTCCGGGGGTAGCGGCCCCAGCCAGCCGTGTAGCGCGGCCAGCACCCGGTCGGCGGGCACCATCGCCAGGGCGGGTCCGCCGCTGCCCTGTCCGAGCAGCACCGACACGGTCGGGGTGTCCAGGGTGACGAGATCGGCGAGGCACCGGGCGATCTCGCCCGCCAGGCCCCCCTGCTCTGCTGCTGCGGACAACGCGGGCCCGGCGGTATCGATAACCAGCACGAGCGGCAACTCCAGGCCGGCCGCCAGCGCCATGCCGCGGCGGGCCTCCCGTAGCGCGGCCGGTCCGACCAAGCCCCCCACGACACGCTGCTGGCCCAGCACTACTGCCGGTTGACCGCCGAATCTGGCCAGCGCGAGGACTGTCGTCGCGGCCTCGCCCCGTTCGGTTCCCGACAGCAGTACCCGGTCGGTGGTGCCATACCTCAACAGGTGGCCGACACCGGGCCGGTCGGGACGTCGCGACGCCTCCACCGACGTCCACGCCGGGATGTCCGGAAGGGGCTCGGCTTCCGGTGCCGGTGGCGGACTCCCGGGCAGGTCGGAGACGACTTTTAGCGTGCGATCCAGGGTGGAGCGCAGCAGTTCAAGGGGCACGACCGCGTCGACGACGCCGTGGCGTTGCAGGTTCTCCGCGGTCTGGACGCCGGACGGGAACGGTTCGCCGTAAAGGTGCTCATAGACCCGTGGACCGAGGAACCCGATCATCGCACCGGGTTCGGCGGCGGTGACGTGACCCAGCGAGCCCCAGGAGGCGAACACGCCGCCAGTGGTGGGGTGGCGCAGATAGACCAGGTAGGGCAGGTGCGCCCGTTTGTGCAGTTCGACTGCGGCCGCGATCTTGACCATCTGAAGGAACGCCACCGTTCCCTCCTGCATCCGGGTGCCCCCGGAACTCGGCGAGGCCAGCAGCGGCAGCCGCTCAGCTGTTGCCCGCCGGACGGCTGCGGTGATCCGTTCTGCGGCGGCTACCCCAATCGACCCGGCCAGAAAACCGAACTCGCAGGCCACCAGTGCCACGAGGCGGCCCAATACCCGGCCCTCACCTGTCACCACGGCTTCGTCGAGGCCGGTGGCGGCCGCAGCATCGGCCAGTTCCTTGCGATATGGCTCCGACATCGTGACCCTTCGCGGCGGCCCATCCCAGCTCACGAAAGACCCATCGTCGAGCAGCGCGTCGCGCAGCGCCAGGGCACCGATCCGGCTCACAGGGAAAGGCTAATAGGGTGGACCCATGATTGGAGTCACCCGCGACGGCCACGTGATGACGCTGGAGCTACAGCGGCCCGAGCGCCGCAACGCGCTGAATGTTGAACTCGTCGACGCCCTGCGCGATGCAGTCGAGAGGGCCGCCGGAGAAGATGTCCGTGCGATCGTCCTCACCGGCCAGGGGCACGTGTTCAGCTCGGGTGCCGACCTGACCGACCCGGCGGGCGTGGCCGAGGAGCTGCCAGAGAAGGCCAAGGCGCTGAACATCGCGATAGACAAGGCGCCTGTCCCGGTGATCGGCGCGATCAACGGACCCGCGATCGGGGCCGGCGTCATCTTGTCGATGATCTGCGATCTCAGAGTCGTCTCGCCCGACGCGTACTTCCAGTTTCCGGTCGCGAAATACGGTCTGGCATTGGATAACTGGAGCATTCGTCGACTGACCTCGTTGGTCGGGGCGGGCCGCACACGAGGCATGCTGATAGCGGCGGAGCGGCTGACCGCCGAAGTCGCGCTGCAGACCGGCATGGCCAACCGGATCGGCAACCTGGCCGAGGCGCAGGCCTGGGCCGCCGAGATCGCCGGATTCGCGCCACTGGCGCTGCAACACGCCAAGCGGGTGCTCAACGACGACGGCGCCTATGAAGACCCATGGCCCGAGCACCAGCAGTTGTATGACCGCGCCTGGGCCAGCCAGGACGTGATCGAGGCCCAGGTGGCTCGCATCGAGAAGCGCGCTCCGCGGTTCCAGGGTGCCTGATGGTGGTCAAGGCAGCGCTGCGTTTCGGATTCGGGACGGCCTCGTTGCTGGCCGGCGGATGGGTGCTGCGGGCTTTGCAGGGCACTTCGGCGGCTCTTGGTGCCACGCCGGCCGAGATCTCGGCGGTAACCCAGCGATCGCCGCACTACCGCGACGGGGTTTTCGCCAACCTGGAGGCACCGTCCGGCATCAGATTGGATGGTGAATTGCAGCGCACGCTGCTGCGTGACCTGGCGAACGCGGGCTCGCTCGGCAAGCCGCCCGGACCCATCCCATTGGCCGAAAAGCCCCGGGCGGATACGGCGCCATCGCCGGCCGCAGCCAGCTGGTACGGGCACTCCAGCGCGCTGATCGAGATCGACGGATACCGGGTGCTGGTCGACCCGATCTGGAGTCAACGCTGCTCGCCGTCGCGATCTGTGGGCCCCCAGCGGATGCATGAGGTGCCGGTTGCGCTGGAGGCGCTTCCCGCGGTGGACGCGGTGTTGATCAGCCACGACCACTATGACCACCTTGACATCGACACGATCGTCGCCCTGGGACGCACCCAGCGCGCACCCTTCGTCGTACCGCTGGGGATCGGCGCGCATCTGCGCAAATGGAGAATTCCCGACAGTCGGATCATCGAACTCGATTGGTACCAGAGTCACCGGATCGGTGAGCTGACGCTGATCTGCACACCCGCGCGACATTTCTCCGGCCGATTGTTGGCCCGCGATGCCACGCTGTGGGCGTCCTGGGTGGTGGCCGGACCGACGCACCGCGCGTTCTTCGGCGGGGACACCGGCTATACCAAGAGTTTTGCCCAGATCGGCACCGAGCACGGCCCCTTCGATCTGACGCTGCTACCGATCGGCGCCTATCATCCGGCCTTCACCGACATTCACATGAATCCCGAGGACGCCGTGCGCGCTCACCTTGATCTGGCCGACGCCGAGAGTGGCCTGTTGATGCCGATCCACTGGGCCACGTTCCGATTGGCACCGCACCCATGGGCGGAACCAGCCGAACGCCTTTTTGCCGCTGCGGAATCGGAGCGGGTACGCATCGCAGTGCCGATACCGGGTGGGCGAGTCCTGGCTGGCCAGGATGCTGTCGAGTCGACGTTGGACCCGTGGTGGCGGATGTAGACCGGCGCGACGCGTTACGGTGCTGACCATGAACCCAACGGCCCGCTCGGCCGCGCTTGCGTTTGTGGTCGTTCTGATCGCAGGGTGCGGTGCCGACAGAGCCGAATCCGGCGAACCCATGGTCCCTGCGCCGCCCTCGGAGAGTCAGTCCTCCCTCGAGGCGCCACCACCGCTGGCGACAGCGCTGGCGCTGCCCGAGAATGCCGTCGAGAACGCGGTCAACAAGCTGGACGGAATGGTCGAGGACTTGATGGCCAAGTCGGGAATCCCGGGCATCGCAGTTGCCGTCGTGCACGGGGGAGAAACTCTGTATGCCAAGGGTTTCGGGGTGAAGAACACGGAGCTGCCTGATGGGCCGGACAACCGGGTCGACCCCGACACCGTCTTTCAGTTGGCCTCGCTGTCGAAACCGCTGGGGGCGACGGTGGTCGCACAGCAGGTGGGCGAGGGCGAGATCAGCTGGGATACCCCGATCGTCGACAAGCTGCCCTGGTTTTCGCTGTCGGACCCTGCTGTGACGAAGATGGTCACCGTCGGCGACATGTATGCGCACCGCTCTGGGCTGCCCGACCATGCGGGGGACCTGCTGGAGGATCTCGGGTATGACCGACGCCTGGTACTGCAGAAGTTGCGAGATTTCCCGCTCGAAACGTTCCGGACCTCCTATGCCTACACCAACTTCGGGCTCACGGCGGGGGCAGAGGCTGTCGCCGCTGCCACCAATGAGTCGTGGGAAGACCTCAGCGAACGAGTGCTCTTCCGGCCGTTGGGGATGTCGGTGACAAGCTCACGGTTCGATGACTTCATCGTGCGCCCCAACCGTGCCCTCGGCCATATCCACATTGATGGCCAGTACCGGCCCGACTACGTGCGCGAGCCGCAGGCCCAGGCGCCGGCGGGTGGGGTGAGCAGTTCCCTCAACGACATGACCAATTGGTTGACCATGGTGCTCGCGAACGGTGTCTACGAAGGAAAGCAGATCGTCGACCCTGAGGCGCTGCTCCCGGCGCTCACCCCGCAGGTCGTCTCCGGTCGCGCGACGGAACCGGCAATGAGGTCCGGCTTCTACGGCTACGGCTTCAACGTGGGTACCACGGCCGCAGCCCGCATGCAGATCAGTCATTCGGGTGCTTTCCAGCTGGGTGCGGGAACCAACTTCCTGATGCTGCCGTCAGCCGACGTGGCGATCGTGGCGCTGACCAACGGCACAGCATCGGGGGTGCCGGAGACGCTGACCGCGCAGTTCGCCGACGAAGTTCAGTTCGGGGAGGTCCGCCAGGATTGGTACCCGCGTTACGCGCAAGCCTTCAAGGAGATGGAGCAACCGTTCGGCTCGCTCGTCGGCAAGCAGCCACCGGCCAACCCCACCCCGCCTGCCCCGTTGGCGAGCTATGCAGGTCAGTACGCCAACGGTTTTTGGGGTCCCGCGCGAGTGACGGCGCAAGACGGCGGCCTGAAGCTGGCGCTCGGACCGAAGCTGGTGGTGCCGCTGAAGCACTGGGACGGTGAGGTTTTCACGTTCTCGCTCGTCACCGAGAACGCGCCGCCGGGCACGATCTCGAAGGCGACGTTCGACGGCGACTGGCTGACGCTGGAATACTACAACCAGGGCGGCAAGGGGACGTTCACCCGATGAGTGCCGCACTCGCCGTTGGCCTTTCCCCGGCCGACGTCGCTGAGCGGGTCGCGCAGGGCCTGACCAACGACGTACCGACCCGTGCGGCGCGCAGCGTCTCGGAGATCGTCCGCGGCAACGTCTTCACCCGGATCAACGCGATTCTCGGGGTGCTTCTGATCATTGTGCTGTGCACGGGTTCGGTGATCAACGGCGCATTCGGCCTGTTGATCATCGCCAACAGTGGGATCGGCATCATCCAGGAGTTGCGCGCCAAGCAGACGCTGGACAAACTGGCCATCGTCGGTCAGGCGAAACCGCTGGTGCGCAGACAATCCGGCACCGTCCCGCTCATGCCCAGCGAGGTGGTGCTCGACGATGTCATCGAGCTGGGCCCCGGCGACCAGATCGTCGTCGATGGAGTGATCCTCGAGGAAGCCAACCTTGAGATCGACGAGTCCCTACTGACCGGTGAAGCCGACCCGATCCCCAAGGATGTCGATGATCAGGCGATGTCGGGCAGCTTCGTGGTTGCCGGCAGCGGCGCCTACCGAGCGACCAAGGTCGGCCGAGAGGCATACGCCGCGCAGCTCGCCGAGGAGGCCTCCAAGTTCACGCTGGTGAAATCCGAACTGCGCAGTGGCATCAACACAATTCTGCAGTTCATCACCTACCTGCTGGTGCCTGCCGGTGCGTTGATCATCTACACGCAGCTGTTCACCACCAACGCCGGCTGGCGTGAATCCGTGCTTCGCATGGTCGGAGCGCTGGTGCCGATGGTCCCGGAAGGGCTGGTGTTGATGACCTCGATCGCGTTCGCGGTCGGGGTGGTCCGGTTGGGCCGCAAGCAGTGCCTGGTCAACGAACTCCCGGCGATCGAGGGTCTGGCCCGAGTCGATGTGGTGTGCGCCGACAAAACCGGAACGTTGACCGAGAACGGAATGCGGGTCAGCGATCTGAAGGAGGTCGACAGAGCGCACCTCGGGCGGGATGGACGCGAGCCGGGCACCAGCGCAGTGGCCGCCTCGCTGGCCCAGCTGGCCGCCGACGACCCGCGCCCCAACGCCAGTATGGCGGCCATCGCAGAGGCTTACCGCTCGCCGCCGGGCTGGATCGCCACCGCCACAGCGCCCTTCAAGTCGGCGACCAAGTGGAGCGGCACTTCCTACGGCGCGCACGGTAACTGGGTGATCGGTGCACCCGACGTGCTGTTGGATTCAGGATCAGCGGTCGCCGAACAAGCCGAACAGATTGGTGCGCAGGGCTTGCGCGTGCTGCTACTCGGTTCCATCGACGTGGACGTTGACGACCCCGCCGCCCCCGGTGCGGTCACACCGGCCGCGCTGGTCGTCCTTGAGCAGCGAATCCGTCCCGACGCTCGAGATACCCTGGATTATTTCGCCTCACAGCATGTCTCGGTCAAGGTGATTTCGGGAGACAACGCCGTGTCGGTGGGCGCGGTGGCAAGTTCGCTCGGACTGCAGGGCGAGACCATGGACGCGCGTGAGCTTCCGACCGAGCCCGACGAGCTTGCCGACACGCTGCAGGACTGCACCACGTTCGGCCGGGTGCGGCCCGACCAGAAGCGGGCGATGGTGCACGCGCTGCAGTCGCGCGGGCATACCGTGGCGATGACCGGCGACGGTGTGAACGACGTGCTGGCTCTCAAGGACGCCGACATCGGTGTCGCGATGGGTTCAGGTAGCTCGGCGTCCCGCGCAGTGGCGCAGATCGTGCTGCTGGACAACAAGTTCGCCACCCTGCCCTACGTGGTGGGCGAGGGCCGGCGCGTCATCGGGAACATCGAACGCGTCTCCAACCTGTTCCTCACCAAGACCGTCTACTCGGTGCTGCTTGCCATGCTGGTCGGGTTGGCCGGGCTGTCGGCCAGGTGGTTCGGGACCGACCCGCTGCTCTTTCCCTTCCAGCCGATCCATGTCACCATCGCGGCCTGGTTCACCATCGGCATCCCGGCATTCGTCCTGTCGTTGGCCCCGAACAAAGAGCGCGCGCGTCCCGGTTTCGTGCGGCGGGTGATGACGTCGGCGCTGCCATCGGGACTTGTCATCGGGATCGCGACATTCACCTCCTACCTGCTGGCGTATCAAGGTCGGGCGGCCACCCAGATCGAACAGACGCAGGCGTCCACTGCGGCGTTGATCACGCTGTTGGTATCCGCTTTGTGGGTACTGGCGGTAGTGGCCAGGCCCTACGAATGGTGGCGGTTGGCTCTTGTTGCGGTGTCCGGCCTGGCCTACGTCATCATCTTCAGCATCCCCATGGCCCGTGAGCTGTTCATGCTGAACACGTCCAATCTGGCTACCACGTCGGTAGCGCTGGGCATGGGCTTGCTGGGCGCTGTTGCCATCGAGGTGATTTGGTGGGTTCAGGGTGCTGTCCTCGGTGACCGCCGCAGATTGTGGCGCCAGCGCGAGCGGTAGGGTTGTATTCATGGGATTTCTTGACAAGGCCAAGGACTTGCTGTCGAACAACGCCGACAAGGTCGACACAGCGATCGACAAAGCCGGCGACATCGTCGACCAGAAAACGCAGGGCAAATACGCTTCGACCGTCGACAAGGTGCAGGAGGCCGCAAGGAAGGCCGTCCAGGACAACACCGAGGCCGGCGGATCGGACGGCGAGGCGGGACAACGCTAGTTCCTCGAGGCCACCCGAGCGCGGTCTGAGCGGGAGCGGGGCGGTAGGCGCTCGCGGGTACGAGGGTCAGTGGCCACCAGAGATCTGATTCGCGGCGGACTGGTCGACGGCCTCAGCGATCAGGGTCTCGCCGGAGATCACTTCGAACGTCTGGCCGGCGGTGGCAGGTGTGTCGAGAACCGCCAGCAGAACCGCCGCGACGTCTTCGCGGGGAATGCTGCCGTGTCCGGTCACGGAGGCAATTCTTACTCGCCCGGTTCCGGGCTCGTCCCGGAGTAGGCCCGGCCGCACGATCGTCGCGTCGAGCGTCGTGCGCCTGCGGACGTATTCGTCCGCAGCACCTTTGGCGCGCAGATAGGCCACGAATACGGGGTTGCCGAGATCGTCGGGCGCCTCCGCGTCGGCCCCCATAGCCGAAATCATCACGTACCGCTTGACCCCGGCTTTCTGTGCGGCATCAGCAAGCAGGATCGCCGCGTCCCGATCAACCGTCTCCTTTCGCGCCGCGCCACTTCCGGGGCCGGCCCCCGCGGCGAAGAGCACCGCGTCGGCTCCACCGAGGTGGGCGGCGACCTCGTCGGCGGTTGTCTCCTCGAAGTCCACCACCCTGGCCTCGGCGCCCGCATCCTTCAGGTCGGCCGAATGTGCCGGGTTGCGGATCAGGCCCACCACCTTGTCGCCGCGTTGTGCGAGCAGTTGCTCAAGAATGAGTGCGATCTTTCCGTGTCCGCCGGCGATCACCACATGCATTGTCGGTGCTCCTAAGACGCGAATACCTGCGAATCGTCGGCGAACGCCTTGAACTCGAGCGCGTTCCCCGCGGGATCGAGAAGGAACATCGTCCACTGCTCACCTGATTCGCCGGCGAATCGGACGTACGGTTCGATGACGAACTTGACGCCGGCTTCCTGCAGTCGGTCGCGCATCTTGTGGAACTCCCCGATGCTCAAAATCAGACCGAAATGCGGCACTGGAACGTCATGTCCGTCGACCGGGTTGTGAACCGGCGCCATCCGGTCGGGCGCCAGATGGGTCACGACCTGGTGGCCGTGCAGATTCCAGTCCACCCACGTGTCTGCGCTGCGGCCCTGCTCGAGACCGAGGACTTCCCCGTAGAAGCGCTGTGCCGCGGCGAGGTCGTCGACCGGCATCGCCAGATGAAAGCGCGGAATGGGGGAGTCCAGAACTGCCATAGCGTCATGTTACGGACCCTCCTACCCTCGACAAGAGGCCTCCGCGTCCCATCAATTCGAGGTCCCATCAATTCGAGGTCCCATCAATTCGAGGTCCCGTCAATTCAGGTCCCATCAATTCGAGGTCCCACGCCACCTCTGGGTGAACGTCCATCCCCCAATCGGATTCTCGCGGGGCTAGCTGAGTTGCGTAACGGCATGGCGGCAGTAGCTCCGGAGTTTCGCCGCAGCGTTACTCAGCTGCGGCGGTGACCTACGATGATCTGAATGGACAGTCGACGTGCGCCCGCACGGCGCCTTCCGCCTCGCGCGGCCCGCCTTCCCGCAGGTGCGGTCCATGTCTGAGTCGGTGCGCGGCCCGCTGGCGGGAGTTCGAGTCGTTGACCTCACCGCGATGGTGATGGGCCCCTACTGCACACAGATCATGGCCGACATGGGTGCCGAGGTCATCAAAGTCGAACCGCCTCAAGGTGATAACACGCGCCACATATCGGTCGGACCGGTGCCGGGGTTGAGCGGGGTTTTCGTCAACGTCAACCGCGGCAAGCGCAGCGTCGTGCTGAACCTGCGGGAGGAGTCGGGCAAGGTCGCGATGCGCGCGCTGATCGAACGCGCCGACGTCTTCATCCACTCAATGCGGTCCAGGGCCGTCGCCAAACTGGGTTTCAGCTACTCCGACGTCGCCAGAATCAACCCGTCGATCATCTACACGAATTGTTACGGATACGGCCGGCGGGGACCCGGGCGCGACCGACCGGCCTATGACGACACGATCCAGGCCGAATGCGGATTGCCCTACGTCCAAGAGCAACTCACCGGGGAGGCCGACTACGTCGGTACGGTCATTGCCGACAAGGTAGTCGGACTGACCGCGCTGTACGCAACGACCATGGCGCTGTTTCACCGAGAACGCACTGGTGAGGGGCAGGAGGTCGAGGTTGCCATGTTCGAGACGATGGCATCCTTCATGCTGGTCGAACATGCCAACGGCGCGATGTTCGACCCCCCGATCGGCCCGGCCGTCTATCCCCGCACGGTGGCGCCGAATCGGCGGCCCTACCCCACCGAGGACGGCTACATCGCCGCGCTCATCTATAACGACAAGCAATGGAACGCGTTCATCGCCGCGGTGCAACCGCCATGGGCCTCGGACCTTTATGCGACCCTGGAATCGCGGGCACGCCAGATCGACACGGTGTATGGGCTGCTAGCCGAGACCCTGGCCCAGCGGACGACCGACGAATGGCTGGCATTGTTCGGCGAGCTGGAGATCCCGGCAGCACCGCTCAACTCTCCGGATGCCCTGTTCGACGACCTTCATCTCAACGCCGTCGGTCTCTTCGAAACCGTGGACACACCGCAGGGAAAGGTGCGATTCCCCGGTGTTCCGACCTGGTTCTCACGTACTCCGGGCAAGGTGCGAGGACCGGCTCCAGAACTCGGGGCCGACACCGCTGCGGTGCTCGGGGAACTCGGGCTGACCGCACCCGAGGCCGGTGGCACTACCGCCGACATTCCGACATCAGGTTCGCCGGCAGAATAGCGGGTGCCGGATCGTTCATGGCAGTGGGTGGACTGCAGACGGGGTCCGCGTCTGGTCACCGCATCGCCCTGAAGGGCAGCTACCAGTAGACGTCCAAGTACGACGAGTCCCCGACCTGGTATGCAGAAGGCAGCCAGTAATGCGCCAGACGCACCGAAGCTGCCAGAGATGAGAAGGTTGAGAGCCATGCGCGATTATCTGAAGTTCTACATCGACGGCCAGTGGGTCGATCCGGTCGAGCCGAGGACCCTGGACGTCGACAACCCCACGACCGAAGAAGTCTCCGGCCAAATCGCGATCGGCAGTGCGGCCGATGTGGACAAGGCAGTCGAGGCCGCGCGCAGGGCATTCGGAGCGTGGTCGCAGTCCACCCGCGAAGAGCGCCTCGAGGCGCTGGCGGCAATCCTGGCCGAATACCAGAAGCGTGCCTCCGACCTGGCCGACGCGGTCAGTGAAGAGATGGGTGCGCCCGCGTCGCTGGCGGCGGGTCCTCAGGTGAAGATGGGATTAGGGCACCTTTCCACAGCGATCGACGTGCTGAAGAACTTTCAGTTCGAGGAACAGCACGGCAACACGTTGGTGGTCAAGGAACCGATCGGTGTCTGTGGCCTGATCACCCCGTGGAATTGGCCGATCAACCAGATTGCCTGCAAGGTCTTCCCGGCGCTGGCCACCGGCTGCACCATGGTGCTCAAGCCATCTGAGGTGGCCCCGTACTCTGCGCAGATCTTCACCGAGATCATCGACGCCGCAGGCATTCCCGCGGGTGTCTACAATTTGGTGTACGGCGACGGCCCTGGCGTCGGGGTGGCGCTGTCAAGGCATCCTGATATCGACATGGTGTCATTCACCGGGTCGACCCGCGCGGGTGTCGACGTGGCCAAGAACGCGGCTGAGACGGTCAAGCGGGTGACTCAGGAGCTCGGCGGCAAGAGCCCCAACATCGTGGTCGACGACGAGGACTTCGCCAAGAGCGTGGCCGCCGGGGTGACGGCGATGATGCTCAACAGCGGTCAGAGTTGTAATGCACCGTCGCGGATGCTGGTACCGAACTCGCGCATGGACGAAGCCGTGTCGATTGCCAGGGAGGTCGCCGAGCGGGTCGTCGTCGGCGATCCCGCCGACAGGCAGGCGATCGGACCGGTCGCGTCCAAGGTGCAGTTCGACAAGATCCAGCGGCTTATCCAGCAGGGCATCGACCAGGGCGCGACCGTCGTCGCAGGCGGCGTCGGGCGTCCCGACGGTCTTGACACCGGGTACTACGTCAAGCCGACGGTGTTTGCCGACGTGACCAACGAGATGGCGATCGCGCAGGAGGAGATCTTTGGCCCGGTGCTGTGCATCCTTGGCTACGCCGACCTGGACCAGGCCGTCGAGATCGCCAACGACACTGAGTACGGCCTGGCCGGCTATGTCTCGGCAGCTGACCTGGATGCTGCCCGCGCGCTCGCCAGAAGGATTCGGGCCGGTTCGGTGGCCATCAATCACGCCTTCGATCTGAACGCCCCGTTCGGCGGATACAAGCGGAGCGGCAACGGGCGTGAATGGAGCGCCTTCGGCTTCGACGAGTACCTGGAGACCAAGGCTGCGCTCGGCTACGCCCCGCGCTAACACGATGACCAAGTCGTTCGGTTTCGGCGGCCACAACATGGCCCTGGAGTTCGGACGAGCGTGAACTCAATAGTGCTGGACATCAACGGGTATCGGCGGGAGTAGCGAAGTGGGCGAGCGGTACGAATACGGAATCGATTTCGACCGCGTCGATGCGGTCGACGTTCACACTCACGTCGAGATCGACAGCCACGGCCACCAGGCTTACGACGACGTTTTGGTCGAGGCCACCGACAAGTATTTCAAGATGGCATCGGGGCTGATGGCCGGCGTAGACGCAGTCGCGGATCACTATCGGCAGCGCAACGCCGCGGCGGTCGTCTTCACCATCGACGCCCGCCACGGCATGCGTCATTCACCCAACTCCATCGAAGACCTCATTGCAGGTGCGGTGCGCAACAACGATGTGCTGATCCCGTTCGGTAGCGTCGACCCCTGGCAAGGCCGGCACGCCGTGCATCGCGTGCATGAACTCGTTCGCGATTTCGGGGTCAAGGGATTCAAGTTCCATCCGAGCATGCAGGCGTTCGAACCCAACGACCGTTCCTATTATCACCTCTACGCAGCGATCGCCGAGGCCGGCGTGCCTGCGCTGTTCCACACGGGGCAGACCGGCATGGGCGCGGGCCTGCCGGGTGGACACGGGATCAAGCTGCGGTATTCCGACCCGATGCTGCTCGATGACGTCGCCGCGGACTTCCCCGAGCTGACGATTGTGATGGCCCATCCCGCGGTGCCGTGGGTGGATGCGCAGATCTCGATCGCCACCCACAAGGCCAATGTCTACATCGATCTGTCCGGGTGGTCGCCGAAGTATTTCCCGCAGCAACTCGTGCACGCCATGACCCGCCAGTTGCGCAACAAAGTGCTGTTCGGCACCGACTACCCGTACATCCAAATGGATCGGTGGCGCAGAGACTTCGACACCCTCGACGTTGACCCGGCGGTGTTGCCGCTGATCTACAAGGACAATGCGCTGCGCGTCCTGGGAATCACGCGATGAGTTTCCCGCCGCGGTCACCGAGATCAATGACCATAGCTGGAGGGACCCGGCTTCAACCTGCCGAGTGTTGCGTGCCCATCGTGAAGTCGGCGAAATCGAATCCCGGCACGACGACGCAGCTGACCAGGCATGGCTGATCGTCGCGCGGGCGCGCTCGCTGCCAGTTGCCGGGAGGGATGACGAACTGAGGTTCTTCCCCGGCCATGATGTTCGCGCCCAGCAGGTGAGTTTCCGCAGAGTCCTTTTCTGTGCCGAATTCCAGCAACAGCGGTCCGCCGGAATGGAAAAGCCACAGCTCGGCGCTTCGCACCGTGTGCCACACGGATTCCTGGCCTGGCATGAGTAAGAACAGGATTGCGGTGCCAGCATTGCGAGTCCCGGTGTAGTCCGGCGGTAGAGCCGACTGCGGGATGGTCAGGTCGCTGCGCCACGTCTCCCGATACCACCCGCCCTCAGGGTGCGGGGATAGATCAAGCCGACGCACCAACTCCGGAAGATCGCTCATCAAGCTCACCCTACTGTCTTGAGCCGGAGGTGGGTCAGACCACAACCCCCGAGTAGTCTTTGCGGATGCCTCGCGCGCGTCCCGGTTGGTTGGTGGCGCTGTGCGCGATAATCGTGGCCGTGAGTGCCTGGCTCCCCTGGCTGACGACCACGGCCGATGGCGGCGGACGGGCCAGCGCCATTGGCGGAATTGCCGGAGCGATGCCGGTGCCGCCTCCCGGGTTCGGGGTCGGGCAGTTCGTGGTGCTGCTTGCGTCGTTGTTGGTCGTCGCCGGTGCGATGGCGGCTCGCGATATTTCTTCGCGCTTGGCTTCAACTGTTGCGCTGTCGATTTCGGTGACATTGGTGGTCCTGGCGGTCTGGTACTACCGGCTCTATGTGTACCCGCCGGTTGCGGCCGGCTATGGGCTCTTCATCGGGGGTGCGGTCGCGCTGGCGGCGGTGTTGCTGTCGATATGGACAGTGCTGACGGCCTGGAGGCCTTCGGCGCCGACCGCTAGGAAGCGGTCATGAGCGGATTCGTAGAACCTGTGCAACTGGTCGGTGCCCGCTGGGTGAGGTTGGAACCCCTTACTCGCGAACACCTTCCCGAGATCGAGGCCGCCGCCGCCGATGGTGAACTCGGCGGGCTGTGGTTCACCTTTGCGCCGAAGGCAGGTGCGGCCGGCGACTGGGTCGAGGCACGTTTGGCGGCCCAGAAACCGGATACCGGCTTGACGTTCGTGGTGCGCGGGCGCGACGGCGCTCTCGTCGGATCGTCTAGCTATATGAATGTCGATGGGCCCAACCGTCGGCTTGAGATCGGATACACCTGGTACACCGCTTCGGCCCGACGAACCGGAATCAACTCAGAAACCAAGCTGCTGATGCTGGGCCACTCCTTTGACGAGTTGGGTTGCATTGCAGTCGAGTTCCGCACGCACTACTTCAACACGACGAGCCGGGCCGGCATCGAGCGGCTGGGCGCAAAGCTCGACGGGGTGCTGCGCAGCCACCAGATCCAGCCTGATGGGTCGAGGCGGGACACTGTCGTGTATTCGATCCTGGACATCGAGTGGCCCTCGGTGCGGAACAACCTCAAATTCCGATTGGACCGCCACTCCTGAGCAGAACAGCCGCCTAGTGTGCGGACAGATCGTGACATCAGCGGGATTGGCGATCTGTCCGCACACTTGAGCAGTTCCTGACCAGCTCGAGTCGAAGGTGTTCGTTTCGATCGACTGCTGCGCACCCGAGTGGGCGATTTCGATTTTGCGTGGCTTTGCCCGTTCGGCGATCGGGATCGTCACGGTCAGCACGCCGTTTCCGTAGGTCGCCGACATCGCGGCCGAATCAACGCCCTCGCCGAGCGATAGCTCACGGCGATATTTGCCGAAGTCGGACGTCGTCTACCCGACCGGGATCACCTGCGAACGGCTCAGCGCCGTGGCGCATTGGTCGCAGGTTAGAACTGGATTGAACTGCCCGTCACATGCCGCGTGGGCCAGCCTCACCGCGGGGCCCTCGAGGTCGGGATACCACCGCTGGGCCCACTCCAGGGCGGTCACCAGAACCGGGAAAAACGCCCGCCCCTTTTCGGTCAGCCGGTACCGGCCGGCAGTATTGACGAGAATGCCTTCGGCGCCGAACACCGACAGTCGGTCTGCGATGGTGCCGGGTGGAGCGCTGAGCTGAAATTGGAAGTCGGTGAACCTTTCCGCACCGACGAACGCGGCGACCAGCAGCGCGAACGCCCAGCGGTCACCGAGTACGCTCATTGTCTGTGGGAATAGCAATCCCGCGTCGCCGCGGCGCTTGACTGAACGCCGGCGGTTCGTGGTGGACGGCACGGACCGTTCCCAGGATCCGCTCGGTCCCCATTGCGCCACCACATCTTTCTCGCTCGTCACCACGCCGCACGCCTTACAGGTGACCAGCGGCGCGAAGTCACTCCCGCATGCCGTGTGCCGCATTCCGGGCAGTCGATGCGCCTGGCCGGGAACCCAACGTCGTTCCCATTCCCAAATCGAGGTCAGCATCGGCCACAGCGATCTACTCTTCGCCGTGGCCGGATAATCAGAGCGTGAGGGATTCCTCTGATACTCACGGCGGGTGAGTAGGTCGGCCGCGACCATCGATTGCAGCCTGCTGGTCAATACAGAGTTCGAAACAGGCAGTGCAGAGGCGAATTCGCTGTAGCGCTTCGCGCCCAGCAGTGCTCGCTGAATGATCAGCAGCGTCCATTCGTCGCCGAGAACCCCGAGCATGCGGGCCACGGCGTTGGGCCTTCGCTCCAACTAGAGGCCGATCGCGCCGGCGGCGTTGTCGGTGTCCCGCCAACGTCGCAGGTCGGATCCCGGTGCCCAAGTAGAGTGGGTTCCACTCGAGATCCGTTCGGGTAGCCGGATTTTGCACACCGGGCCGGCTTCGATCTGGGCCGCGTCGAACACCAGGCAGTACGAGGCGTCGGCGGCCATGTCGGTGGTGAGGGTGACCAAGTACCCGTCATCCTCAGCGGAACTCGGGAGCCCCGGAGCCGCCCCGGCGGCGACATGTGAGCGAGCCGCCCCGGCGGCGACATGTGAGCGAGCCGCCCCGGCGGCGACATGTGAGCGGGCCGCCCCGGTGGCGACATGTGAGC
>JAHZIT010000122.1 GCA_022601275.1 Actinomycetes bacterium
GTCGGGCCGGTAGTCGTCACGGTGCCGGCGGGGTTGTGGACGCTCGCGGCGCTGGGCCCGGTCGCGGGCTGCGCGGCGATCGCCCGGGGGGGCTGAACGGCGTTCGCCCGGGGGGGCAGCCCGGCGGGGATCTCTCTCAGAGGATGCCCGCGCACGGCGGCGCGGCTCGCCGGCCGGCGTGGGCTCTCCAGGCCGAGGCCGGTGGCGGCGGGGACGGTCGCCATCCGCGATCGGATCGGTGCTCTTGGTGTCCGGCGGACGCGAATGCCGGGAGCGGGACGGAGCACCGGCTCGCCCACCGGGCCGAGCGCCGCGGGCTGCCGGGTCGGTGGCAGCATTCGGCGCGCCGCGGGGTGTCCGGTCGACCGAATGGCGTCGTGGCTTCCGGTCGGCGGAATCCGACGCTGGCGCCCTGCCCAGCAGTGACGCCAACTTCGCGGAGAGTCGATCGCCGGCAGCGGGCTTTTTCTCCGTGGCTGCTGCGCCGCGCCCGGACGCGCCCACGTACCAGCGGGCGATCGCGAGCAGCAGTACCGCCGCCGAGGTGAAGAACATCAGCGGAAACCGCTCGATCAAGGGGTAGCCGCAGTTGATCAAAAGGTCCTTGATGCCATGGATATCGGAGCTGTGCATCAAGTAGTAGGCCCCGGGCACCATGACGAACAGGAGCAGTGGCGGCTGGATAGCCGCGGTGAACACCGCGCCCTGGCGCACCGCGAGCACCGCCGCCAGGCAGCCGACAACATAGAACGTGGCGAAAACCCCGGTCAGTTCCTTGCCGCCCGAGCTGAGATCGACAGCGAAACCGATTGCGGACGCGAGGGCGGCGACCAGGACTGCTCCCCACCAGGGAATTCCAGCGATGTCGGGATGTGCTGAGCGGTGATCAGCCGGTGTTGACGGCCGCGCGCTCTGTCCAGACACAGGTCGACCGTACCGGCTCGAACAGCCGGAGACCGCCAGCGCAGGGTGGCGTGCCGATCACTTCTCCTAGACTCTTCAGTCCGTGGGCCTGAATTTGGGAATCGTCGGACTGCCGAACGTCGGAAAGTCGACCTTGTTCAATGCGCTGACGCGTAACGACGTGTTGGCCGCCAACTACCCGTTCGCGACGATCGAGCCGAACGAAGGGGTGGTGGCGCTGCCTGACTCCCGGCTTGGCGAGCTGGCCAGGATCTTCGGCTCCGAGAAAGTCGTACCCGCTCCGGTGACCTTCGTCGACATCGCCGGCATCGTCAAAGGGGCGTCCGAGGGCGCCGGCTTGGGTAACAAGTTCCTGGCCAACATCCGCGAGAGCGACGCCATATGCCAGGTGGTGCGGGTGTTCACCGATGACGATGTGGTCCACGTCGACGGTCGGGTAGATCCCCAGTCCGATATCGAGATCATCGAGACTGAGTTGATCCTCGCCGACATACAGACGCTGGAACGGGCCCTGCCGCGGCTGGAGAAGGAGGCCCGCACCCACAAGGATCGAAAGCCCGCCTATGACGCGGCCGCCGAGGCGCAGAATGTGCTCGACAGCGGCAAGACGCTCTTCTCGGCCGGCGTGGACATGTCGCTGCTGAGGGAGCTGAACCTGATGACCTCCAAGCCATTCCTCTACGTATTCAACGCCGACGAGTCGGTGCTCACCGACTCGGGACGGCTCGCCGAACTGCGTGAGTTGGTCGCGCCGGCCGACGCGGTCTTTCTGGACGCCAAGATCGAAGCAGAGCTCCAGGAGCTCGATGAGGAATCGGCCGCCGAACTGCTCGAGTCGATCGGTCAGGCCGAGCGCGGCCTGGATGCGTTGGCGAGGGCGGGCTTTCACACGCTGAGGCTGCAGACCTACCTCACCGCCGGCCCGAAAGAGGCCCGCGCGTGGACGATTCACCAGGGTGACACGGCGCCGAAGGCCGCCGGCGTCATTCATTCGGACTTCGAGAAGGGCTTCATCAAGGCCGAGATCGTGTCCTACGAAGACCTCGTTGCCGCCGGCTCCATGTCCGCGGCGAAGGCCGCGGGCAAGGTGCGGATGGAGGGTAAGGATTACGTGATGGCCGACGGCGACGTGGTGGAATTCCGCCACGGACAGTCATCCAAGACCAAGCAGTAGGAGGGCGATGGCGGTAGTGCTCATTACCGGTGGCGGTTCTGGCATCGGCGCCGGTCTCGCGGCCGCCTTCCACGCGCGGGGAAGCCAGGTTATCGTCGCGGGGCATCGGCGCGAGCGCGTCGAGGCGGTAGCCGCGCGCCACCCGGGAATGCAGGCCGAGGTAGTTGATGTGGCCGATCCCGAGCAGGTGGGGGCCCTTGCCGAGCGGGTTGGTGAGCGCTGGCCCGAGCTGACCACGATCGTCAGCAACGCAGGCATCCAACATCTGTTCGACTTCGCCGGGCCGGGCCCGCTCGACGCAGCCGAGCTGGGTCGCGAGGTCGACGTCAACCTGAAGGGCGTGATCTACGTCGCCAACGCCTTCTTGCCGCTACTTAAAGCACAGCCGTGCTCGCGGCTGGTCAACGTGGGTTCGGGGCTGGGCTACGTGCCACTCGCCGCCGCGCCGATCTATTCATCGACTAAGGCCGCCGTGCACAGCTTCACGATTGCCCTCCGGCGGCAACTCAGAAGTTCCAACGTGCAGGTCGTCGAGTTGATCCCGCCCGTCGTCGTGACCGATCTACATCGCAATCTCGACCAAATCCCGCCCCGCGCGATGGAGCTCGATGCCTTTGTCGCCGCCGCGATGGCCGGCTTGGATGCGGGCCGTGAGGAGATCGTCGTGGGTCTGGCCAAAGCACTGCGGATCTTCAGCCGCGCCGCGCCGTCGCTTGGATTGAAAGTGGTCAATCAGAAGGCGGACTAAAGGAGTGAGCGAGAGCTACTGGGGAGTCCAAGCGCCCTTGCGTACCTTTGTCTTCGACGCCGGACTCATGAGCGAATCGAGGTTACCCGGCAAGGTCGCCGGGCGGCGGTGATCCTCAGTGCCGACGACTACGACTCGATCATGGAGACCCTGGCGATGCTCAGCGATCAGGAGCTGATGCGCGAAGTCCGAGCTGCCGAGGACGAGGCTGAGGTCGGCCAGATCTACACGCTCGACGAGGTCACCGAGGAGATGCGCGCCGCCGGGCGGGCGCGGGCAGGCCGACGGTGAGAGCATTGACCGGTGACTGATCAAGAGACCAACATTGTCTACGAGCAGTACCTCCGATTGTCGCGTCAGTTGGGTCACTATCGCTGGTTCTCGTGGACCATGAAGCATTTTGGATCGCGCCTGGACCGCCTCATGATCAAGGCCAGCCGAGGCCGAGTCTCGATCAGTGGCCCTGCGATGCAGACGATGTTGCTAACGACGAAGGGAAGAAAAACGGGCAAGGAGCGAACGGTGCCCGTGTACTTCGTGCGGGACGGTGGGAACCTCGTGGCGGTCTGCGAGAATTTCGGCCTGAAAACCCCGTCCAGCTGGCCCAAGAATCTGCTGGCGGAGCCCAAGGCCCGCATCGAGGTGGACGGCAGGTCAGCGGACTACATTTCGCGAATCGCTGCAGAGGACGAGATTGCCCGTAACATGCCGAAGCTGGTCGCGATGTGGCCTGCCCACGACACGTACCTGGAGCGCTCAGGGATGCGCAGCGTCTTCGTCTTCGAACCCGTCTGAACGACGAAGCGCGGTGAGCGGGGCCCAGAGGCGTCCCGACCGCGCCTGCGGCAGTCCCTGCGGTAGTCCCGACCGCGCCTGCGGTAGTCGTAGCCTCCTCGGGCCGGCTGAAGTGCCGACAAACCCATCCGACGGTCCGCGCCGGCGTCCTATCATGGGGCATGACTCGGTCCGGCCTGGTATTCATGGTGGCTCTCACCACGGCCCTCACCACGGTGTTGGCCGGGCTGCAGGGAGCGGGCCTCGCACTTGCGGGGCCGCCGCCACCCTGTTCCTTCACGCTTTCGGTGCCGCAGCTGGTGCAGGTCGCCGGCGTCGACATGGTCACCGCGACATTGACGCCGGATGAGTGCGGGCCGCCGGCCGCGCCGGCACAAAGTGTGGCTTGTCTTCAGATGCAGGCCGGCGATCGGGTCACGCGCTGCCACCCCAGCGATGCCTCGGGCCGCGCGCAGGTGTTGTTAGAGCCCTACGTCGCCGGCGCTACCTATGTCGCGACCGGCAGAGGCTGCGGTGCCTGGATCGGGCAGCCGCCGGCACCGGATTGTCAAGTGCTCGGGCCCTTTTCGGCGACGCTCTAGCCGAACACGCAAACCTCTGTCAGCCCGTGCGGTACTCCAGCACTTCGTCGCGGCTGAGCAGATCCTCACCGGTGATCACCACCATCTCGGTTGGTGACAGCCGGTAGGTCGTGCCGTCGTTGCGGGCCTCGAATCCTGCCGGTATTGCCAGGACATCGTCCAACCGCAGGGATGCGCCGTCGCGCAACCGGGTTCCCACGTACTCATAGGTTCCGTCGACGTCGCGGCAGATAACGATCGCCGCCCGTGTGGTGCGCGCGATCGCGACGGCCTGCGCAGGCATGGCGCAACGTGCAGCGCTGTCGACAAAACCCTGGTCATCCATCGCCGGCACGGCGGGTTTCGGCGTCGGTGCCACGGCCGGTTTCGGCGTTGGTGCCACCGCTGGTTCAGGCGGCGGAGCCAAAGTGGTTGGATTCGCCGAGGCCGCAACCCGCGAGGGCACGGTATTCGGTTGGGCGGGAACGGATTGCACCGGCGCAGGTTCGTCGTCGGTGGAGCGCAGCATTTCGAGCACGATGACCAGGGTCGCGATCGCTGCCAGCACGATGATGATGGCCGAAACCTTGGCGCTGAGCAGGCCCCGTTCCGGGGCATCGGGTGCAGGGGCGGGTTCTGTCGCGGTCGACATGCCTGCGCTCCCTCGTTGCGGTGCCGAATGAATGTGCTGATGACCAGCAAACCACCCTTACTGCGGGGGGCGCGCCATCCACGTCGGCGTTTCGCTCACCCTAGATGGTCGGTACCAGGACCCAACACAGATATTTCCTCGCTGAGCCGATATCCGGGGGCCAACGGCAAGGTATCTCCACTCCAGAACGACCCCGGATCAAACCAACTGGAGTCTTTCTCGGACTTCAGCAGCCCCATCTCCTCGTAAGTTATGGCGACCGTTTCGGCGCAGTAGGCGGTTTCCAAGCCGACCTGGAACTTCTCCGCCTTCCGGCGTTCGACGGACTGCCGAACCCTTTTGTGAACGAGCGGGATTCCACGGGTGAAGTCGGCAGCGTTCGGTATCCGGCCACGCATCCAGCGCCCGGTCAACCGGGCCGTCGTCGGAAACGGCGTGCCGTCCATCTGCGCGATCACCCGCAGCATCCGGTCCTCCTGCTCCCGGTTGGCGTACGGGGTCAGCTGACGCAGCCAGCAGCGTTGGTCATAGGTCTGGATCCAGCGCTCTACCGCCTGACGCAGGTCGTTGAGTTGCACCCCGCGATGGTTGGTACCTGTCCACATGTCGACCAGTTTGTCGCCGAGCTCGGCATTCCAGATCAGCGGTGGCAGGTCGTCGATTGCCACCGTCATTCCGACATGGTTGACGGGGCTGTTGGTCAGCGACTGGATGGCGCGGTCGGGACGGGAGTGTCCGCGGAACAACCAGATGTCCCCGGTGCGAGTCTCGTCCAGCGCGCGCTGCAGCGGCACCGTGCTTGGCTTCACCCCCGCAGCTTAGGCAGACTGAGGACCATGCGTGGAATCTGGAAGTGGGTCGGGTTGGCCGGTGCCGCCGGCGTCGTCGCCGGCGGCGTGCTGGTCGCCCGCGATCAACGCCGTCGTAATTCCTACACCCCGGATGACATCCGCAGCCGACTGCACCAACGGCTGGCAGAAGCCGAGTCCAAGTCCGACTAGAGCGCTACCGCGTAGAGCGTGTGCGCCCCGGTGAACCCCTTGAGGTCGGCTTCCCGGCCGGAATCGAAACTGATGTTCGTGACATCCGGGCTGCCCTCTTGAATGCCGTCGACTTGAATGCCGTCGAGGGCGTCACGGACCGGCTCACTCACCAGGATCTCCCCGCCATCGGCCTCGCCGGCCACCCGTGCCGCCATCGCGACGTTGCGTCCGAACAGGTCATCGCCGCGCCGGACCGACTTGCCGGCATGGATGCCGATACGCACGCGAATTCCCTGCAGGTGCTTCTGCAGTGAGCGCTGGATATCGACTGCACACCTGACCGCCTGGTCCGGCTTGGCGAAGGCGACCATGAATCCGTCACCTTGATTCTTGATCACGTAACCGCCGTGGTTCTCGACGTGCCGGTGGACCGATTTGGCGTGCTTGCTGATCAGCCTGACCCAGGCCCGATCGCCGATGCGCTCGTTCAACGCGGTGGATTCCTCGATGTCGGAGAACATGATCGCCACCTTGCCGTTGGGTGCCAGCCGGGCCAGATCGGGCCGCTCCACCTCGGCCCAGTCGGCGAGCTCCTCGATCGAGGAACGTACGGCCGCGCCGAGTCCATCGGTGCGCAGGATGTTGGCGGTCTGCCACACGGTCTTCACCGCTTTCGTCCCGCCGGAGAGCAGCAGGTTGCGGGTGTCGATGCGCTTACCAAGTTCCTCGGCTTCCGCGCGTGCCGCCCGCAGGCGCAGGGTCAGCACGACCAGCGCGATCGCCTCGCCCACGACGACCGCCCCGAGCAGGTACGCCGCGATCTGCACTCCGGTCACGTGGTCAAGTGCCGGATGCTGGTCGCAGGGCTGGTCGCAGGGCTGGTCGCAGGGCTGGTCACTGTGCGACGAATCATTGTGCGACGAACTGCTCGACGATCTCGGAGAACGCGTCGTTGTCGTCGCCGGCCGCGGTGTGTCCCGCCCCGGAGAGTTCGGCAAGCTCGGCGTTGGGCACCTTCTGCAAGAAGTCCTGGACCGCTTCCTCGCTGACCACGTCGGAGAGCATTCCGCGAATCAGCAGAATGGGGATGGTCAACTCCATCGCTGCTTGCTCGAGTAACTCGACCCGCACGAACGGATCCACCTGCGGTTTGGTCAGAAACGCCGGATCCCAGTGCCAATACCATCGGCCATGCCGATGCCGCAGGTTCTTTTTCAGGCCCTCCGGGCTGCGTGGCTTGGCCCGGTGCGGAAGGTAGGCGGCGACCGCCTCGGCGGCTTCCTCCAAGGACTCGAACCCGTGTACGTGGCTGAACATGAAGTCGCGAATGCGGGCGCTACCGTCCTTCTCGTATCGCGGCACGACGTCGACCAATATCAAGCGCTGCACGCTTTCCGGGCCGGCCTGGCGCGCTGCGAGGATGCCGGTGAGCCCGCCCATGCTGGCGCCGATGAGAACCACGGGTCGACCAATCTGTTGGAGTACCCGCCGGGTGTCCCCGCACAACGACTCCACCGTGTAATCCGCCTCCGGTGAGCGATCGCTGTCGCCGTGGCCTCGGCTGTCCAGAGCGACCACATGCAGTCCGCTTGAGGCCAGCAGCTGGCCAGTCTTCTGCCAGGACAGGCGGTTCTGGCCGCCGCCGTGCAACATCAAGACCGATGGGCGAGAACCGTCGAATTCCGCGCCGGCGCGCCCGGTCGCATCCGGGTTGTTCCATTCATCGGCAACCAGCAACAGGTCGTCGGTGCCACGAAATATCACGGTCTGAGGGTTGCTGCGGGTTGCACTCACAGGCGTCCTCTCGCTGGCCCGGGATGTCAGGTTACCGAGCGCGGCAATCGGGCGATGTCTCGGGACTCGGGTCCTGAGCAGACCACCGTCGCGGCCGGGCCATGCTCGGTGGGCTGGGACCGTCGTCGTGCGGACGGGGGATCCCGGGAGTTGAAGAACCGTTTGGCTGTGGTGAGTCTTGGCTGTGGTGAGTCTTGGCTGTGGTGAGTCTTGGCTGTGGTGAGTCTTGGCTGTGGTGAGTCTTGGCTGTGGCGAATCGACCCACCCGAAATGCTGGCGGGCAGCGCGGCGTTTTCGACGCGCCGGAACCGTTCACCAACCTGGCAGCTGCGTTCAGTGGACTGCAAGTACGGTCGTCTGCGCCCCGAAAAGCCCCTGAGCCGGGATCCTGAGCACGTCGACTCGGGGGACCAGCGGGGGATCAGCCCCCAATTCCCGGCCGGGTAATCGGTGATATACGGTTCGTCAGCGCGTATGAATGTGTATCGTCACCCGCAGCCTGACTGGGCACGGGCTTCGTTTGGGGGAACAGCGGTCGATGGCGGAGAAATGCACACGAGGGAGGACCTAAAAGGTGGTTGCTTCCAGCGCTATTGCTAAACCCATCCGCGGGATGGGTGGGTTCTTCTCGATGGCGCTTGACACCTTCGTGGGGATGTTCGTTCCGCCGTTTGCCTGGCGGGAGTTCATCACTCAGTCCTGGTTCGTCGCTCGGGTGTCGATTTTGCCGACACTGATGCTGACGATTCCCTACACCGTGCTGCTGACCTTCACCTTCAACATCCTGCTCAGGGAATTCGGCGCTGCGGATTTCTCCGGCACGGGTGCCGCACTGGGCACAGTGCGGCAGATCGGTCCGATCGTCACGGTGCTCGTGGTGGCGGGCGCGGGCGCGACCGCTATGTGCGCAGACCTGGGTGCGAGAACCATCCGCGAGGAACTTGATGCGCTGCGCGTCATGGGTATCGACCCCATTCGGGCGCTCGTCGTTCCGCGGGTGCTGGCCGCGATGCTGGTGTCGTTGGCATTGTCGGCGACCGTGATTCTGGTCGGCTTGACCGGCGCTTACTTCTTCACCGTCTACGTCCAGAACGTTTCTCCGGGCGCTTTCGCATCGGGTCTGACGCTGATCATCGGCTCGACTGACGTTGTCATCGCGCTGATAAAGGCGGCGTTGTTCGGGCTGTCGGCCGGCCTGATCGCTTGCTACAAAGGCATTTCGGTGTCCGGTGGTCCAGCCGGTGTCGGCAACGCGGTCAACGAGACCGTAGTGTTCACGTTCATGGCGCTGTTTGCGATCAATATCGTCGCAACCGCCGTCGCGGTGAAGGTGACAGTGTGACAGTTTCGCGGCCCCGCTCACAGTTCCCCTGGCTCAAGAGCCGGGCCAAGACCGTTGCCGATTCCTGGAACGAAATCGGAGTGCAGGCAAAGTTCTACGAACGTGCGCTGCGCTCGGTCTTCATGGCCGTGACGCACTACCGGGTCGAACTCTTCCGGCTCATCGCCCAGATGGGTTTGGGCGCAGGGGCGTTGATCCTCGTCGGCGGCACGGTCGCGATCGTCGGCTTCCTTACCGTGACCACCGGTGCTTTGGTGGCGGTGCAGGGCTACACCGACTTTTCCGAGATCGGCGTTGAAGCGCTGACCGGATTCGCCTCGGCCTTCTTCAATGTTCGCTTGATAGCCCCGGCGACGACGGCCATTGCCCTGTCGGCAACCATCGGTGCGGGCGCAACCGCCCAGCTGGGTGCGATGCGGATCAACGAAGAGATCGACGCGCTCGAGGTGATGGGTATCCGGGCGATCGCCTACCTGGCCTCGACTCGGGTGGTGGCCGGTCTGCTCGTGGTTATTCCGCTGTACTGCGTCGGTGTCTTGGCCTCGTTCTGGGCCGCCCGATTCGGCACCACTGTGCTCTACGGCCAGTCGACCGGTGTCTACGACCACTATTTCCGAACATTCCTGAACCCGGTGGACCTCTTCTGGTCGTTGGGTCAATGCGTGGCGCTGGCTATCGTGATCATGCTGGTGCACACTTATTACGGTTTCACCGCGAGTGGCGGGCCGGCCGGAGTCGGCGAGGCAGTCGGACGCGCGGTGCGTACCTCATTGATCGTGTCCGCGTTCGTACTCGTGATGATTTCCCTTGCGGTGTACGGACAATCCGGCAATTTCAATCTGGCGGGCTGAGGTTATGGAAAAGGACGGTCTGAAGCCCGGGTGGTGGACGCTCATCTTCGTGATTGTGCTCGCTGCATCCATCTGGCTGACCTTCGCATTGTTCACCGGAACCCTCACATCCAAGGTCCCGGTGACCCTGACCTCGGACCGGGCCGGTCTGGTGATGGAAACCAATGCAAAGGTCAAGCTACGTGGCGTGCAGGTGGGCAGCGTCACCAACATCGGGGTGACGGGCCAGGAAGATCCGACGGTCGCGTTGCAGCTCGACATCGACCCCAGCCAGGTGGAGTTCATCCCGGCCAACATCGAGGCGCAAATCCGTGCCACCACGATATTCGGCGCCAAGTACGTCGACTTGGTGTACCCGGAAAACCCGTCCACCCAGCGCCTCGAAGCCGGACAGGTAGTCAAGTCCCGCAACGTGACGCCCGAGGTCAACACCGTCTTCCAAAACCTGATCGCGGTGCTCGACCAAATCGACACAGCCAAACTGAACAGCACCCTTTCGGCCCTGGGCGACGGTCTCCGCGGTCAGGGCGAACGACTCGGTCAGGCCACCACTGACGCCAACGAGGTTCTGCTCGCGCTGAACCCGCGACATGAGACCATCCGGGCCGATATTCAGGCGCTCGGGGCCTTCAGTGATGTCTACAGTGATGCGGCACAGAACATCGTGGCGACACTGGACGCGGCGAGCACAACGAGCACCACGCTGGTGAACCAGTCCGGGGACCTTGACGCCTTGCTGCTGTCGGCGATCGGACTCTCCAACAGTGGTATCAGCCTGCTGGCGCCCAACCAGGCCAACCTGATCAAGGCCATCAACGTGCTGGAGCCGACCACCGGTCTGTTGTACAAATACGACCCTCAGTACACGTGCATGTTGTTGGGCGCCAAGCAACTTCTCGACTTCGGCGGCTATGAAAGCCCCGGCGGTAACGGTCGCTCGCTGGTGCTCGACGCCGGACTGGCATTTGGTGACGATCCATACAAGTACCCCACCCACTTGCCGATCATCGGCGCCAAGGGCGGCCCGGGCGGCAAGCCCGGCTGCGGCTCGCTGCCCGACGTCGCGCAGAACTGGCCGGTGCGCCAACTCGTCGCCAACACGGGCTTCGGCCGCGGCCTGGACTATCGCCCCAACCCGGGAATCGCGTTCCCGACGTACGCCAACTACTTCCCGGCGACGCGCGGCATTCCGGAGCCCCCGAGCGTTCGCAACCTGTTCGGCGGGCCGGCAATCGGGCCGATGCAGCGGGGCGGGCCACCTTGGCCGCCGGCACCGGCCTACGGTGCGCAGCTGTACGCACCGGATGGCACCCCGCTGTGGCCGGGCCTGCCCCCGGCGCCTCCGCCGGGAGCGCCGCGCGCTCCTGGGCCGACACCAGGTAGTGAGCCCTTTGTGGTTCCGAATCCGGCGCAGCTGCAACCTACGGCTATTCCATGGCCGATTGTTCCGCCAGCGGTTCCGGCCGTGCCCGGACAACCCGTAGCGGGGCCGCCGATACCCCTCAATCCCGCATATCACCCGTGACCCGAACCGAACCACCAGCATGAGAGGTAACCGATGACGAATATCCGGGCAGACGCAACGCGTCTCGCGGTGTTCCTGACCGTGTGCCTGGTCGGTGTATTCGGTTTGTTCGCGGTCTTCGGCAATTTGCGATTCGGCGAGAAAACCCATGAGTATCGAGCCGCTTTCATCAATGTGACCGGGCTGGAGCGCAACGATTTCGTGAGGATCGCCGGCGTCGAGGTCGGCAAGGTGACGAAGGTCGAGATCCAGCCCGACACCACCGCGATGGTCCATTTCACCGCCGAAGATTCGGTGGTACTGACCGAGGGCAGCAGGGTGGTGATTCGCTATGCCGACCTGATCGGTGGCCGCTACGTGGCTCTCGAGGAAGGGGTCGGCGGCACCGAACGACTCAACCCGGGCGACACCATTCCGCTGGCGCGCACCTCGCCGGCGTTGGACCTCGACGCGCTGATCGGCGGGTTCCGGCCGCTGTTCAGGGCGCTGGATCCCGACCAACTCAACGCATTGTCCGGGCAACTCATCTCGGCCCTGCAGGGCCAGGGTGGAACCATCAACTCGTTCCTGGCCCAGACGGCGGCCCTGACGAGCACGCTGGCTGACCGCGACCAGCTGATCGGCGCGGTCATCGTCAACCTCAACACTGTGCTGGGATCGCTCGGAGATCAGAGCGATCAGTTCGGCAAGGCAGTGGACTCGCTTTCGGAGCTGGTAGAGGGCCTGGAATCCCGTGGCGACGAGATCAGCAACGGGTTGGCTTACACCAACGCCGCGGCGGGCACCATCACCGATCTGCTGGCCGAGGCCCGTCCGCCGCTGCAGAAGACGGTCCAGGAGACCGACCGAACGGCCGGGGTCGTGCTGGCCGACAATGAGTATTTCGACAATCTTCTCAACACGCTGCCGGATGCCTACCAGGCACTGGGCCGGCAGGGACTCTACGGTGATTTCTTCAGCTTCTATCTGTGCGATCTTGTGCTCAAACTCAACGGCAAGGGTGGACAACCGGTGTATGTCAAGGTGGCCGGCCAGCCCAGCGGGAGGTGCGCGCCGCGATGAAGCCTTTCAGCGAGCGTAATCAGCTGGTGATCGGTGGGGTCGGTCTCGTGGCTACCGCTGCCGTCGTCCTCGGAGCCGTGAATTTCCAAGATCTGCCGTTCGTCGAGCAGGGTCGCGAGTACACGGCACACTTCGCCGAGGTAGGTGGGCTGAATACTGAAGCCAGCGTGCAGGTCTCGGGTTTCAAGGTGGGCCAGGTGCAGTCAGTCGAGCTAGACGGGCCGCAGGTGCTGGTGAAGTTCACGGTGGACAAGGGCATCAGGCTCGGTGACCGCACCGAAGCCGCGATCAAGACCAAGGGATTGCTGGGGACCAAGATTCTCGAGGTCACCGCACGCGGGGAAGATCAGCTGGACGGCACGATCCCGGTTTCCCGCACCCAGCCGCCCTACGAGCTGCCCGACGCTCTGGGCGAGTTGTCGACCGCGATCAGCGGACTGGACACCGATCAGTTGTCCGACTCGCTACGGGTGCTCTCGGCGACGTTCGCCGAGACGCCACCTCAGCTCAAGATCGCGATCGAGGGCGTGGCCCGGTTCTCCGACACGCTCAACAAGCGCGATTCGGAACTGCGTGACCTGCTGAGCAACGCGAACAAAGCCACCACCGTGCTAGCCGAACGCAGCGGGCAGGTCGTCAGCCTGGTCGCCAACACGACCGCACTGCTGGCGGAGCTTCAGAACCAGAGTGCCGCGATCGATCAGATTTCCGGCAATGTCTCCGCGCTCAGTCAACAGCTCAGCGGTTTCATCGGTGACAACCGCGAAACCATGCTGCCCGCGCTGGAGAAGCTCAACGGGGTGCTGACGATCCTGGACAACCGTAAGGAACGGCTGCAGAAGTCACTGAAGATGTTGAGCGCCTACTCCATGTCCTTGGGTGAGGCTGTCTCGGCGGGTCCGTTCTTCAAGAACTACATCTCCAATCTGCTGCCTGGACAGTTTGTGCAGCCGTTCGTCGACGCGGCCTTCTCCGACCTCGGTCTGGACCCGAACGTGTTGCTGCCCTCCGAGCGCACCGACCCGCCGGTCGGGCAACCGGGTACACCTGCGATGCCACTTCCGTACCCAAGGACCGGACAGGGTGGGCAACCCCATCTGGAGCTGCCCGATGCGATCACCGGCAACCCTGGTGACCAGGGTTGCGGTCCGCCCGGCCTGGCACTGCCCGGCCCGACGGGATGCTATCCGTACCGGGAACCGCTGCCCGCGCCGCCGCCAGGCGGTCCGCCGCCCGGCCCGCCTGCGCCGGCTCCGGCAGGGATGGAGTCCGTCGTGGGGCCGGAACCGAATTCAATCTTCATTCCCGCGCCCGGTGAGACGCCTCCGCTGGTCTCTGTGGAGGGCACGCCATGAAAAATCCTCGAACCTTGTTGGCAGTGGCACTCTCGGTGCTGTTGGTCGTCGGGATTGCTGTGCTGGTCCGCACTACCGAAAAGGTCAACCGCATCAATGTGGTGGGGTACTTCGCCAACAGCAACGGCATTTACGTCGGCGACGATGTTCTGATCCTCGGAGTGAAGGTCGGCAGCATCGAGGCCATCGAACCCCAACCCGAGCGGGTAAAGATCTCGTTCTGGTACGACGGCAGCTACGATGTGCCCGCGGATGCGACAGCAGCGATGCTGTCGCCCGCGATTGTGACGTCGCGAGCAATCCAGCTCACGCCTGTGTACACCGGCGGGCCGGTGATGGCCGACAACACCGTGATCCCCCAGGACCGCACCGTGGTGCCCGTCGAGTGGGATGAGGTGCGAGTGCAGTTGGACCGACTCGCCGAGCAACTGCAGCCGACCGAGCCCGGGGAAACGAGTCCGCTGGGGTCGGTGATCAACACGACTGCCGAGAACGTGCGGGGTCAGGGTGCCGAGATTCGTGAGACCGTCATCAACCTGTCCCAGGCGATCTCAGCGCTCGGCGATCACAGCACTGACATCTTCTCCACGGTCAAGAACCTCGCGATTTTGGTGTCGGCGCTGCAGGACAGCACGAACCTGATGCGCCAGCTGAACCAGAACCTGGCCTCGGTCACCGGACTGCTAGCCGATGATCCCGGTGAAGTAGCCAGTGCGGTAAGGGATCTCAGCGGAGTTGTCGGGGAGGTGCAATCCTTCGTCGCGGAGAACCGTGACGCATTGGGGACGACATCGGAGAAGCTGGCCGGTGTGACCACCGCGCTCAACGAGAGCTTGGACGATGTCGAGCAGTTCCTGCACATCGCACCTAATTCATTCGCGAACTACATCAACGTCTATCAGCCCGCGCAGGGCGCGGCGAGCGCCATTCTGGCGGTCAACAACTTCGCCAACCCGATTCAGTTCCTGTGTGGCGCGGTGCAGGCCGCATCGAGGTTGGGGGCCGAAGAGTCAGCCAAGTTGTGCGTGCAGTACCTCGCGCCGATCATGAAGAACCGGCAGTACAACTACCCGCCGTTGGGGCTGCAACAGCTCGTCGTCGGTCCGTCGGCCAGGCCGAATGAAATCACCTTCAGCGAGGATTGGCTGCGTCCCGACTACATACCGCCGCCTGGTCCTCCGCCGCCCGCGCCGCCTGCTGCGCCTGCTGCGCCGCCCCCTGCGGTGCCGGCCGACACTCCGCCTCTGCCTGCTGAGATGGTGGTAGCGACGAACCCGAGCGATGGACTCCACGGGCTGATGGTGCCGGCTGGAGCGGGCTCATGAGGCAGGCAATCGGGCTCATGGGAGAAGCATTGCGGGTGCGGACCGCCGTCAGTGTCGTGCTGCTGGCGACTGCGCTGGTGGCGTCGGGATGTGGTTGGCGCGGATTGAATTCGGTTGCGCTGCCCGGCGTCGAGGGCGTCGGCCCAGACGCGTTCACAATTCAGGCGCAGATGCCCGACGTCGACAATGTCGAGCAGAACTCCCGGGTCCGGGTCGGCGATGTCAACGTCGGCACCGTGACCAAGATCGAACGCCAAGGCTGGCACGCCCTGGTGACAATGACGCTGGACGGCAACGTCGTGCTGCCCGCCAACGCGACCGCCAAGGTGGGCCAGACCAGCCTCCTCGGTTCGCAGCACGTCGAGTTGTCGGCACCCGCAGACGCCCCAGCCGAGGGTCGGCTCCAAGGTGGCGCGTTGATCCCACTCGCGTCTGCTGGTGCATTCCCGACCACCGAGCAGGCGCTGTCCGCAGTCGCGTTGCTGCTCAACGGTGGTGGCCTCGGGAACGTCCAGGACATCACGGCGGCACTCAGCATCGCGTTCACCGGTCGCGAGGGTGATCTACGCAGCCTCATCGAGCAGCTCGACATCGCAATCGGGCACCTTGATGATCAGTCTGACGACATCATCGCCACGTCGGAGAGTCTGGACAGTCTGGTCGGACAGATCGCCGATCAGAAGCCCGTGGTGGATAGGGCGCTGACGACGATTCCTGACGCACTTGCGGTGCTGCGCGACCAGCGCGACTCGCTGTCCGAGGCGCTCGTGCAGGTCGGCAGCTTCAGCGCGCTGGCGGCGGACTCGGTGAACCAGACCAGGGAAGCGCTGGTCCAGGAGCTCAGGGATCTCGGCCCAGTGCTGGAGTCGCTGGCGGATGCCGGTCCCGCGCTCACGCGGTCATTGAGCTTCTTCCCCACGTTCCCGTTCCCGAAGGAGACGTTGACCAACTGGATACGCGGCGATTACGCCAACCTGTCGCTGATCATCGACCTGACTTTGAGCCGGCTCGATCAGGGGTTCTTCACCGGAACCCGGTGGGAGTGCGACCTGACCTGGTTGGAGCTCCAGTGGGGTCGCACGATCGGCCAGATGCCCAGCCCCTGTAACGGGCCCGCCTCGCCGTCGGTGGCGTGGAAGTCGCCCGGTACTACGCAGGGGAACCCGTTGCTCTTTCCGTACCGCTGGGATCAGGGGCCATAACATGCGCGTGACTAGACAGATGCTGATCCAGCTCGCGATCTTCTCGCTGGTGTCCGCGGTGGCCATAGCGATCATGGCGTTCGGGTACATGCGCGTGCCCGAGATGCTTGGGATCGGCCAGTACCGCGTAACTCTGGAACTGCCCGAATCCGGCGGTCTCTACGAGCGGAGCAACGTCACCTACCGCGGTTCGCAGATCGGGATTGTGCGCAGCGTCAACTTGACCGATACCGGGGTGGAGGCCGAGCTTTCGCTCAATTCAAACCCCGAGATTCCCGCCGATCTGGTGGCCGAGGTTCACAGCCAGACGGCGGTGGGCGAACTGTTCGTGATGCTGCTCCCGCAGAGCGCCGACGGTCCGAAACTGCGCGATGGCGACGTGATCCCGCGTGATCGCGCGAAGGTGCCTCCCGACGTGAACACGATTCTGGAACTGACGAATCGCGGCCTGCAGGCTATCCCGCAGGAGAACCTGCGAACGGTCATCGACGAGACCTACGTCGCCGTCGGCGGGCTCGGCCCTGAGTTGCGGCGATTGGTCGCCGGTTCAGCGACTTTGGCGATCGACGCCCGGGAGAACCTGGATTCGCTCACCACGGTGATAGACGACACCAAGCCGATATTGGATTCCCAGATCGATACCGGGGGCTCGATCAAAGCCTGGGCCGCCAACTTGGCCAGCGTCACCGGTCAACTGCAGAGCCAGGACGGGTCCGTGTCGGGCCTCCTCAGCAATGGTCCGGGTGCGGCCGACGAGGTGAGGGCGCTGTTCGATCAACTGCAACCCACCCTGCCCATCGTGCTCGCCAACCTGGTCAGCGTCGGCGAGGTCGCCGTCACCTATCAGCCCAACCTGGAGCAGATCCTGGTGTTGCTTCCGCAGGGCACCGCGGTGACACAGGCGATCGGCGTGGCGAAGAAGGGGACCAAGCAGGACTACATGGGTGACTACCTCACCTTGAATCTCAACTTGAATATTCCTCCGCCGTGCACGACGGGCTTCCTGCCGGCCCAGCAGCAGCGGGCGGCCTCGTTCGTGGACTATCCCGACCGACCCGAGGGCGACCTGTATTGCCGGGTACCCCAGGATGGGCCGTTCAACGTGCGCGGTGCGCGCAACGTGCCCTGCGTAACGAGGCCTGGCAAACGCGCGCCGTCGGTGAAGTTGTGTGAAAGCGATCAGGAATACGTGCCGCTCAACGACGGATTCAACTGGAAGGGCGACCCGAATGCGACGTTGTCGGGCCAGCCCGTACCGCAGCTGCGGCCAGGCTCGCCACCTGCAGAAGTGGCCCCGGCGCCGGCTCCGCCGCCGCCGCCGATAGCGGCCGCCGAATACGACCCCGCGAGCGGCACGTACGTTGGACCGGACGGACGTGTGTTCACACAGTCCAATCTGGCCCAGAGTGCCGCAGAGGAGCAAACATGGCAGACGATGATGCTGCCCCCGACGGGGAATTGACAAAGTCGTCCTCGGACTCGAGCCCGGAAGCCGATTCGGCTCAGCCAGCCGCCGCTGAGTCCGAGTCTGCCGCCGCCGAGCCGACCGATGGGAGCGTCGCGACGCCGGCCGGTGGTGGTGGGGCCGACAGCGGGGCAGAGGGCCACGTCGCGGCCGAGACCGGTGCCGAGTCTGAGTCCGAAGCAGAAGCAGAGGATTACGACGACGCCGTAGATGACGCCGTCGACGAGGCCGTCGACGATGCGGCGCCTGCGCGGGCCCCGATGTCGCACGTCAAGCTCGCGCTCATCGCGGGTCTGGTCGCTGTGGTGGCGCTGACGGGGCTGACCGGTTGGCTTGGATTTCGCGCCTATCAGTCGAACCAGGCCGAGGCCGAGCGCGACCTCTTCCTGCAGGTGGGGCGCCAAGGTGCGCTGAATCTCACCACGATCGACTGGCAGAACGCCGACGGCGACGTCCAGCGCATTCTGGATTCCGCGACAGGCGTGTTCTACGACGATTTCCAGCAGCGCGCGCAGCCGTTCGCGGAAGTGGTCAAGCAGGCGCAGTCGACGTCGGTCGGAACCATCGTCGAGGCGGGAATGGTGCAGCCCCCAGGCGACAACGACAACCAGGCCCAGGTGCTGGTCGCCGTCAACGTGGACACCACGACCGCCGGTGCGCCTGAACAGGAACCGCGGGCCTGGCGGATGCGGATCACGGTGGAGAAGATGGGCGATCAGGCCAAGGTTTCCAAGGTGGAGTTCGTGCCGTGAGGAAAAAGAAGAAGGCTGAAGAAGCGACCTCCAACCCGGAGCACGACGGGGCTGGGAGTGCTGACACGAAGGCCGGGCAGGTTAGCGAGTCGACGCAGACCGCAGCCGCCGCCAAGGTGGACGATGTCGATAAGACGGTCGAGACTGACGCCGAAAACGATGCTGCCAAGGCCGACGTCGAGGAGACCGTCGCTGACGACGAGAAGACGGTTGCCGATTCTGAGGCCCCCAATGACGACGCCGCAGATGCCGCTGATGTTGATGCCGTTGATGCCGACGCCGCTGATGCCGACGCCGCAGATACCGATGCCGCTGATGCCGATGCCGCTGATGCCGACGACGCGGGAGCATCGCCGGCCAAGGAGAAACGGCGCATCCAATGGGCCCGTGTGGTCGCCTTCGGACTCCTGCCCGCGTTGGCTCTTGTGCTCGCGCTCGGTGCCGGATACCTGAAGTGGCAGGACAACTCGGTACGCAATGGTGAGATCGCGGCTGTTACCTCCGTGCAGGCCGCCAAGGACACGACGATCGCAATGCTGTCGTACCAGCCGGAGACCGTCGAGGAGCAGCTTCAGGCTGCTCGGGAATTGCTCACCGGGGAGTTCCGCGAGTCTTACACCGCGCTGACGGACGACGTGGTGATCCCGGGCGCGAAGGAGAAGCAGATCTCCGCTGTCGCCTCGGTTCCCGCCGCGGCATCGGTGTCGGCGACACCTACCGAGGCGGTCGTGCTGCTGTTCGTCAACCAGACTGTGAGCGTGGGGCAGGACCCGCCCACCGACACCGCCTCGAGGCTGCAAGTCACGCTGGAGAAGGTCGGCGACCGCTGGCTGATCTCCAAGTTCGACCCGGTCTGACAACAGGGCAGGACCACGTGCCGCCCCGGGTAGCCGTGTGCGCCGACAGCAGCACTCTCCGCCGAGCCATGCGGTGAGCGGGGCGACCGAATCGGAGCGTCGGTTGGCCACGGCCGACGCGATGACCTACTGGATGTCGCCGAAGATCCCCAACGACCAGTTCTTGCTGTACGCCTTCGACGAAGTGTCGACCGATGTTGATCGGGCGCTGTGGGAGATTCGCCGCAGAGCGCAGGCGTGCGCCGAGCTGAAACTGCGCGTCCTGGACAACCGGAGGTGGAGCTACCCGGTGTGGGCGTTCCGCGAGGTCGGTCCGGATCAATTCGTGGTGCACGACCCGGTCGACCCGACCTGGTCGGGATGCCTGGCTGCGGTGACGGCGCTGGCCGAGGATCAGCTCGATGCGCGAGTGAGGAGTTGGCGGCTTCATGTCTTCCCCGCGATCGAAGGCGTACCCGGGACGCGTCTGCGGGGGGCGGTAGCGGTGTTGCAGATCTGTCATGCGCTCGGCGACGGTATTCGGGCCTCGGCGCTGGCGGCTTACATGTTCGGTCGTGCCGGTACGGTGCCCGCCGTCGTGGTGCGACGGCACACGGCGGCCGGCCTGGCGCGGCGCGCGTTCTCGGCGGGTCGTGCCCACCGTGGGTTGGTTCGCGACACGGCCACGGGATTGGTTCCCGCCCAGGCCGCGTCCCTGCCGGCGCTGCGCACCAACGCGCGGCCGTCCGGGCCACGTCATGTTCGGGCGGTGATCCGCAAGCGTAGGCATCTGCCAGGGCCGACGATTACCGTTGGGGTGCTCACCGCGGTGTCGACCGCGCTGTCCGGGCACCTACGTGAACTTGGCGATGACCCCGCGCTCTTGGGTGCTGAGGTTCCGATGGCCGCATCCGGTCCGCGACTCGCGCACAACCACTTCGGCAATGTCGGCGTCGGTCTGCACGCTGATGTGGAGCAAGGGGTGAGGGCACGCCGGATTGCCGCTGATCTGTACGACCGCAGGCGTCGGGCGGCCCACCCGGCGATGCGCGCGGAGCGGATGGCGTTCGCTGCGATTCCTGCGCCCGCACTGCGTTGGGGTGTGGCACAGTTCGACCCCGATGTCCGGTCAGCCACCGTGACCGGTAACACCGTGGTCTCCAGCGTCAACCGCGGCGCTGGAGACTTGCGGTTCGGCGGTGCTCCAGTCCTGCTCACTGCGGGGTTTCCCAGCCTGTCGCCGATGATGGGTTTGACGCATGGCGTGCACGGCATCGGCGACACCATTGCGGTCAGTGTGCACGCGGCACAGTCAGCGATCGGCGATGTCGACGCCTACACTCAGCGGCTGGAACACGCACTGCGGCAGCAGGTTTAGCCGCTCAGCGCGGCAGCGACCGTGAACATCGACCGGGTCGCCGCCTCGCGGTCGTCACCCATGCCCACCAGCGTGTCGATGATGAGTGGTCCCAGGATCTGGCTGAGACCATGGCCTTCGTGCCCGAAGAAGCCGGCCATTTCGAGCATCACCGCGCCGTGGTTGAGGCTCCACAGCCGACCGGCGACGGCTAGTTCGTCGTCGGGTCGAATCCGGCTCGCGTCCATCATCCGGCGCACGGCGCTGCGCAGCGCGCCGAACGAGGTCGCCCAGTCACTTCGATTGGTTGCGCTGCCGGTGACTGTGAGGTCTGTGCGGTAAGCCGCGATCGATGCCGGTGGCGAGGTGCCGAAGATCAGCTGGTAGCGCGCGGGGTTGGCGAGCGCGAAGCGGTGATAGGCAAGCCCCATCGCCAGGAAATCGGCCACCGGGTCTTCGGTCCGGGGTACTTCCGTCAAGGCCTGGGTGAAGCGTTTGAACACCTCCACGGCGACGGCGTCAAGCAGGCCGGTCATGCCGCCGCAATGTGTGTACACCGCCATCGTCGAGGTGCCGGCCTCGGCGGCGACGTTGCGCGCGCTCAGAGCGGAAGGTCCGTCGCGCTCCAGGATGCGGATGCCCGCCTCGACCAAGGAACCCCGGCTTTCAGTCACGGATGCCATGGTGCCATAACGGCGTTATACAACTGATCTACGGCGTCGGCTCGCGCCGCCACCACGCGTGACTCTCCGGGGCGCAGCGGCTGTCCCACAAAAACCCTCCGGCCTCGATGTGTGAGCGGCCTCGATGTGTGCGCGATGTGGTCTGCGCAGGGTTGCCACGGGGTTGTGGCAGTGTTATACAGAGCTGCGTATAACACTGTTATAGGAGTATTGCGATGGAAAACCGCTATCTCGAGGGAGCGTTCGCGCCGTTGTCTCAGGAGTTCACGCTCACCGATCTCGAGGTGACGGGCTCAATCCCGGACTATCTCGACGGTCGTTACCTGCGAAACGGCCCGAATCCCATCGGTGAGATCGATCCCGAGCTCTACCACTGGTTCGCCGGCGACGGAATGGTCCACGGCATCCGTATTCGCGACGGACGGGCCGAGTGGTATCGCAATCGTTGGGTCCGCAGTCCGCTCGCCGCCGAGTCCCTCGGTGAGCCGGTGCCCGCCAAGCGCTCCTCGATATCGCAACTCGGCGCCAACACCAATGTGATCGGTCACGCCGGCAGGACGCTGGCGCTGGTCGAGGGTGGCGTTGCCAACTACGAACTGACCGACGAACTCGATACCGTAGGTGTCTGCGACTTCGGCGGGACTCTCAGCGGTGGCTATACCGCGCATCCCAAACGCGATCCGGACACCGGTGAGCTGCACGCGGTGTCCTACAGCATGCTGCGAGGAAACTCGGTGCAGTACAGCGTGATCGGTGCGGACGGTCGGGCCCGGCGCACCGTCGAGATAGAAGTCACCGGTAGCCCGATGATGCATGACTTCTCCCTGACCGAACGCTATGTAGTTTTCTACGACCTTCCCGTCACGTTCGACGCCCAGCAGGCGGCGACCATGACCGTGCCGCCTGCCCTTCGGCTGCCGGCCCGACTGCTGTTGTCCGCGTTGATCGGTCGCGTGCGAATTCCCGATCCCATTGCCGCTCGCATGCCCGTCGGCAGTGGGGCCGATCGCCGGTTCCCCTACTCGTGGAACCCTGGCTATCCCGCGCGGGTAGGGGTCATGCCGCGGGAAGGTGCCAACGCCGACGTGCGATGGTTCGACGTCGAACCGTGCTACGTCTTTCACCCGATGAACGCCTACGACTCGGACTCTCCAAGAGGTGACTCGATTGTCCTGGACGTCGTGCGCCATCCCAAGATGTTCGACACCGATCATCTCGGCCCCAACGACGGGCCACCGACGCTTGAGCGGTGGACCGTGGATCTGGCTGACGGCAAGGTCCGTGAGTCGCGCATCGACGACCGGGCGCAAGAGTTCCCACGAATCGACGAGCGATTGGTCGGCAAGCGGCATCGCTATGGCTATGCACCGACTGTCGGTTTCGAAGCAGGAGAAGGGGATACGTTGCTCAAGCATGACCTGGTGGGCCACAACGCCGTATCCAAATCGTTCGGCTCTGGAAAGGTGCTGGGCGAGTTCGTATTCCAGCCCTCATCGCCTGATTCCGCCGAGGATGATGGCGTGCTGATGGGCTACGTGTACGACCGCGCGACCGATCGCAGCGAGCTCGCAATACTCGACTCGCAGAGTCTTGAGCACGTTGCCGGCATCAAACTGCCACACCGCGTTCCGGCGGGATTTCACGGCAACTGGGTGCCGGCCGCTTGAGCCGATGACTTTCGAGCGGGGGCGGTACCGAGCAAGCACCGAGAGACAAACACCGAGAGTTTGCTCGACGTGCTCCAGTGGCCAACTCTGGGGCGCCGGCAGCAAACGCACTACGCTGTGTTGTCATGAACCCTGTTCCCAGCCGCGCAGTTCTGCCGATTCCGGACCGTCCGCCAACCGTCGGATACAAGCACGACGCGACCGATCCGGGCCAAGATTTTCCTCCGATCGAGCCGCTGCGCCCGCCGGCCGGCGCGCCGAACGTGATCATCGCCCTGATCGACGACGTCGGCTTCGGTGCCTCGACGGCCTTCGGCGGGCCGTGCGAGACGCCGACCGCCGAACGGCTGGCCGGCGCGGGCCTCAAGTACAACCGATTCCATACAACGGCGCTCTGTTCCCCCACTCGGCAGGCGATCCTCACGGGACGCAATCACCACTCGGTAGGGATGGGCGCGATCGCCGAACTCGCGACGTCGGCGCCAGGTTATAACTCGATCAGACCGAACACGGCGGCTCCGCTCGCTGAGGTACTCAAGCTCAACGGCTATTCCACCGCCCAGTTCGGCAAGTGTCATGAGGTGCCTGTCTGGGAGACGAGCCCGATGGGCCCCTTCACTCAGTGGCCGACCGGCAGCGGATTCGAGCACTTCTACGGCTTCATCGGGGGTGAGACCAACCAGTACTATCCGGCGATCTACAACGACACCGTCCCCGTCGAGCCCGACCGCACACCGGAGGAGGGGTATCACTTCACCGAGGACATGACCGATCACGCGATCGAGTGGGTTCGCCAGCAGAAGGCACTGATGCCCGACAAGCCTTTCTTCGTCTACTGGGCGCCGGGCGCGACCCATGCGCCGCATCACGTCCCCGAGGAGTGGTCGGCAAAGTACAAGGGCAGATTCGACGACGGCTGGGACGCCCAGCGCGAGCGAACCTTCGCCCGGCAGAAAGAGCTCGGGATCATCCCTGATGACGCGGAGCTCACCGCTCGCCCCGACGAGATTCCGGCCTGGGACGACATGCCCGACGACCTCAAGCCCGTCTTGTCCAGACAGATGGAGGTCTACGCGGGTTTCCTCGACCACACCGACCATCATCTCGGTCGGCTGGTCGACGCTGTCGAGGACCTCGGTGCACTCGAAAACACGTTGGTGTACTACATCATCGGCGACAACGGCGCGTCGGCCGAGGGCACACCGAATGGAACGTTCAATGAGTTGCTCACACTCAACGGGGTGACTGATGTCGAGACGGCCGAGTTCATGGCGTCGCGGATCGACGACTTCGGCACACCCAAGGCGTTCAATCACTACGCCGTCGGGTGGGCGCACGCGATGGACACCCCTTATCAGTGGACCAAGCAGATCGCCTCGCACTGGGGCGGCACGCGTAATGGAACGATCGTCCACTGGCCCGAGGGCATCGCGGCCAAGGGTGAGGTACGCCAGCACTTCCACCACGTCATCGACATCGCCGCGACGGTGCTCGATGCGGCCGGCCTCCCCGAGCCGCAAGAAGTCCATGGGGTCGGCCAGCAACCGCTGCACGGCGTCAGCATGCGGTACTCGTTCGATGACGGCGCCGCAGAAGAACGCCGCGAGACGCAGTACTTCGAAATGTTCGTCAACCGCGGCATCTACCATCAGGGCTGGACAGCGGTGACCAGGCACAGCATTCCATGGCTGATGGGCGAGGCGCCCGACATCGCCGACGACGTGTGGGAACTCTACGGCCCCGACGACTGGTCCCAGACCCGCGACCTCGCCGCCGAGAATCCCGGGAAGCTGGCGGAATTACAGCGGCTGTTCATGATCGAGGGCGCGAGATACAACGTGTTCCCGCTGGATGATCGCCGCGTGGAGCGGTTCAACAGCGACCTTGCCGGCCGACCCGTACTCGTCCAGGGCAACTCCCAGCTGATGTTCCGTGGCATGAAGCGGTTGTCCGAGGGCAGCGTCATCAACGTCAAGAACAAGTCGCACGCTGTGACCGCCGAGATCGTCGTGCCCGAGGGTGGTGGATCCGGCGCCCTGATAGCTCAGGGCGGCCAATACGGCGGCTGGTCGCTCTACATGCACGAGGGCCGGTTGGCCTACTGCTACAACCTTTTCGGCCTCGAGCAGTACAAGACGTACTCCGATGCTGCGGTCGCTCCGGGCGAGCATCAGGTCAGGGTCGAGTTCGGCTACGACGGCGGCGGTCTGGGCAAGGGCGGCGATGTCGCCCTCTTCGTCGACGGCGAGCCGGCAGGAAACGGTCGGGCGGAGTCGACAGTGCCGATGGTCTTCTCCGCCGACGAGACCACCGACCTCGGCGAGGACACCGCAACTGCGGTCAGCGACGACTATGCGCCCGGTGCCAGCTCGTTCAACGGCAAGGTCAAGTGGGTGCAAATCGACATCGCCGAGGCCGCCGAGAACTCCGATCACCTCATCAGCCCCGCGGATCGTCTCCGCGTCGCCATGGCACGTCAATGACGCTGTAGGTGGCACCCGGGAGGCGCCGAACGCGCACCAGAGTTGTTCGACACGCTTTATGTTCTGTTGCATGACGGCCTACGGCAGTGCTCTCGATGTTGGTGTGCTCATCCTGCGGGTCGCTCTGGGACTCACCATGGCGGCGCATGGTTACAACAAGTTCTTCGGCAGGGGCGGGCTGGCCGGTACCGCCGGCTGGTTCGACAGCATCGGGATGAAGCCGGGCATGTTCCATGCCCGTATCGCTGCCAGCGCTGAGATGGCGGCGGGCATGGGCTTGGCGGTTGGTCTGCTCACCCCGGTCCCGGCGGCCGGTTTCGTCGCGCTGATGCTGGTCGCGGCATGGACGGTGCACAAGCCCAACGGCTTCTTCATCGTCAAGGATGGTTGGGAGTACAACCTGGTGCTTGCGGTGGCGGCGGTCGCCGTGGCGACGATCGGTGCCGGCAGGCTGAGCCTGGACTACGCGCTGTTTTCGGGCACCGGCTTCTATGATCTGCTGCACGGTTGGTGGGGTCTGGTCATCGCCACGGCGCTCGGGCTGGCCGGAGGTATCGGCCAGTTGGCCATCTTCTACCGGCCTCCGGCCCAGCAGGGCGCCTAGACTTTCCCCGGGGAGCGGACGCAAGAATCGCACGTTTTCGGGCTTGATCGTGTGATTTGGTGTCGGTTCGCGGCCAAAGAAATTGAAACACGTTCTAGTCTCTTGAGCCATGGGGTTTCTCAAGCAAGACTCGCCCGTCGTCGACTACTCCCAGTGGAGCAAGGGCACCCGCGCCGAGCGCATCGTCCCGATGGCCCGGCACTGGGCCGAGGTCGGCTTTGGCACTCCGATCGTGTTGCATCTGTTCTACGTCGTGAAGATTCTGCTGTACGTCCTCGTCGCGTGGCTGATCGTGCTCAGCACCAGCGGCATCGATGGCTTCACGAACGTCGCGTCGTGGTACCGGGAGCCCATCGTCTACCAGAAGGTCATCTTCTTCACGATTCTGTTCGAGGTCGTAGGGCTGGGCTGCGGGTTCGGGCCGTTGAACAACCGGTTCTTCCCGCCGATGGGGTCGATCTTGTATTGGCTGCGGCCCGGAACGATCCGGTTGCCGCCTTGGCCCGGTCGTGTGCCACTGACCAGTGGCGACGCCCGCACCCCGTTCGACGTGCTGCTCTATGGCGCCCTGTTGGCGTGCTTGCTCCTGGCACTGTTCTCTGACGGCACCGGGCCAATCCCCGAGCTGGGCAGTCAGGTGGGTGTGCTGCCGGTCTGGCAGACCGCGACCATCGTCGGTCTGCTGACCGTCGCCGGCCTGCGTGACAAGGTGATCTTCCTGGCCGCCCGCGGCGAAGTCTACGGCGCGCTGGCGGTGTGCTTCCTATTCAGCGGCACAGACATCGTCATCGCTGCCAAACTCGTCTGCCTGGTCATCTGGATGGGCGCGGCGACGTCCAAGCTCAACAAGCACTTCCCGTTCGTCATATCGACCATGATGAGCAACAACCCGGTCTTCCGGCCGAGATGGCTCAAACGCAAGTTCTTCGAAAGCTTCCCCGACGATCTGCGCCCCGGCCGGGCATCGCGGTGGCTGGCCCACTTCTCCACCGCTATCGAGATGCTGGTGCCGCTGGTGCTGTTCTTCTCGCACGGCGGCTGGGTCACCACGATCGCGGCGTTCGTGATGTTGTGTTTCCACTTCGGCATCCTGTCCTCCATCCCGATGGGTGTGCCCTTGGAGTGGAATGTCTTCATGATGTTCAGCGTGCTGGCGCTGTTCGTCGGCCACGCCGATATCGGCCTTTCAGAC
>JAHZIT010000123.1 GCA_022601275.1 Actinomycetes bacterium
ACTGCGATGTTGTTCATCGTGTTCGACATCGAGATCGTATTTCTCTATCCATGGGCAGTGGCGTTCGACAGTCTGGGCGCCTTCGGTGTCATCGCCGTGGGGTTGTTCCTGTTCAATGTGTCGGTGGCGTACGCCTATGAATGGCGGCGGGGAGGTCTGGTGTGGGATTAGAGGAACGACTGCCTGGTGGAATTCTGCTGTCGACGCTGGAGCAGGTCGCCGGCTACGTACGCAAGGGGTCTTTGTGGCCTGCCACCTTCGGCCTGGCCTGCTGCGCGATCGAGATGATGGCCACCGCCGGGCCGCGCTTCGATATCTCGCGTTTCGGCATGGAACGGTTCTCGGCGACGCCGCGCCAGGCCGACCTGATGATCGTCGCGGGACGGGTGAGCCAGAAGATGGCCCCGGTGCTGCGCCAGATTTACGACCAGATGGCCGAACCCAAGTGGGTTCTTGCGATGGGCGTCTGCGCGTCGTCCGGTGGCATGTTCAACAACTACGCGATCGTCCAGGGCGTCGATCACGTGGTGCCGGTCGACATCTATCTGCCAGGCTGTCCGCCGCGGCCGGAGATGCTGCTACACGCAATCCTGAAACTGCACGACAAGATTCAGGAGATGCCGCTCGGCGTCAACCGCGAGGAAGCGATCCGGGAAGCCGAGAAGGCCGCGTTGGCGGTGCAGCCGACGATTGAGCTGAAGGGCCTGCTGCGGTGACGGCGCATTCGGGCGACGAGCAAACGACCAATGCGGCCGACGAGGAGCCGAACCCCGAGGTCATCGGCGTTCGTCAAGGCATGTTCGGCGCCGAGGGTAGCGGCGACACATCGGGCTATGGCCGTCTTGTCCGTACGGTGGCTTTGCCGGCCGGATCGTCGCGGCCCTACGGCGGCTACTTCGACGACGTCGTCGACTCCCTGGCGGCCGCCTTGGGCGAAGAGGCCTGCAAGGCAGCGATCGAACGTGTGGTGGTGCATCGAGATGAGCTGACCGTGGAGGTCAGCCGCGAAGCACTCCCCGCTGTGGCACAGGCGCTGCGCGACGAACCGGATCTGCGTTTCGAACTCTGCCTGGGCGTCAGCGGAGTGCACTACCCCGACGAGGCCGGGCGGGAATTGCATGCGGTCTATCCGTTGATGTCGATCACCCACAACCGTCGTATCCGTCTGGAGGTGGCCGCTCCTGATGCCGATCCCCACATCCCGTCGCTGTTCGGGGTGTATCCGACCACCGACTGGCACGAGCGCGAAACCTACGACTTCTTCGGGATCATTTTCGACGGCCACCCATCCCTGACCCGTATCGAGATGCCCGACGACTGGGTCGGCCACCCACAGCGCAAGGACTACCCGCTCGGCGGGATACCGGTGGAGTATCACGGCGCCGAGATACCCCCGCCCGACGAGCGCAGGGCCTACAACTGATGACCACCCCACGCAGTGATTCCGGCCCGGCTGACCGTGTGGTCGTCGTGGGCGGCCAGGACTGGGACGAGGTCGTCACCGCGGCACGGCGGAACGCCGATGAGCACGCGGGCGAACGCATCGTCGTCAACATGGGTCCCCAGCACCCGTCGACACACGGGGTATTACGACTGATCCTCGAGATCGAGGGCGAGACCATCGTCGAGGCGCGCTGCGGGATCGGATATCTGCACACCGGTATCGAGAAGAACCTGGAGTTTCGCAACTGGACGCAGGGCGTGACCTTCGTAACCCGAATGGATTACCTGTCACCGTTTTTCAACGAGACTGCTTACTGTCTGGGCGTGGAGAAGTTGCTCGGCGTCACCGAGTCGATACCCGAGCGGGCCTCGGTGATCCGGGTGATGCTGATGGAGCTCAATCGAATCTCGAGTCACCTTGTCGCGCTGGCCACCGGCGGCATGGAACTTGGCGCGATGACCGCGATGTTCCTCGGCTTCCGAGAGCGCGAACTCATTCTGTCGGTGTTCGAATCCATCACCGGACTTCGGATGAACCACGCCTACATTCGACCCGGCGGGGTTGCGGTCGACCTTCCAGACGACGGAATCAGTCAGGTACGGGACCTGCTGGAGTTGCTACCCAAGAGATTCTGCGATCTGGAGGACCTGCTCAACGAGAACTACATCTGGAAAGCCCGCACCCAGGGTATCGGCTACCTGGACCTGACCGGGTGCATGGCGCTCGGCGTCACCGGCGCGGTGTTGCGCTCGACGGGCCTGCCGCACGACCTGCGCAAGGCGCAACCCTATTGTGGTTACGAGACATATGATTTCGATGTCATCACCGACGACGGCTGCGACGCCTACGGTCGCTATCTGATCCGGGTGAAGGAGATGCGTGAGTCGCTCAAGATCGTTGAGCAGTGCGTCGAGCGGCTTGAGCGGCTCGACGGGCAACCCGTCATGATCGAGGACAAGAAGATCGCGTGGCCCGCCGACCTGAAACTCGGGCCCGACGGGCTCGGCAATTCACCCGAACACATCGCCAAGATCATGGGGCACTCGATGGAGGGCCTGATCCATCACTTCAAATTGGTGACCGAAGGCATCAGGATGCCCGCCGGCCAGGTTTACGCCGCGGTCGAATCCCCGCGCGGCGAACTGGGCGTGCACATGGTCTCCGACGGCGGCACTCGTCCCTACCGGGTTCACTACCGGGATCCTTCATTCACCAATCTGCAAGCAGTGGCGGCGATGTGCGAGGGCGGAATGGTCGCCGACGCGATTTCGGCGGTGGCGTCGATCGACCCGGTGATGGGTGGGGTGGACAGGTGAGCATCTTCATCGAGCTGGGACAGCGACCCGATGAACCCGGTCCCCCGATCCACGGGCGCAGTGCCTATCCCGCCGACGTCGAATCGCGGCTCGAGGCCGACGCCGCGTTGATCATCTCGCGCTACCCTCAATCCCGCTCAGCCCTGCTGCCATTGCTGCACCTCACGCAATCCGAGGACGGCTACCTGACACCCGCTGGGATCGCCTTCTGCGCAAAGCAATTGGACTTGACCCATGCCGAGGTCGCAGCAGTCGCCACCTTTTACTCGATGTATCGCCGCTCCCCGACGGGTGAGTACCTGGTCGGCGTCTGCACCAACACGCTGTGCGCGATCATGGGCGGTGACGCCATTCTCGACACGCTGCGGGGCCACCTGGGCCTCGACGCAGGACAAACCACCGCCGACGGCAGCATCACCCTTGAGCACGTCGAGTGCAATGCCGCCTGTGACTACGCGCCGGTGGTGATGGTCAACTGGGAGTTCTTCGACAACCAGACACCCTCGTCGGCGCGAGGTCTCGTCGACGCATTGCGTGCCGGCGAACCACCGACGCCCACCCGCGGTGCGTCGCTTTGCACCTTCCGGGAAGCTGCGAGATCCCTCGCCGGCCTGCCGAATAGCGGTAGCCCGGGTGTGGCAGCACCGGCCGGTGCTGCCACCCTCGCCGGCCTGCGAATCGCCCAGGAGCGCGACATGGTCGCACCGCCGGCCGATCCGCAGGCCCAGCCTTCGACGCGCGAAGCCGATCCGAATGCGACGGATGCCGAATGACCCCACTGACTCCGGTGCTCAGCCGGTTCTGGGACGAACCCGAGCCGTGGTCGTTGGACACCTATTGCCGGCACGGCGGTTACCAGGGCCTGAAGCGGGCCCTGGCGATGGGTCCCGACGACGTCATCGCGACCGTGAAGGACTCAGGCCTGCGCGGCCGGGGCGGCGCCGGGTTTCCGACCGGAACCAAGTGGTCCTTCATTCCACAAGAGCGGGGCGACCAAAAGGCGAAGGAGCGGGGCGACCAGCAGCCTAAGCCCCACTACCTGGTGATCAACGCTGACGAGTCCGAACCCGGTACGTGCAAAGACATTCCGCTGATGCTGACGACTCCGCACTTCCTGGTCGAGGGGGCCATCATCGCGGCCTACGCGATCCGGGCCCACCACGCGTTCATCTATCTGCGCGGCGAGGTCCTGCCGGTGCTGCGGCGCCTGCAGGCCGCGGTGGCCGAGGCCTACTCCGCGGGCCACTTGGGGACCGACATCCACGGCTCCGGATACGATCTGGAACTGATCGTGCACGCAGGTGCCGGCGCGTATATCTGCGGCGAAGAGACGGCGCTGCTCGATTCCCTGGAAGGCAGACGGGGCCAACCGCGGCTACGTCCCCCGTTCCCGGCGGTAGCCGGCCTGTATGCGTGCCCGACGGTGGTCAACAACGTGGAGTCGATCGCCAGTGTGCCGCCCATCATGCTCAACGGTGTCGACTGGTTCCGCTCCATGGGCTCGGAGAAGTCCCCCGGCTTCACGCTGTACTCGCTGTCGGGGCACGTCACCACACCCGGTCAGTACGAGGCGCCGCTGGGCATCACGTTGCGCGAACTACTCGAGTACGCGGGCGGTGTGCGCGCTGGGCATTCCCTGAAATTCTGGACACCGGGCGGATCGTCGACCCCGCTGCTGACCGCCGAACACCTGGACGCACCAATGGATTACGAAGGTATGGCCGACGTCGGCTCCATGCTCGGCACCAAGGCCTTGCAGATCTTCGACGAAACCACCTGCGTGGTGCGGGCGGTGCGGCGGTGGACTCAGTTCTACGCCCACGAATCGTGCGGAAAGTGCACGCCGTGCCGGGAGGGCACCTACTGGCTGGCCCAGATCTACGAGCGACTGGAAGAAGGGCAAGCAACCGAGGCGGACATTGACCGGCTACTTGACATTTCCGACACCATCTTCGGCAAGTCGTTCTGCGCGCTCGGTGACGGGGCGGCCAGCCCCATCATCTCGTCCATCAAGTACTTCCGCGACGAATACCGGGCGCACCTGGACGGCGGATGCCCGTTCGATCCCGAAGCGTCCATGCTCGCCGCGCCGGAGAGCGTAGGCGCATGACCCTGACCGAGAACAACCGCGACGTCGAGCCCGTCGAGATGGTGACCCTGACGATCGACGGGGCGGAGATCAGCGTGCCCAAGGGCACCTTGGTGATCCGCGCCGCTGAGTTGATGGGCGTGCAGATCCCCCGCTTCTGCGATCACCCGCTGCTGGACCCTGTCGGCGCGTGCCGGCAGTGCCTGGTCGAGGTCGAAGGTCAGCGCAAGCCGATGGCCTCCTGCACGATCACCTGCACCCCCGACATGGTGGTGCGTACCCAATTCACCTCGGATTCCGCGGACAAGGCGCAGCACGGGGTGATGGAGCTGCTGCTCATCAACCATCCGCTCGACTGTCCGGTCTGCGACAAGGGAGGTGAATGCCCGCTACAGAACCAGGCGATGTCCAACGGCCGCCCGGAAACCCGCTTCGAGGACCTGAAGCGGACGTTCCCGAAGCCGATCAACGTGTCGTCGCAGGTGTTGCTCGACCGGGAGCGCTGCGTGCAATGCGCCCGTTGCACCCGGTTTTCCGATCAGATCGCCGGCGACCCGTTCATCGAACTGCTGGAACGCGGGGCACTCCAACAGGTCGGCATCGCGCCCGGCGAGCCCTTCCAGTCCTACTTCTCGGGTAACACCGTGCAGATATGCCCGGTGGGGGCGCTGACCGGCGCGGCCTACCGGTTCCGGGCGCGACCCTTCGACCTGGTGTCGAGTCCGAGCGTCTGCGAGCACTGCTCGTCGGGTTGCGCCCAGCGGACCGACCACCGACGGGGCAAGGTGCTGCGGCGCCTGGCCGGCGATGACCCCGAGGTCAACGAGGAATGGAACTGCGACAAGGGTCGCTGGGCCTTCACCTACCCCACGGTCGGGGACCGACTCACCACCCCCCTGGTGCGTGACCCCGAATCTCCCGACGGCCCAATGCGTCCGGCCTCCTGGTCGGAGGCCCTCAGCGTGGCCGGCGCCGGGCTGGCGGCAGCCAGCGGCAACGCCGGCGTTTTGGTCGGCGGCCGGGTCACCGCGGAGGACGCTTACGCCTACGCCAAGTTCGCCCGAATCGTGCTGGACACCAACGACGTCGACTTCCGCGCCCGGCAGCACAGCGCTGAGGAGGCCGAATTCCTGGCCGCCCAGGTCGCAGGTCAGCCCATGACAGTCACCTATTCGGACCTGGAGAACTCCTCCGGGGTACTGCTTGCCGGTCTGGAACCCGAGGAAGAGGCACCGATCGTCTACCTGCGGCTGCGCAAAGCGGTGCGCAAGCGCGGGCTGCAGGTGTTGTCGATCGCACCGTTCGCCTCTCGCGGCCTCACCAAGCTGTCCGGTGCGCTGATCAGGACGGGGCCCGGCGCGGAGGCCGCCGCGCTGGAGGCAATGGCCGACAACGCATTGCTGAGCCAGCCGAATTCGTTGATCCTGGTGGGTGAACGGCTGGCCGCCTCGCCCGGGGCACTATCGGCTGCGGGACGCTTGGCGCGCAGAACCGGGGCTCGGTTGGCCTGGGTTCCGCGCCGAGCGGGGGAACGAGGCGCCGTAGAAGCCGGCGCATTGCCGAACCTGTTGCCCGGCGGGCGTCCAGTGGCAGATGTGGCTGCCCGTACGGAGGTGGCAGACGCCTGGAACGTCGACGAACTGCCCGCCGCGCCGGGGCGGGACACCACCGCGATCCTGGGTGCGGCGCGCGGCGGTGAGCTGGCGGCCCTGCTGATCGGCGGTGTCGAACTAGACGATCTACCCGATCCCGAAGCCGCCATCGCCGCGGTCGAGGCAGCTCCCTTCGTCGTGAGCCTGGAATTGCGGGAAAGCGCGATCACCGAGCGGGCAGACGTGGTGTTCCCGGTCGCACCGGTGGTGGAGAAGGCGGGTTCGTTCATCAACTGGGAGGGTCGTGTCCGGCCCTTCGAACCCTCGCTGCACACCAACGCGGTGCCCGATCTGCGGGTGCTGAACTTCCTGGCCGACGAGACCGGCGTCGACCTCGGCCTGCGGACTGCCACGGCAGCCGCAGAGGAGCAGGCCCGCCTCGGCCGGTGGGCCGGGGATCGTGCCGAGTCGCCCCGGTCCGAGCCGTCACTGCCACGACCGGGCAGGGGCCAGGCCGTGCTGGCGGGTTGGCGCATGTTGCTCGACGACGGACGACTTCAGGACGGTGAACCGCACCTCGCCGGGACCGCTCACCAGCCCGTTGCTCGACTGTCACCGAACACTGCCGCCGAGATCGGCGTTGCGCCAGGCGAACTGGTCACGGCGAGCACCGATCGCGGCGCGATCACCCTTCAGGTGGAAATCACCGACATGGACGACCGCGTAGTGTGGCTGCCGCTGAACTCCCCCGGCAGCGCGGTGCACCGGGCACTTGGTGTGACCGTTGGGGCTGTGGTCTCGATCGGACGTGGCAGCCCGTGACCCATCCCGATCCGACATTGTTCGGCCATGATCCGTGGTGGCTGATGCTTGCCAAGGCTCTCGCGATCTTCGTGTTCCTGCTGCTGACGGTGCTCACGGCAATCCTGTTCGAGCGAAAAATCCTGGGCCGCATGCAGTTGCGTCTAGGACCCAACCGGGTCGGTCCGCGCGGGCTGCTGCAGTCGCTGGCCGACGGCGTCAAGCTCGCACTCAAGGAGGGGCTGATCCCGGCCGGAGTGGACAAGTGGATCTATCTTGCCGCACCGGTGATCGCAGTGATACCGGCGTTCATGGCATTCGCCGTCATTCCGATGGGCGGCGAAGTCTCGGTGTTCGGGCACCGAACCCCGCTGCAGCTGACCGACTTGCCCGTGGCGGTGCTCTACATTCTCGCGGTCACCTCGATCGGTGTGTACGGGATCGTGCTGGCCGGCTGGGCATCAGGGTCGGTCTACCCTCTGCTCGGCGGGTTGCGGTCGTCGGCACAGGTGGTCTCTTACGAGATCGCGATGGCGCTGTCGTTCGTCGCGGTGTTCATCTACTCGGGGACGATGTCGACCTCGGGAATCGTCGCCGCCCAGAGCAACACCTGGTTCGTGTTCCTGCTGCTGCCCTCCTTCCTGGTGTACGTGACCTCGATGGTCGGCGAAACCAACCGTGCGCCTTTTGATCTGCCCGAAGCCGAGGGCGAACTGGTCGGCGGTTTCCACACCGAGTACTCGTCGCTGAAGTTTGCGATGTTCATGCTCGCCGAGTACGTCAACATGACCACGGTATCGGCGCTGGCAGCGACACTTTTCCTGGGAGGTTGGCAGGCGCCGTGGCCGATCAGCCTCATCGACGGCGCCAACGCCGGTTGGTGGCCGCTGCTGTGGTTCACCGCGAAAGTGTGGATGTTCCTGTTTCTGTTTATGTGGCTGCGGGCCACGCTGCCCAGACTGCGCTACGACCAGTTCATGCGGCTGGGATGGAAGATCCTCATCCCGGTGTCGTTGGGCTGGACGATGATCGTCGCGGCCGCCCGCATCCTGCGCGACTACGGCTACCAGGGATGGGCCACCGGGCTGATCGCGGCGGCCATTGCCGTGGCAGTGGCGACGGTGGCGCTCCTGTGGCGAACTCTGCGCACACCGAACCCGGGCAGAACCCCCGAAAAACCCGTCGAGTCGGTAGGAGCCGGCGCCTTCCCAGTGCCTCCGATGCCGGACAAGGAGCCAGCAGATGCCTAAATTCCTCGATGCCATAGCCGGTTTCGGTGTCACCTTCGGGTCCATGTTCAAGAAGCCGGTCACCGAGGAGTACCCGGAGAAGCCCGGACCCGTCGCCCCGCGCTACCACGGCCGTCACCAGCTCAACCGTTATCCAGACGGCCTGGAGAAGTGCATCGGCTGCGAATTGTGCGCGTGGGCCTGCCCCGCCGACGCGATCTTCGTCGAAGGTGACGACAACACCGAGGCTGAACGGTATTCGCCCGGCGAGCGCTACGGCCGCGTGTACCAGATCAATTACCTGCGCTGCATCGGATGCGGGCTGTGCATCGAAGCGTGCCCGACGCGCGCGCTGACGATGACCACCGACTACGAGATGGCCGACGACAATCGTGCCGATCTGATCCTGGGCAAGGAGAACCTGCTGGCACCACTGCAGCCGGGCATGGAGCAACCTCCCCACCCGATGGCACCGGGCAGCACCGATGAGGACTACTACCTCGGCAACATCACTGCACCCGGGGAGGTGCAGTGAGCACCGAGTTCGTCGCCGCCCTCGCGGCGTCCACCGGCTCGGCCGGATACACCAGCACCAACGAAGCCGTCCTGTTCTGGATACTGGCGGTGGCCTCGGTGGCCGGTGCCATCGGCGTGGTAGCCGCTCCGAAGGCGGTCTATTCGGCAATCTCGCTGGCCCTGACGATGATCGCACTGGCGGTGCTCTACATCGCCCAGGATGCGCCGTTTCTCGGGGTCGCCCAAGTCGTGGTGTACACCGGCGCGGTGATGATGCTCTTCCTCTTCGTGCTGATGCTGATCGGTGTCGACTCCTCTGAGTCCCTCAAGGAATCTCTTCGCGGACAACGTTTTGCGGCGATCGGCGCGGGATTGGCGTTCGGCATCCTGTTGATCGCCGGTATCGGAAACGTCGCGGCGACCGGGTTCGTCGGATTGACCGAGGCCAATGCTGACGGCAACGTCGAAGGGCTGGCCGCGCTGATCTTCACCAAGTACCTGTGGGCCTTCGAGCTGACCGGGGCGCTGTTGATCACTGCCACACTGGGTGCAATGCTGCTGGCCCACCGGGAACGCCTCGAGCGCCGCAAGAGTCAGCGCGAACTGGCCGCCGAGCGCTTCGCCCCGGGGGGGTACCCGACCACACTGCCCAATCCCGGCGTCTACGCACGACACAACGCCGTCGACGTGCCGGCACGGCTACCCGACGGCTCGGCTTCCGAACTGTCGGTCAGTGCGATCCTGCAGCTACGTGCGATGCCCGAAGACCGAGACGGGGAAAAAGACGGTGAGGGCCGGTGAACCCCGACAATTACCTGTACCTCTCCGCTCTGCTGTTCACCATCGGCGCGGCCGGAGTGTTGCTGCGCCGCAACGCGCTTGTCATGTTCATGTGCGTCGAGCTGATGCTGAACGCCGCGAACCTGGCTTTCGTCGCGTTCTCCCGCATGCACGGGCATCTCGACGGCCAGGTGGTGGCGTTCTTCACCATGGTCGTCGCCGCATGTGAGGTGGTGATCGGTCTGGCCATCATCATGACCATCTTCCGGAGTCGCCGCTCTGCCAGCGTCGACGATGCCAGTCTGTTGAAGCACTGATGACAGTTCCTGTGTGGCTGGTGATTGCGCTACCGCTGGCGAGCGCGGTCGTCCTGCTTCTGGCGGGCCGGCGCTCCGACCCGTGGGGGCACCTGCTGGGTACGCTGGCCGCGGTCGCGTCGTTCGCCTGCGCCGCAGTGCTGTTCGTCGACATGCTCGGGCGCGACGCCGGCAGCAGGTCAACTCACGAGACCCTGTTCTCATGGGTTCCGGTCGGCGACCTACGTGTCGACTTCGGCCTGCAACTCGACCAGCTGTCCATGTGCTTTGTGCTGCTCATCACCGGTGTCGGATCGTTGATCCACGTCTACTCGATCGGCTACATGAAAGAGGACGAAAGTCGAAGGCGTTTCTTTGGCTACCTCAACCTGTTCCTCGCTGCGATGCTGCTGCTCGTCCTCGCCGACAACTACCTCGGCCTGTACATGGGTTGGGAAGGCGTCGGCCTGGCTTCGTATCTGCTCATCGGATTCTGGTCGCACAAGCCGTCAGCGGCGACGGCGGCCAAGAAGGCGTTCGTCGTCAACCGGGTCGGTGACGTCGGTCTGGCGATTGCTCTGATGATCATGTTCGCCGCAGTCGGATCGGTGTCATTCTCCACGGTTTTCGGCGCCGCGCCGGCGCTCACCGAGGCAACCTTGACCGCTATCGGGTTGATGCTGCTGCTGGCCGCCTGCGGTAAGTCAGCTCAGGTTCCGCTGCAGTCTTGGCTGGGCGACGCGATGGAAGGTCCGACACCGGTCTCGGCACTGATCCACGCGGCCACCATGGTCACCGCGGGTGTGTATCTGATCGTGCGCTCGGCACCGGTCTTCGACCTGGCCCCGCACGCACAGACCGCCGTCGTGGTCGTAGGCGCGGTCACGCTGCTGTTCGGTGCTGTCATCGGCTGCGCGAAGGACGACATCAAGAAGGCGCTGGCCGCCTCGACGATGAGCCAGATCGGTTACATGGTGCTGGCTGCCGGGCTGGGACCCGTCGGGTACGCATTCGCGATCATGCACCTGCTGACGCACGGATTCTTCAAGGCCGGCCTTTTCCTGGGCGCCGGTTCGGTCATGCACGCCATGGACGACGAGGTGGACATGCGCCGCTACGGCGGGCTGCGCAAGGCGCTGCCGGTGACCTTCGCGACGTTCGGCCTGGGCTATCTGGCGATCATCGGCGTGCCGCCCCTGGCCGGCTTCTTCTCCAAGGACGGGATCATCGAGGCGGCCCTGGGCGCAGGCGGCATCAAGGGCGTGATTCTGGGCGGGGCAACGATTCTGGGGGCAGGTATCACCGCGTTCTATATGACCAGGGTGATGCTGATGACGTTCTTCGGGCCGAAGCGCTGGGCCGATGGGTCGAACGAAGCGACGGGAGGACGACCCAGGGCGAACCCCCATGAGTCGCCGGCGGTGATGACATGGCCGATGATCCTGCTCGCCGTCGGCTCGGTGACCGCCGGTGGCGCCCTGGCGATCGGCGGCACGCTCGAGCACTGGTTGGAACCGGTGGTCGGCGCGCATGAGATCCACCACGTGCTGCCGGTTTGGGTGGTGACGGTGATCGTGCTGTCCGTGGTGGCGGTCGGCATCGCTGTGGCCTACCGCATGTACGGGGTGCGGCCGGTTCCCGAACAGGTGCCCGCCGGGTCGGCGCTGACCGTGGCGGCTCGCCATGACCTCTATGGCGACGCGTTCAACGAGAAAGTGCTGATGCAGCCCGGAATGGTCATCACCCAGGGGCTGGTAGAGATCGACGACGAAGCGGTAGACGGTGCGGGAAGCGGCCTGGCAGCCGTCGTCGCCGGCTTCTCCAGGAGGTTGGCCCGGCTGCAAACCGGTTTCGCGCGGTCCTACGCCCTGGCGATGCTGGTGGGCACGGTCCTGGTCGTGGCGCTGATCCTGGCGGTGAACCAGTGGTGACCTCATTTCCCTGGCTGACGGTGCTGTGGGCAGTGCCCATGCTCGGCGCGGTGCTGGTGATGCTGCTGCCCGCCAGCATGCGCACCCTGGCGAAATGGGTCGCACTGGCGGTGGCGTTGGCTGTCCTGGCGGTCACAGCGGTGCTGGCCGTCGGCTTCGACCCCTCCGGTGAGCAGTTCCAGTTCGTCGAGTCCCACACCTGGATACCGTCTTTCGGCACCGGCTACATCCTCGGCGTCGACGGCATCGCGCTGGCCCTGATCGTTCTCACCGCGGTCCTGGTGCCCCTGTTGATCATCGCGGGCTGGAACGATGCGCGCGATCGCCTCAGCTGGGGCGGTCGTTCGGTGCACATGTACTTCGCGCTGACGCTCGCGGTCGAGGGCATGGTGCTCATCTCGCTGGTTTCGCTGGACATCCTGCTGTTCTACGTCTTCTTCGAGGCCATGCTCATCCCGATGTACTTCCTGATCGGCGGGTTCGGCGGTGCACAGCGAAGCGCCGCGGCGGTGAAATTCCTGCTCTACAACCTCTTCGGCGGCTTGATCATGCTTGCCGCAGTGGTCGGCCTGTACGTGGTGACCGCACAGAGCGACGCCTTCGCGGCGGGGACGTTCGACTTCCGCGAGATCGTCGCCGCGGTAGTCTCCGGCGAGTTCGTGGTGAACCCGATGGTGATGCATCTGATCTTCGGCGGGTTCATGTTCGCCTTCGCCGTCAAGGCGCCACTGTGGCCGCTGCACCGTTGGCTTCCCGACTCGGCTGTCGAAGCGACGCCGGCCAGCGCGGTCCTGATGATGGCGATCGTGGACAAGGTCGGCACCTTTGGCATGCTCCGCTACTGCCTGCAGCTATTCCCCGACTCCGCTGCCTACTTCAGCCCGTTGATCATCACGCTCGCGGTAATCGGGATCGTCTACGGTGCCGTAGTCGCGATCGGCCAGACAGACGTCATGCGGCTGATCGCCTACACCTCCATCTCGCACTTCGGCTTCATCATCCTCGGCATCTTCGTGATGACCAGCCAGGGTCAGTCCGGGTCGACGCTGTACATGGTCAACCACGGCATCTCAACGGCAGCGCTATTCCTGATCGCCGGGTTCCTGGTGTCCCGGCGAGGATCTCGCCTCATCAGCGCCTATGGTGGCGTGCAGAAGGTGGCCCCCGTGCTGGCAGGAACTTTCCTGGTGGCTGGACTGGCGACGCTGTCGCTGCCCGGACTCGCGCCGTTCATCAGTGAATTCCTGGTCCTCATCGGCACATTCACCCGTTACCCGGCCTTTGCCGTGCTCGCTGCCAGTGCGCTGGTGCTCTCCGCGATCTACATCTTGTGGACCTACCAGCGGATGATGACCGGCCCTGTGCCGGATGAGTTGGCCGAGGGTGAGGGCAAGATATTGGACCTGGTGCCGCGCGAGATCGCCGTCGTCGCTCCGCTCATCGCGCTGCTGCTGGTGCTCGGGGTGTATCCCAAACCCGCACTCGACGTGATCAACCCTGCCGTAACCCACACGCTCACGACGATCAACCAAACCGACCCGGCACCCCGGATGGCGGAAGGCCCGGCGCGATGATTCCCGGCACAGCAATTCCCGGCACCATGATTCCCGGCGCGATGATTCCCGACACATTGAGCATGGCCATGCCCCTGCCAACACCATCTGTCGAATACGGCCTCATATCACCCATGCTCATCGTGCTCGGCGCGGCCATTCTCGGGGTCCTCGTCGAGGCGTTCCTCCCCCGCCGCCAGCGCTACGTCACCCAAGTGGCGCTCAGCCTCGCCGCGCTGGTCGCGGCATTCGCAGCTGTGGTGCTCATCGCCCGAGATCTGCACGGCAGCAACGGTTCCAGCGCCGTGATGGGTGCGGTCGCCATCGACAGGCCGGCACTTTTCCTGCAGGGCACCATCCTGCTCGTCGCGGTGCTCGGAATCCTGCTCATCGGCGAACGCCGGATCGCGATATCGGGCCCGGACTCAGCGACCACCGACGACTCCGAGGAGAGAGCCGGCCTCGACGCGTTCACCGCGCAGGCCTCAGCGGTAGTCGGAAGTGTCGACGAGCGATTGGCCACCAAATCGGGCGTCGTCCAGACCGAGGTCTTCCCGCTCACGATGTTCGCGGTGGGCGGCATGCTGATTTTCCCGGCGGCCAACGATCTGCTGACGATGTTCATCGCCCTGGAGGTGCTGTCGCTTCCGCTGTACCTGCTCTGCGGGCTCGCACGACGGCGGCGATTGCTCTCCCAAGAGTCGGCGCTGAAGTACTTTCTACTGGGCGCGTTCTCATCGGCGTTCTTCCTCTATGGCGCGGCCATGCTGTACGGCTATGCGGGCACCCTGACACTGGAGGGCATCGCCGAGGCGGTGGCGGCGGATGCCGGCAAGCCATCGCTGGCCCTCATCGGGACCGGCCTGCTGTTGGCCGGTGTGCTGTTCAAAGTCGGCGCCGTGCCGTTCCATTCGTGGATTCCCGACGTGTATCAGGGGGCACCGACCCCGATCACGGCATTCATGTCCGCGGCCACCAAGATCGCCGCATTCGGTGCGACGCTGCGTCTCTTCTACGTCGCGCTACCCGAGCTGCATACTGATTGGCGGCCAGTGCTGTGGGCGATCGCGATCCTGACGATGGTGGTCGGCACGATCACCGCGGTCACCCAGACCGACGTCAAGCGCATGCTGGGATACTCGGCGGTGGCGCACACCGGTTTCATCCTGATCGGTGTGATCGCCGGTAACGAAGCCGGGCTGTCGTCGACGCTGTTCTATCTGTTCGCCTACGGCTTCTCCACGGTGGGCGCGTTCGCGGTGGTGAGTCTGGTCCGCGACGCCGCCGGTGGCGAGGCCACCGCGATGTCGCACTGGGCTGGCCTGGGTAAGCGTTATCCCGTTGTCGGCACGGTATTTTCGCTTTTCCTGCTGGCATTCGCCGGGATCCCGTTGACCAGTGGCTTCGTCGGCAAGTTCGCGGTCTTCAAAGCCGCCGGCGAAGGCGGTGCCATTCCACTGGTCGTGGTCGGTGTGATCGCCAGCGCGATCGCGGCGTACTTCTACGTACGGGTGATCGTGTTGATGTTCTTCACCGAACGTCCCGATGATGCCCCGGTCGTGGTGGTCCCCAGCGCGCTGACGACTGCTGTCGTCACCGTCACCGCGGCCGTCACCTTCGCACTCGGAGCGCTGCCGCAACCCTTGCTGGACCTGGTCAACTCCTCAGCCCGGTTCCTCTGATCGCCAACCGCGCCGGCGAGCGTGCTCAAAATGCCACCGATTGCGGCGCGGCGGTGTGCAGACACGCGCGCTCGCGGTGAGATGGCGAGCCACCTAACGAGATGGCGAGCCAGCTACGTGATCACCCCGTGCAGCAGTATTGCCGCGGTACTGTCCACCCAGGCCGATTTCGCTAGGTCGTCGGGCTCCTGCAGGAGCGCCAGCAAGGTGGCGCCGCCGATCAGGTCGACGAGTCGATCGGGGTCAACGCCCGCGCGCACCTCCCCCCGATCGATCGCACCCCACAGCCGGTCGCGCACCGCTCCGAACAGGTCGGCGAAGCGGGCGGTGACCCGCTCGCGGAGGTCGCTGTCCGCCGACATATCGGCCAGCAACCCCGGCAGCGCCGCTCGAACCACAGAGCTGGTGAAGATGTCGCGCGTCGCCTCGATCATCGCCCGCAGGTCGGCGGCAATATCCCCTGGCGGTGCCTGGATGGCGGTGGGCGTATTCGGGAACGCTGCTTCGTGAACGAGCTCGGCCTTGCTCGACCACCGGCGGTACAGCGCGGTCTTCGTGGTTCCGGCGCGCTCGGCGACCGCTGACATCGTGACATTCGAATACCCAGTTTCGACGAGCAGGTCCGCGGTCGCTCGCAGAATGGCGGCGTCGATGCGCGGGTCCCTCGGCCGCCCGGCACTGGGGGCCTTGTCAACGGGCAACAGTTCTGCTTTCATATCGCTACTCATGGTAGCGTAACTGTGAGTCGGAAAGGACCAGTTCGTGACCAAGGAACCAGCCGTCGGCGACGTAGGACGGCTGCAGCGCTCCAGTCGTGACATGACGAATGTTCCTGAACGCCTGTCTAACTGGCTGTCTACGCTTCTGGTCGACGGGAGCACACCTGAGATCGCCGTGGAAAGCGGCGTCGACTCCAACGGCATGTCCTCGGAGACGATCCTGCTGTCCGGGCGCTGGCTGCACGGCGAAAATCCGGTCGAACAACACTGGGTGGCCCGGGTGGCCCCCACCGAGGCCGACGTGCCGGTGTTCGAGCACTACCGCCTCGACCACCAGCACGAGTTGATACGCCTGGTCGCCGAGTTGTCCGACGTCGCCGTGCCGCGCGTTCGCTGGCTTGAGCCCACCGGCGAGGTGCTGGGTCGGCCCTTCTTCCTGATGGACCGCGTCGATGGACGAGTCCCCCCCGACGTGATGCCCTACACCTTCGGCGACAACTGGCTCTACGACGCCCCGGTCGAACAGCAGCGCCAGTTACAGGACAGCACCATCGAAGTACTTGCCAAGCTGCACTCGATTCCCGACGCGCAGCAGACCTTCGGATTCCTGCAGGATGTCGACCCGCCCGGCGAGACCGCGCTACACCGCCACTTCGGCTGGCTCAAGAGCTGGTATGAGTTCAGCGTCCCCGACATCGGCCGCTCATCCCTGGTCGAAGCAGCCCTGGACTGGCTGGAGCAGCGCTTCCCGGCCGACATCGCCGCCGCCGAACCCGTCCTGGTGTGGGGAGACGCTCGCATCGGCAACGTGATCTACCAAGGATTCACGCCGGCTGCCGTGCTGGACTGGGAGATGGCCACCGTCGGGCCCCGGGAGTTCGACGTGGCGTGGATCATTTTCGCGCACATGGTCTTCCAAGAGTTGACCAGCTTGGCTGGGCTGCCGGGTATGCCCGACTTCCTGGCAGAGGATGATGTGCGGGCCACCTACCGGGAGCTGGCCGGCATCGAGGTCGGCGACCTCGAGTGGTTCTACGTGTACTCGGGTGTCATCTGGTGCTGCGTGTTCATGCGCACCGGGGCGCGTCGCGTGCGCTTCGGCGAGATCGAGAAGCCAGACGACATCGAGACCCTCTTCTACCATGCCCCACTGCTGAAAAGACTGATCGGAGAGACGAACTGATGCTCGGACCCATAGACGAATATCCGGTCCACCAGGTGCCCCAACCAATCGCCTGGCCCGGCTCCTCGGACCGGAACTTCTACGACCGGTCGTACTACAACGCCCATGATCGCACCGGCGACATCTTCGTCATCACCGGCATGGGCTACTACCCGAACCTCGGGGTGAAGGACGCGTTTCTGCTCGTGTCCCGCCGCGGCAGCGGCAGATTCGGCGGAAGTGGTGATACGCAGACCGCGGTACACCTGTCCGGTGCGATCGACCAGGACAGGCTCAATCAGCATGTCGGCGCATACCGCATCGAGGTCGTCGAACCGCTGCGCAAACTCCGCATCGTTCTCGACGAAACCGACGGAATCGCAGCGGATCTCACATTCGAGGGGCTGTTCGACGTCGTACAGGAACAGCCCCACATCATGCGCAGGGGGAACCGGGTCACCCTGGACGCGCAACGGTTCGCGCAGGTGGGCAGCTGGAGCGGCCAACTGTCGATCGACGGCGAAGATGTGGCGGTCGATCCCACCCGCTGGATCGGTACCCGCGACCGGTCCTGGGGCATCCGGCCGGTCGGCGAGGCCGAACCCGCGGGCCGGCCCGACGACCCTCCCTTCGAAGGCATGTGGTGGCTCTATGTCCCCATGGCATTCGACGATTTCGGGATCGTGGTCATCATCCAGGAGGACGCGAGTGGATTCCGGTCGCTCAACGACTGCACCCGGATCTGGAAGGACGGCCGAGTCGAGCAGCTGGGATGGCCGCGGATCAAGATCCACTACCGGTCCGGTACCCGCATCCCCACCGGGGCGACGATCGATGCAACCGCATTCGACGGCAGCCCATTACATATTGATGTGCAGTCCAAGCTGGCAGTACCCATCCACGTGGGCGGCGGATACGGCGGCGACCCCGACTGGCTGCACGGAATGTGGAAGGGCGACAACTTCACCGAACGGCTCACCTACGACATGAACGACCCGGCAATCGTCGGGCGCTCCGGATTCGGCGTTATCGACCACGTCGGCCGCGCGGTGTGTCGCGACGCCGACGGGACCGAGCGCGAGGGCTGGGGATTGTTCGAGCACGGCGCCCTCGGGCGGCACGACCCGTCGGGCTTCGCCGACTGGCTCACCGTCGCGCCCTGACTCGCGGCACCCAGCGCAAAGGCATCACGGCGCAACGGCATAACGGGACGCTGATGCCGCAGAAAATATCGGTCAGGCCGAGCGGGACTCCCCTACCGGCGCGCGGCCGAACACCATCGACTCCTCGATCCGGTCGAACCGGTGGTCGATGATGTCGAGTACATAGTTGTGCCGCACGTTCCACGGCCGATGAGTGCCCGACTTCGGCAGCGCATTCGGCGACCGCTTGATGTAGCCCGCCTGCAAGTCAAAGGCCGGCTTCTCGTCGATCGGTCCCTCGCCCCGATGCGGGTAGGCGTGGGTATAGCCACGAGCGTCCATGTATGCCAACAGCTTCGCGAACGCCTTGGCCGTCATATCCGCACGCAACGTCCACGACGCGTTCGTGTACCCGATGCACCACGCCATGTTCGGCACATCCTCGATCAGGAACTCTTTGTAGGCGAAGCGGTCGGTCGGGGTGATCTCGGTGCCGTCGATGACGATGCGGATGCCGCCGAGAGCCTGCAGTTGCAGCCCCGTCGCAGTGACGATCACGTCAGCGTCCACCCGGGCGCCCGACGTCAGCACGATACCCGTGGCGTCGACATGGTCGATGGTGTCGGTCACCACTTCGGCCCGCCCCGCACTGATCTGGTCGAACAGGTCGTCATCGAGGATGAGGCACATCCGCTGGTCCCACGGGTCGTATTTCGGTTTGAAATGCAGGTCGACGTTATAGCCCTCGGGTAGCGCGGCGATCGTCCGGCCGCGGATGAGCTTGCGACCGAACCGCGGCGCCTTGCGAAACATGAAGTACGTCAACACGTGGAAGGCCGCGTTGCGGAAGCGCACCACCGAATGGGCCAGCCGGCGCGGCAGAATCTTCCGGATGAAATCGACCATGGGGTCGATTCGCGCCATCGACATCATGTAGGTCGGCGACCGCTGCAGCATGGTCACGTGAGAGGCCTTCTCGGCCAATGCCGGAATGAGGCTGATCGCGGTGGCCCCGCTGCCGATCACCACCACTCGCTTGCCCGAGTAGTCCAAGTCCTCAGGCCAGAACTGCGGGTGCACCACCTCGCCGCCGAACCGTTCGATACCGGGGAAATCCGGCTGGTATGGATCGTCATAGCTGTAGTAGCCGGTGCCGAAAAACAGGAATCTGGCCCGGTAGGTGCGCGCCGAGCCGTCCTGCTCGGCCTGCAATGTCCAGGTATCCGTCGCCGAATCCCATTCCGCGGACTTCACGTAGGTGTCGAACCGCATGTGCTCGTCGATCCCGTGCTTGTGCGCCGTGGTGGCCAGGTACTCGCGGATGTGATCACCATCGGCGATGTTCTCGTGGCGCCGCCAGGGCTCCCACGGGAACGACAGCGTGAAGATGTCGCTGTCAGAGCGGATGCCCGGATAGCGGAACAGGTCCCAGGTGCCGCCGATCCGGGAACGGCGCTCAAGAATCCGGTAGCTCAGCTGGGGATTGCGCTCCTGGATGCGGTAGGCGGCCCCTATCCCAGAGATTCCCGCACCGATGATCAGAACGTCGGAATACTCCGGCTGGTTCTCCTGCATACGCAACCTCCTGTGGCCGGCTCGGTTACCACGATAGGGTTCAGCCCCTCAGTGCGTCGATGATCTCGCTCAACGAATCCACCGCGATCGGGCCCGGCTGATACAGGCAGACCCGGTCGCTGATGCCGTCCACCCGGTCGCGGATATGGGCGGCCACCTCCTTGGGCGTGCCACACGCAGCGATGGTGTGCAGCACCTCGTCGTCGATGAGACGCGCCATGTCCTGCCAGCGGCCCTGCTTGGACATCGCGTTGAGTTCTGGCTGCAGATCTCCCCAGCCGTGCGCCTCAAGCACCGGCCGGTAGGCGGGGGTGGAACCGTAGAACGACAGCAGGCGCCGGGCGGACAGATGGCCAGCGTCCTCGTCGGCCACCGAAACGATGATCTCGGGCACCACCGCGAACCCGTCCCGGCTGCGGCCGGACGCCACCAAACCCGCGTCCACATTGGGCATCGTCACCTCGCGCAGGAACCGCTTCGAGCCGAACGGCATCACCAGCAGCCCGTCGGCGACCTCGGCTGTCATCCGGGTCAGTCGCGGGCCCAGCGCACCCACGAAAATGGGCGGCGGCGTGAACTCGGCCCTGGGGACGAACGTCGGCGTCATCAGCGTGTGCCGGTAGAACTCCCCCCGAAAGTCCAGCCGCTCCCCGGTAGTCCAGGTGGCGAAGATCGCGCGCAACGCGCCGACCAGTTCGGCCATCCGGGCCACCGGTTTGTCGAATTCAGCACCGTAGCGCTTCTCGATCTGTGTTCTGATCTGGGTGCCCAGCCCCAGAGTGAACCGGCCACCACTGAGAAGTTGGTGATCGACGGCCTGGTGCGCGAGGTGAATCGGGTTGCGGGGAAACGCAATCGCGACGTTGGTCATCAGATCCAGCTCGCCAACGCCTGCCGCCAGCGTCAGCGGAGTGAACACGTCGTGTGGGCCCTCGAAGGTGAAGACGCCGCTCGCGCCGGCCTCGCGTAGCGCCCGCGCCCGCTCCATCGCACCTATCGGACTGAAGAGCGCCGTCATCACCCGCACAACCTACGAGCCTAATGTGGATTCGGCGCGCATTGCGAGGCTGGGTCAGGCGCAATGCGAAGCTAGGTGTCTGGGTGTGCCGAGGACACGAACGAAAGAGGAGATGAAGCCATGGCCGACGTCGTTGTCGTGGGAGCGGGATTCGCCGGACTCTCGGCGGCGCGCGAGCTGGTCCGGCTAGGACACGACGTCGTCGTCGTCGAAGGCCGCGACAGGGTCGGCGGCCGGTCTCACACCGCAACCCTGGCCGGAGTTCCGGTCGATCTGGGCGGGACGTTCGTCGGCCCGACGCAGGATGCGGTGCTCGCGCTGGCCGCCGAGTTGGGGTGCGAAACAGTGCCGACCTACGACCGCGGCAAGAACCTGATCCGCTGGCGTGGCCGGGTGCGCTCCTACCGCGGCACGATCCCGCGGCTGTCGATCCTGGAGTTGGTCGACGTGTCACGAGCCCAGTGGCGGTTCGATCGCATCAGCAGAAAGGTCCCCATCGCCCAACCGTGGACCTCCCCGATCGCCGCCCACCTCGACGGCATCTCGCTCGACAAGTGGCTGCGGTCGATGCACGCGGGCGCCTCTACGCGCGACCTGATGGCAATCATGGCCCGGGTGACGTGGGGATGCGAACCCGACGCGGTCTCGATGCTGCACGCCGTGCGCTATGTCAAAGCCGCAGGCGGTCTGGGCCGAATGCTCGATATCGAAGGCGGCGCCCAGCAGGACCGCTTTCCCGCAGGAACGCAGCAGATCGCGCAGCGGATGGCCGAGGAACTCGGTGACCGGGTGGTGCTGGACGCACCGGTGACCCGCATCCAACGGCAGCAGGATGGAACGACGACCGTCGTCTCAGGGGACGACGAGTTCACCGCACTGGCGGTCGTCGTCGCGATCCCGCCAGAGCACCGCGCCGGGATTCAGTTCGATCCCCCACTGCCACCTGAGCACCAAGAACTGGTAGAGCACTGGCCACAGGGCCACCTGAGCAAGGCCTACGCGGCGTATGACAGGCCGTTCTGGCGAGACAACGGATGTTCGGGTGCGGCGCTGTCCGACGAGGGGCCGGTGTTTATCACCTTCGACGTCAGCCCCAACGAATCGGGCCCGGGCATCCTGCTGGGCTTCACCGACGCGCGAATGTTCGATCCGTTGCCAAGCCGGCAACGACGCGAAGCCGCCCTGGCCGGTTTCGCCGCATTGTTCGGCGACGCAGCGTCGAAACCCATCGACTATCTCGATCATTGCTGGGGCACAGAGGAATTCGCCCCCGGCGGGCCGACCGCCGCAGTGCCGCCCGGCTCCTGGACGGGGTACGGGAAGTCGCTGCGCACGCCCGTCGACACCATCTTCTGGGCGGGCACCGAGACCGCCAACGAGTGGACGGGTTTCCTGGACGGGGCGGTTCGCTCCGGCGTGCGGGCGGCCGGCGAGGTGCATCAGGAGCTGATGCGACTCTCCTGATCACCTTCGGTCGCTTCGCCGGTCACCGAATCAACCAACCATCGCAGTTGCGTGTTGACGTCGGCGGGCCGCTCGAGGATCGCGCAGTGCCCACCGGGGAGCTCGACCAACTTCGCGAGGTTGGGTGCCTCGGTCGCGATGTGGTGGGATGAGGCCATCGGTAGCAGACGATCTTTGTGGCTACCGATCACCAGAGTGGGGACGCTCAGATTCTGCAGGCCGATGTGCTGGGGACCGAGGTTGTCGACAAGAACCCGGATCCAGCCCCCGCGCCCGACCGCTGGGGTGCCATTGAACAAATCGAAAATGAAATCCCTGATGGCGGGGTCGGCCTCGCGGCCCACCGCGAGCGTCGAGACGAAGCGATGCGTCAGAATATCGGCTGCCCGCACCGGCGGCGCCGACCCGAAGATCCTCAGCAGCGACCCCGCCGCCTGGACCCGCGCGCCGGACACCCGCGACGGAACCGGCAGCAGGTTGATGTTGCGCAGCAAGTCACCGGTGGTGGTGTTGATCAGCGCGACCGCGTCAGCGCGCTGCGCGACGCGCTGTGGACACCGCTCAGACCACGACGTGATCGCGATGCCGCCCATCGAGTGCCCCGCGATGACGGCGCGCTCGCCGGGCTTCAGCGTCGCTTCGAGCACGGCATCGAGGTCGGCGGCCAGGTAGTCCAGGCTGTAGTCGCGCGGGCGCGGCGGCACGGAACTGCGCCCGTGACCGCGGTGGTCGTAGGCGATCACCCGGTAATGCTCGGCGAGGTCGGCGATTTGATAGGCCCAGACCCGCAGGGCGCAGGTGATGCCATGGGCAAGGACGATCGGATATCCGTCCGGCGGTCCGAACACCTCGGCGTGCAGGCGTACGCCGTCCTTGGATCGCACGTCGACCGCACGCCCCTCGGGCAGATCGTGGGCCGGGGCGAATAGGTCCCTACGTCGGCCCCTACCACCTCGTGCCATGCGCTCTCCCTGTGCACTCGCTAGGTGCGGCGACATTGCCGCGTAGCAGACTGTACCGCCGCGTACCACCCGCGCGGGCCGACTACGGTGCAGTGAGATGTATTTGCGACAACACGTTAGGGAGGCTGTGATGCGCGCAGTTCAGCTGGCGGTACTCGAAGGACCGCAGGCTGCGGCGGTCGTGGAGATCGATGAGCCGGGCGAGGACGCTGCCGGGGAGAACACAATCCTGGTCGACGTACACGCCGCGGGGGTGGCATTCCCCGATGCGTTGCAGTCCCGCGGGCTCTATCAGTACAAACCGGCCTTGCCCTACACCCCGGGCGCGGAGATCGCCGGGGTGGTCCGCAGCGCACCCGAGGCAGCAGGTCTTCGGCCGGGCGACCGGGTCGCCGGACTGACGATGCTGTGCGGTGCGATGGCCGAAGTCGTCGCGCTGCCACCGGAGAGACTGTTCAAGCTGCCGGATTCGGTGTCATTCGAGGCGGGCGCCGGTCTGCTGTTCAATGATTTGACCGTGCACTTCGCGCTTCGGAACCGCGGCCGACTGCGCGACGGCGAGACGGTGCTCGTGCATGGCGCCGCAGGCGGCATCGGCACCTCGACGCTCCGGTTGGCCTCCGCGTTCGGCGCGTCCCGGGTGATTGCGGTGGTCAGCACCGAGGACAAGGTCGAGGTCGCCCGGGCTGCCGGGGCCACCGAGGTGGTGCTGGCCGAGGGGTTCAAGGACGCGGTGAAAACGCTGACCGACGGCCGCGGCGTGGACATCGTCGTCGACCCGGTCGGTGGCGACAGATTCACCGATTCGCTGCGTTCTCTGGCCCCGGCCGGCCGGTTGCTCGTCATCGGGTTCACCGGTGGTGAGATTCCCACGATCAAGGTGAACCGGCTGCTACTCAACAATGTCGACGCTGTAGGCGTCGGCTGGGGGTCCTGGACACTGAGCCATCCCGGCTACCTGCAGGAGCAGTGGGCCGAGTTGGAACCGCTGCTGGCATCTGGGGCGGTGTCGGCGCCGCAACCGGTCGTGTTCCCCCTCGAGCGGGCTGCAGAAGCAATCGCCTCGCTGGAAGACCGGACCGCGAAAGGCAAAGTCGTCGTCGCGATGCGGTGACGCGTCGCCGGGCCGGCCCGCTGATCGAACCGACCCGTTCAGGTGATCCAATCAGGCTGCTGATCCGCGTCGACCGCAGAGAAGTCTTTGTGCGCCAGGCCCGCCAGTGTGCCGCCGTCGACGACGAATTCCGAGCCGGTCGAGAAGCTCGACTCATCGCTGGCCAGGTACACCACCAGGTTGCTGACCTCCCTCGGCTGGGCGATGCGCCCCAGCGCGCTCTGGAAGATATCCTCGGGAACCCAGTCGGCCATCGGCGTCTTGACCAGGCCGGGGTGCACGGAGTTCACCCGAATCCCGAACTGCCCCAATTCCATAGCGGTGGACTTGGTCAGCCCGCGGACCGCGAATTTCGTCGCGGTGTAGCCGTGGCTGGCGACGGTGCCGGCCATCCCTTCGATCGAGGAGATGTTGATGATCGACCCGTGACCGGCTTTCTTCATCGTCGGCACGACGGCTCGGATACCCAGGAAGACGCCGGTGAGGTTGATGTCGAGGATGCGGTGCCATTCGGCGAGCTCGAAATCCTCGACCGTGCCGATGTTCAAGATGCCGGCGTTGTTGACCAGCACGTCCACCCCGCCGAACTCGGCAACGGCGGCGGCCACCGCAGCATCCCAGTCTTCCCGGCGAGTTACGTCGAGATGGACGTAGCGCGCTCGTTCGCCGAGTTCCTTGGCCACCAATTCACCTTCGGCATCGAGAATGTCGCCGCACACGACTCTCGCGCCGTGAGCGACCATCTCCCGGGCGTGCGATGCGCCCATGCCCCGGGCTCCGCCACTGATCAAGACGATTTTGCCGTCCAACCGTCCCGCCATGAATTCTCCTGTCATCACATCATTTTCAGCTCGTAGTCACCCGGGTTCGGGCGATGTGTCCACTTCCAGTAGTCGACGATGCGCCACGCGAAAAGCGTAGGCAGTTCACCGGCCGAGTTCTTGTAGTAACTGCTCGTGACGGCGGGGTGCGCGTAGACCATGGTCTTGAGGCGAGCCTGGCTGCGCCGGTCATAGTCTGTGCACACCTCGGCCTTCGGGGTGGCCGCAGCGGCTCCGGAGGTGAGCATCAGGTCGATACACCCTAGGACATAACGCATCTGGCACTCGGAGTTGTAGATCAGGCTGGTGCCGTTGACGGCGTTGGTGCCCGGCCCGAACAAGCAGTAGAAGTTCGGGAAGTCGTTCACCGTCACCCCCAGGTAGGCGTAAGCGGCATCACCCCATACCTCGTTCAACCCGATGCCGTTCAGCCCGCGGATGTCGATCGGCCCGAGCTGGTGATTGACGTCGAAGCCGGTAGCCCACAACACCACATCGGCGGGCCGGTGCCGGCCCCCGACATCGGTGACGCCATGTGCGCCGATCTCGGCGATGCATTCGGTGACCAATTCGACGTCGTCGCGCTGCAGCGTTGTCAGCCACGTTCCGTCATCCTGCAGGGTGCGCTTGCCCATCGGCGGATAGTCCGGCGTGACCTTGGCCAGTAGATCCGCGTCGGCGGTGAAGGCCTGCATCCACGCGACGAACACTTCACGGATCGTGTGATTGCTTGCGCTGACCGACAACCCGTCATTGTCCCAGTCGGGGTCAATCGTGATCTGCTCGTTGAGCGCGTCGGCGATCGGCCACCAGGTCACGAAACGCAGCCACCGTCCGTAGTAGGGCAGATGGCGGGTGGCCCACCGCGCCGCCTGGCCGACCGGCGCGTGGTAATTGACGTTGGGCGCCATCCACTGTGGGGTGCGCTGATAGACGTCGACGTGTGCGGCAGTGTCCGCTATCGCCGGGACGAGCTGGAAACCGCTGGCTCCCGCCCCGATGACAGCGACGCGCTTGCCCGCCAGGTCGATGGAGTCGTCCCAGTCCGCGGTGTGAAACGATGGCCCTTGGAAATCCTTGGCACCCTTGATATTTGGTATCACCGGATTGCTGAACTGGCCGACCGCACAGATCAGTCCGCGGGCGCTCAGCGTCTCAGGAGCACGATCTACTCCATCGTGGGTGGGACGGATCTTTATCTGCCAGGTCGACGTCGCTTGGTCCCATTCGGCGCCGATGACCTCGGTGTCGAACCGGACATGATCGGCAATCTCGTAGCGCGCCATCACGTCGTTGAGATACTTCAGGATCTCGGGCTGGGTCGCGTAGTGATGTTCCCAGTGGTCGGTGGGCTCGAACGAGTAGGTGTAGTACTGGCTGGCGATATCAACGCGGCACCCCGGATAGCGGTTGGCCAGCCAGGTGCCGCCCGCCCCGGATTGTCTCTCCACGATGGTGAACGGGATGCCGGCTTGTTTGAGCTTGATGCCCGCCAGCAATCCGGATTCGCCGCATCCGATGACGACCACCGGAAACCCGGCGCGCTGCTCTGCGGTGGACGCCAGCACCGGGCCGTTCTGATCGACGTCGGTGAGGCGCAGATCGGCGGCGATGTAGTCGATGAACTCCTCGGTCACCTGGCCGGCGGTCATCACATTCAGCATGCTCCGAAGCTGGTGCCCGTCGGGGATGAACGGCGGCGGGCACCCCCTGTCGCGGTAGTCGCGGACCACCTCGAAGGCCCGCTCGCGCACGGCTTGCTTGTCCGGTTCGCTCATCGCGCCCTGCAGATCCATCGCGATGAGCTGGTACGGTCCGGGCAGCTCATCGAGGATGCCGAGATCGCCGGTCATGTGCACCATCGACATCAGCAGGGCCGGCACGCTGGCCTCGTCGATCGCCGCGCGGATCACCTCGTCGGCATCGTCGAATGGCAGGCCCGTCAGCCGGGCGAATTCTGGCTCGCGCACCGCGGAGGCGGTGACGTCTGGCATGTAACACACCATACAGATGTCAGTGCATGGATGATCTGCCTGGGCGCGCCGTCCGGCCGAGCGCGCGTGTTTGTACGCCTCCTGGCGGCGCGTCGCGTACAACGGCGTGCGCTCGGCGCCCGCGAGGTAGGCAATACTGTGCGTATGAGCAGTCTTGCCGGCAAGGGCATTCTGGTGACCGGGGCAGCTTCAGGCATCGGGGCGGCCACCGCAGAGAGACTGGTCGCCGAACGAGCATCGGTGATCGGTATCGACCTTGCTTCCGAAGCACCGCAAAGCCTTTCGGCTGAAATTGAGTATTACCGCGCCGACGTGCTCGACAGCAAGGCCGTCGAACGCGCGGTCGCCGCGGTTGTCGACAAGGCCGGCCGGATCGACGGAGTAGTGCATTCGGCCGGAGTGGGCGGCGGAGGCCCGATCCACCTGCTACCCGATGCGGAATGGGACCGCGTGCTCGACGTCAACCTCAAAGGCACCTTCGTGGTGATGCGGGCCGCGCTGACCCAGATGATGAAACAGGATCGAGTCGACGGCGAGCGGGGCTCGATCGTGACACTGTCCAGCATCGAAGGGCTTGAGGGAACGGCCGGCGGCAGCGTCTACAACGCCTCCAAGGGAGGGGTTGTGCTGCTCACCAAGAACGCCGCAATCGACTACGGGCCCAGCGGAATCCGCGCCAACGCGATCTGCCCCGGTTTCATTCAGACCCCGCTGTTCGATTCAGTCATGGAGATTCCCGGCATGGACGCGCCGCGCGAAGGCTTACGCCATGAGCACAAGCTCAGGCGGTTCGGGCGGCCCGACGAGGTCGCCGCTGTGGCGACTTTCCTGGTCTCGCGTGAGGCCAGTTTCGTCAGCGGCCAGGCCATCGCCGTGGACGGCGGCTACACCGCTGGCCGCGACCATCACGTGACCGAGTTGCTGGGCCTCGGCGAACAGTAGCCAGACTGGGTCACCACAGCACCGCAACGGCGGCGGCCGCGAACGACAGCACGCCCACGGATGCGAACAACGGACGCGGCACCGCGTCCCCGGTCCGCTTCTGTCGGGCAGCGCCCATGCCCAACAGTCCGCCGAGGACTACCAGGATCACCAGCTTGACGACGATCTTCGGGTAATTGAGTTCGATACCGGCCGGCCACGGCGCCGCCAGGGCAAGGCCGGTGACCAGCGCCAGCAGCAGCCCGTAATCCATGACGCGGGTCATGCGGAACCGGCCCGCCGCCGCCTCAGCCACCCACGCCCCGAAGGTGATAGCGAAGGCGACGATGTGGAACAGAACAACTACAGACCGTAGTATTTCCATGGCGTGAGGCTACCGCAAATGCGCTAGTTCAGTTCCTCACGGACGGCCTGATGTGTTCGGACGCGTCCATGTTTCGGATCAGTAAGGCCCAGCCCAAGAGATTCGTGGATGAGATCGACTGCATGGGCGGCACTCTGCGCGGCACCCTCCATGGTGGTCGGCCAATCATTGTGGGTCCAGTCGCCGGCCAAGGCGAGGTTGGGCAGCGCCGTGCGGTTGCCTGGCCGTATCGTGGACATGCCCACCCGCGAGGAGAACGTGGCCTTCGGCCACGGCACGACGGTGATGTCGAGCACCTCGGCGTCCCGGGCGTTGGGATAGCCGGCACGCAGTGCGGCGATGAGACGTTGGGCGACCTCTGCGTTCTTCAGCGCTATCAGATCGTAGGCAGCGCAAGTGGTGAGTGCGTACAGGTGATTGCCGTCATCACGCGGGCCGTGCATGCGGTCACGGTCGAACACCCAGCCGATATCGCTGTCCAACAACGATTCCCACGGTGTCACAGTGCCGAGCGGCCGGTCCAACAGCACATAGGCATTCATGATCGGAACCGGTTCGAGCTTCTTGGCGGCCAGCCGGATGTCCTCCGAACTCGGGACGTCATCCAATAGCGACCGCAGGTTCCAGGACGGAACCGCGAGCACCACCGCGTCGGCCTCGACCACCGACCCGTCCGCCAGCGTCACCCCGGCCGCGCGACCGTCGACCACCCGAACCGAGACCGCCCGGGTCCGCAGCCGCACATCCACCCCCCGCTCGGCCATCACCCGGCGCGCCCCGTCGAGGTAGAGCCGCTCCAGATCGACCGTCGGATAGCCGATACGAGCAGCGCTACTGCCCGTCCGGCGCACCCGGTCGGCGCCGGTCCGCAACAGGGCGACGAACGCATGCGCCGAGGCGAGGTGCGGCAGCTCGTTGAGCAGCCCGAGCACCATTGGGCCGAGCATGATTCGGCGAACCTCGGCAGGAAATCGGAGCCGGTCCAACCACTGCTCGACGGTGATGTCGTCGAGAGCGTCATCGAACTTGATCACGTCGCGTGCCAAGCGAACCCACGCCGGTGCGGCCTTGGTCAAGGTCGGGATGCTCAGCCCCCTGACCTGACCCAGGAACAGGTTTCGGATGCTGCTGAAACGCATGCCGAACTTCTCCACGTGTCCACCCGGATAGCGAACACCGAACTCATCGGGAAACTCCACCAGTCCGGCGGTGCCAATCGAAGCCAGGTACCGGAAGACATTCTGGTAGGAACCCGCCAGCACGTGCTGTCCGTTCTCAATTGCATCACCGTGCTCGGAGGTCAGACCGATGGTGCGCCCGCCGAGTGACCCGTTGCTCTCCAGCAGTGTCACGCGGTAGCCCAGTTCGGCCAGCCACACGGTGGAGGCCAGGCCGGCCAGCCCAGCACCCACGACGATCACGTGCCGGTCCCGCGGGGAGGTCATGCCTCGATCGTAGGAGGCACTCGATCACCCTTGTCAGGCGACCAAGAACAGAGCCGCTGCAGCCACTGACTCGAAAAGAAAGTAGAACCAGTTGGGGTAGAAGCTTGTTCGACCATCGGGAGCCGACGCCAGGCGACCGAACGCCATCCCGGCCAGCGCGGCGGCGACCGTCATCAGGATGCCGTCCCGCAGTTCGGCTGCCGTGAGGGAAACGACGAGCATCGCGGCGATCGCGAGACCGAATCCGCCGTATACGGCGCGAACCTCGGAGCGGGCTGCGGCGCTACCCAGGCTGATGTCGAACGGGGCAAGCAAGCGAGCTGGGGTCGCGAGCGCGTACAGACCCATTCCGGCGAAGAACACCGCGACGATGATTGTGACGACCTGACCTGTGACGACGCTGACCTCCACGCTGACCTCCACTTCGTCGGCGTTGGGATACACCACCTGCGCAACACCCGCCGCGACATCGTTGCTGACGTCGACACGACGTTTCCACAAACCTCACGCTCCCGGTGTGGGTTCACATGATCCGAGCTCTGGCGGCATTCACCCGGGATTACTACGGGCCGGTGGCTGATATCGAACCCGTCAGTCGGATGTGACTGTGTTGGGAGTGTGCTGTCGATCGGCCTGTGGCGTGCCATCGCGCGTCTAATTGTGGAGTAGTCAGTTGAGCGGACGGAGCCCCACGATGAATCGTTTGACCGGATTGGACGGTATCTCCCTACACGGCGAGACGGAGGTGATGCCCACCCACGTTCTCGCGGTCGTATTCTTCGATCCGGCAGCTCGCGGTGAGTTGACCGCGCGGGCGCTCTTGAGACAGCTGGCTGAGCGAGCGACGGCGATACCGAGTTTCCGGCAGCGCCTGCTCACCAGACCCTTCGGACTGGGCCAGCCGGCATGGATCGAGGACCCGGCGTTCGATGTTCGCGACCACCTGCATCATGTGCGGCTGCCCGAGCCCGGCACCATGGCGGAGCTGAGCACTCTTATCGGCGACTTCCACGCGCAACCTCTGGACCGCCGACGGCCTCTATGGGATGCGTGGGTGGTGCAGGGTCTCGCCGACGGCAGGCTGGTCGGGGTGATCAAGTTCTCCCACGCGATGGCTGACGGGGTGGGCGCGGTGACCTCCTTGCTGCCGGAGCTGATGACTGCCGATCCAGATGCCGAATTCGCCCCGGCGCCGCCGCGGCCCCCGGCCACGACGCCCGGGGTGGCAGCAAGGGTGTGGGACGCGATCGACGAGATCACCGCCAACACAGCCGCGGGCCTTCACGTCACTGCCAGATTGGCTCCCGCAGCGGTGAAGTCGGCGGTGGAAAGCGCGTTGGGATCGGCGCGCCAGCTCCTCGCGGACACCGAACCGCAACCCGCCGATACACCTGAGCCAGAGCAGGACCAGAGCTCGCCGAGAACCGTGCTCAACGCCCCCCTTACTGCCCGGCGCAGCGTGGCGTTCGCGGAGGTGCCGATGGAGGATCTGCGCGCGATCTCGACGGCATTCGGTGTCACCGTCAACGATGCCTTCCTTACCGTGACGACATCGGCGCTACGTCGGTGGCTGGATACCCATGATGCGGTGCCCAGTTCGCCGCTGCGCGCCATGATGCCGATCTCGACGCGCAGCGCTGACGACGATGCCTGCAATAGTTGGTCTCCAGCTGTGGTCTCCCTGCCGGCACAACTCGCCGACGCGACCGAGCAAATGGCCGGCATCCACGCCGCAACATCGCGTATCAAGAATGGACGCCGCTCGGCGCCCCCGGTCAACCTCGCCGACGTTATCGACCTGGTGCCGCCAGGGGTGATCAGGCTGGCGTCGAGTGTGTACAGCAGCCTGAAGCTGTCCCGACTCCATCCCCCGGTGGCTCACCTGATCACTTCCAACGTTCCGGGGCCACGTGACACCGTGTACTGCGCCGGAGCGCAAGTCCTGGGCATACATGCGATGGCCCCACTGGTCGAGGGCACCAATCTGAATGTCACTGCCGTGTCCTACGGCGAAACCTTCGCAGTGGGCATCGTCGCCTGCCCCGACAACGTCGAGGACGTCGCAGGAGTCGCGCGCGGTATCGAGGATGTCGTTGGTGAGCTGAGAATCTCCGCCGATGAAAAGACCGGTCGCGGAGCAGATGTGGCTTCCGCCAGCCAACTCGACAGGGCCGTGGCACTCACCGCCGCAGCGCAATTCGCCCCTCACTCCATGAACGGTCGCAGCGAGCAGACTGGAACCCCCGGTACCAAACAGCCGGCCTAGCTGGGGTGGTGGCTCGACAAAAAATGGCCCCCCGGACGGTAGTCCGGGGGGCCATTTTCACAGTAGCGGGGACAGGATTCGAACCTGCGACCTCTGGGTTATGAGCCCAGCGAGCTACCGAGCTGCTCCACCCCGCGTTGGTGAACACTAGGTTACCGGGGCCATCGTAGAGCCGCCAAATCGCCTGTTCAGGCCCGCTCACGGCCCCCGAGCGGGCGCAAATGCACACGCTGCGCGGCGTGTTGACGTGCAGACACGCGCGCTCGCGGAGAAGGGACGCGCGCCGCTCGCGGAGAAGGGACGCGCGCCGCTCGCGGAGTAGGGACGCGCGCCGCTCGCGGAGAAGGGGTGACTACTCGGCCGACTTGTATTTGCTTATCGAGTCGTCGAGGCGTTGCAGCGCTTCGCCGTACTCAGCGAAGTCACCACTGCTCTGGGCCTGTTGCAGCGAATCCAGTGCAGCGTTGACTTCCTGCAGCGCAGCGGCTTTCGCCCCCGACAGCTGCGTCGGGCCCGCGGGCGGAACCGCCGCAGCCGCTGGCGCCTCGGGCTTGGCTTCCGGGGCCTCGCCGGGCCGACTCGCCGGTGGCGCCGCAGCAGACTGCGGGGCGGCAGGCGGTGCCGCCGCGGGCTGCTGACCTGCAGGGGCGTCAGTCGGAGCAGGCCCGGTGGCGGTGGCGTCTGCTCCCGCACCGAACAGGTCCGTCAATGCGTCCCGCACAGTGGGTCCATAGCCGATCTTGTCTCGGTACTGCATGGCGACCCGGATCAATCGTGGGTACGTCGATGCCGCGTCGCTGGTGCCCGGCGACGCGTAGACGGGCGCGACATAGAGCAACCCGCCCTCAGCGATCGGCAGCGTGAGCAGGTTGCCCCAGGTGATCCGGTTCTGCCCGTCCCGGCCGATCACGCCGAGGTCCTGGCTGACCGCGGTGTCGGTGCTGATCGCGTTGAATGCCAGCTTGGGGCCGTTGACCTGACCTGGAATCGTCAGAACCGTCAACTTGCCATAGGTTTCAGGGTCCGAGCTCGCGCTGATGAAGGCCGCCAAGAAGTCGCGCTTGAACCGGTTCATCGCACTGGTCAGCTGGAACGAGGCCGCACCGTTTTGCTCGGCAAGGTCCTTGGCGACGATGTAGTACGGCGGCTGATAGCTGCTGGCCGTCGGGTTCGGGTCCTGGGGGACGTCCCAGAAATCCGACGTGGAGAAGAACGTCACCGGGTCATCGACGTGGTACTTGGCCAGCAACGCGCGCTGCACCTTGAACAAATCCTCCGGATAACGGAGGTGCTCCTGCAGCTCAGGGGTGATGTCGCTCTTGGGCTGGACGGTGCCGGGGAATACCTTCATCCACGCCTGCAGAACTGGATCCTGCTCATCCTGTGCGTAGAGCGTGACGGTGCCGTCGTAGGCATCGACGGTGGCCTTGACCGAGTTGCGGATGTAGGACACCTGTTTGTCGGGCTGCAGTCGGTTCAGCGCCACCTCGTTGGAGTCGGTAGTCGCCGCCGACAGCGACGTCAGCTGCGAGTAGGGGTATCTGTCCAGCGTGGTGTAACCGTCGACGATCCACACCATCTTCTCGTTCACGATCGCCGGATACACGGAGGTGTCGGTGGTCAACCACGGCGCCACCGCCTTCACTCGATCCGCCGGGTCTCGGTTGATCAAGATCTTGCTGTTCTCACCGATCACGTTGGAGAACAGGAAGTTCCGCTCAGCGAATTTGGCAGCGAAGACACTGCGGGCAAACCAGCCCCCGACGGACACACCACCGCTGCCCGTGTAGGTGTAGTTCCTGGTGTCGACGTTGTTCTCGTAGTCATATTCGCGCGGCGGCCCGTTCTCGCCGACGATCGCATAGTCGGCCGGCGTGTTGGCGATCACCGGGCCGAAATAGATGCGCGGCTGGGCCAAGGGCGCCGGTCCCGGTGAGTCGACTTCACCGTTGGGGCCCACGACGCTGGCCAGGAACTCCGGATATCCGCCGTTCTGGTTGGGGTCGTTGGCCACCCCGCGCACCGTGTTGGCCGGCGAGGCGATGAAACCGTTGCCGTGGGTGAAGACGGTGTGACGGTTGATCCAGTCCCGCTGGTTGTCGATCAGCCGATCCGGGTTGAGTTCGCGCGCGGCCACCACGTAGTCCCGCAGTTGGCCGTCCTTGTCGCGATATCGGTCCATGTTCAGCCGATCCGGGAAGTAATAGAAGTTCTTTCCCTGCTGGAACTGGGTGAACGCGGGGCTGACGATGTTCGGGTCGAGAACCCTGATGTTGGACGTGGTCGCCCGGTCGGCGGCAACCTGCTGCGCGGTCGCAGGAGCGTCGCCGGGGTAATCGCGGTAGGTCACGATGTCGTCGGTGAGCCCGTACGCCTGCCGGGTCGCGGTGATGCTCCGGCTGATGTACTCACTTTCCTTCTGCGCGGCGTTGGGTCGGACGCTGATCTGCTCGACCACCAGCGGCCAACCCGCCCCCACGACCAACGAAGACAGCAGCAGCAACACCACGCCGATGGCGGGAATTCGCAAGTCGCGCAGGAAAATCGCGGAGAACACCGCGGCCGCGCAGATGAGCGCGATGGCCAGCAGAATGAGCTTCGCGGGCAGCACGGCGTTGATGTCGGTGTAGCCGGCACCGGTGAACGGCTTGCCGCCCCGGGTGTGGCTGAGCAACTCGTAGCGGTCCAGCCAGTAGGCAACCGCTTTCAGCAGTATCAGGGTCCCCAACAGGCTGATCAGCTGGATTCGCGCCGCGCGACTCAGCGCGCCGGTGCGCCCGGCCAGCCGGATTCCGCCAAACAGATAGTGGCTCAACAAGTTCGCGACGAAGGCCAAGAAGGTCGCGACGAAGAGATACGAGAGCACCATGCGGTAGAACGGCAGGTCGAACGCGTAGAAGCCGAGGTCGATACCGAACTGTGGATCGACGATGCCGAAGCTGCCGCCGTGCAGGAACAGCTGAACGGTCGCCCAATAGCTCTGCCCCACGAAGCCGGCCAACACACCGATGAACGCCGGCACCCCGATACCCACCAGTCGCAGGCGGGACATCACCGCGGTGCGGTAGCGGGCGACCGGATCGTCAGGTCCAGCGGTGGGCACGAACACCGGACGGGTGCGGTACGCGAGCGCCAATGCGGCGAAGACGACCCCACCTATCAGGATCGCAACGACAAAGAAGAGGATGACTCGCGTCACCAACTGCGTAGTGAAGACCGAGCGATAGCCCAGTTCGCCGAACCACAGCCAGTTGACGTAGGTGTCGATGAAGCGGGGACCGAGCAACAACAAAAACACCGCGGCCAGCGATAGCCCTATGAAAACCCGGTTTCGTCGCGTCAGCTTCGGCATCTTCGCCGCGGGCCGCATTCCCACTCGATCACTCCAGTCTAGAACGTTCTCATCAGATATTTCCGGCGCAGATTACCGCGCTACCGCGATGGCTCAGCCCTAACTGTACGCACCTGCCCGACAGCTACTGGTCAGCAGCGGGGAGGTTCGCCACCAGCAGAAAGCGTGCGCAGCGAGTCGATCGTCTGTTCCAGGGTTTCCACCTTGAGCAAATCGACGCCCTCCACGTCGGCGGCCTTGGCCTCGGCGCAGTTCTCGACCGGGACCAGAAAGACCGTGGCGCCCGCATCCCGGGCAGAAGCGATCTTGTGGGTGATGCCGCCGATCGAGCCGACCTCGCCGTCGCCGGTGATCGTGCCACTCCCGGCTACGAACTTCGACCCGTTGACGTCGCCGGTGGTGAGTTTGTCCACAACGGCCAGGCTGAACATCAGACCCGCGGACGGTCCGCCCACGTTGGCCAGGTTGAAGTCGATGGTGAACGGCGCCCACGGTGCGTCGAGCACACCGACCCCCATGAGCCCGCGGTCACCGTCAGGGTGTTCTCCAAGAGTGATGTCGACGGTTCCGTCCGGGCCGTTCTTGCGCCGGTAACCGACGGCGATGGTGTCGCCGGGTTTTGTGTCCTTGAGGATCTCCTGGAATTGCTCCAGGTCGGCCACTTTCACGCCATTCACCGCGGCAATGGCGTCGCCGGGCTGCAGCTTGTCGTTGGACGGTCCGTCTTCAGCAACAGTTTCCGCGGTGACGGCCATCGGGTACTTCATGTAGTGGAGCGCGGCGTACTCGGCGCTGAACTCCGACTGCCGGAAATCTTTGGTGTTCGCCTCGTCGATCTCTTCTTTCGACCTGTCCGGCGGGTACACCAGATCGCGCGGGACCAGCTGGTCACGACCCGAAGCCCAGAACACCAGCGCCTGCCCAAGGCTGAGGCCGTCGCGCTGGGACACCGTCGTCATGTTGAGGTGCCCGCTGGTGGGGTGGAGCTCTGCGCCCTCGATCTCGACGACCTGCTTGCCGTCGATCTCACCGAGTGTGTCGAAGGTCGGGCCGGGCCCCAGCGCCACGTAGGGCACGGTGACCGCCGTCAACAACATTCCGAAGGTCAGGACCGGCACCAGCGCGACGATGAGAGTGGATATGCGCCTGTTCACGCCGCCAACAGTAAAGGTTCGCGCGACGAGGTTCACTCACAGCGTGACCCGCATCGCCGCATGAAGGCGGCGCGTTGAGTACGGTTGGTGGCATGGCTGACCCGCCCTTCGGCTTCTCCGCCGGGGATGACCCCGAGCGTGACAAGCACAAGAAGGACCCCGGCTCCGGTGGCGATCCCTTCGGGGGTGCGTTCCCAGGCGGCGGCGATTTCGACATGTCGCAACTGGGTCAGATCTTCAGCAAGCTCGGCGAGATGTTCAGCGGTGCGGGCAGCGGGATGCCCGGGGGCGCGGCGTCCGGACCGGTCAACTACGACCTGGCCCGCCAGCTTGCGTCGAAATCCATCGGTTTCGTGGCGCCGGTGCCCGAGCAGACGAGCACCGCCATCTCCGACGCGGTCCGGCTGGCCGAGACCTGGCTGGACGGGGCGACACCACTGCCTGCCGGAACCACCAGGGCGGTGGCGTGGACACCGACCGACTGGATCGACAACACGCTGGACACCTGGAAGCGGCTCTGCGACCCGGTCGCCGAGCAGATCGCATCGGTGTGGGCTTCGGCGCTGCCCGAGGAAGCCAAGTCCATGGCAGGGCCACTGCTGACGATGATGTCGCAAATGGGTGGCATGGCGTTCGGCTCACAGCTGGGCCAGGCTTTGGGCAAGTTGTCTCAGGAAGTGTTGACCTCCACCGACATCGGGCTGCCGCTTGGACCCAAGGGCGTCGCGGCGCTGATGCCCGACGCGGTCGAGGCGCTCGCTGAGGGCCTCGAACAGCCACGCAGCGAGATCGTCACTTTCCTCGCCGCCCGAGAGGCTGCCCACCATCGCCTGTTCAGCCACGTGCCGTGGCTTTCCACCCAGGTGCTCGCGACGGTCGAGGCGTTCGCCAAGGGCACCAAGATCGATATGAGCGGGATCGAGGAGTTCGCACGCGGCTTCAACCCCGCCTCCCTGACCGACCCCTCCGAGATGGAGCAGCTGCTCAATCAGGGCATCTTCGAACCGAAGGCCACCCCGGAACAGACCGCCGCGCTGGACCGGCTGGAAACCCTGCTGGCCCTTATCGAGGGCTGGGTGCAAACCGTGGTCGCCGACGCCCTCGGGGACCGGATCCCCGGCACCCAGGCACTCAGCGAGACATTGCGCCGGCGGCGAGGCACCGGCGGACCCGCAGAGCAGACGTTCGCCACGCTGGTGGGGCTCGAACTGCGGCCGCGCAAAATGAGGGAGGCCGCGGCACTGTGGGAGAGACTGACCCAGGCCGTCGGTGCTGATGCGCGCGATGCCGTCTGGCAGCACCCCGACCTGCTGCCCAGCGGGTCGGACCTGGACGAGCCCGCCGGATTCATCGACCGGATGGTCGGCGGCGATACGAGCGGCATGGACAGCGCCATCGAGCAGGCGCTGAACGAGGCACGCGACCTTGAGCGCGGCGACGATGGGACCGACGCGCCGCAAGAGTAAACGTCACGCCGACCCAGGCCTGGTGGATGGCAGGCCCTGTGGATAACTCGTCTCGGGGTAGTTGTGACGTGACACGGTCGTCTCATGACCCGTTACGCGCTCAACCCGAGCACGCCGGTGCTGTCCCGGCCCGACAACACCGTCCAGGTCGGCTGGGATCCGCGCCGGGCCCTCGTCGTGCAGCCGCCGCCCGGGCTCTCCGCGCCAGTCTTGGCTGAGTTGCTACGCGCGCTGCAGTCCGCTGCGACGATCGCCGAGTTGGAGGCGCTGGCCGCCGATCACGGCACCGATACGTCGGTGGTCGCGGCGTTGGTCACCCACCTGGCCGAAGCCGGTGTCGTCACGGTGACGGCACCCCGCCGCGCCCGCGCCGCCTCGATCCGAGTGCACGGCAGCGGACCGCTATCGGACCTGCTCATCGCCTCGCTGCGCTGCTCTGGAGTGCGCCTCAGCCAGAGCTGCAGAACCGACGCGGGAACCGGCGGTGCGGACCTCACGGTTCTGACCGACTACCTGGTCGCCGACCCGCGGGTGGTGCGCGATCTGCACGACGCCGCAGTGCCACATCTACCGGTGCGGGTTCGAGACGGCACCGGCCTGGTCGGTCCGCTGGTGCTCCCCGGCGTTACGAGTTGTCTTCGCTGCGCAGACCTGCATCGCAGCGATCGTGACGCCGCCTGGCCAGCGGTGGCGGCGCAGCTGTGCCGGACCGTGGGCACCGCCGACCGG
>JAHZIT010000124.1 GCA_022601275.1 Actinomycetes bacterium
CGAGAAGAATCTCTTCGAGGGCCCCGGCATCCGGCCGGACGAAGATCTCGGTAAGCCGACCGACGAGGAGAAGCGGGCTCGCACGCCCGACGGCAAGTTCAACGATCTCGATGAGCCGTGGATGGGCGCTAAGGGCACCGGCTTCGGCCGGAACTCGCCTCCGGAGAAGACGATCGTCGACCGGAAGCGACTACTCGAACCCGATCCTCGGGTCATCAGCCGCCGACTGATGGCACGTGACGAATTCAAGCCCGCAGGCATCGTCAATACGATTGCGGCGGCATGGATTCAGTTCGAGAATCACAACTGGTTCTTTCACGGTGACGGTGTGCCCGAAAAGACCATCGACATCCCGCTTCGCGACGGTGACGATTTCCCCGAAAACCCGATGCAGATTCGCAGCACCATCCCGCTGCACGGGGAAATCAAGCACGGTTGTCCCGCCCCGGTGTTCGAAAACCACGAAACCCATTGGTGGGACGGCTCCCAGATCTATGGCAGTGGCCAGGAAAAGCAAAACCAGATCCGCACGTACGTCGACGGCAAGGTCAAAGTCGGCGACGACGGACGGCTGCCCACCAGTGACATTCCGGGCGTCGACCTCACCGGCTTCCAGGAGAACTGGTGGCTGGGCGTCGGGCTGCTACACACCCTCTTCGCCCGCGAGCACAACTCGGTGTGCGACGCATTGAAGAAGGCGTACCCCAGCCTCGATGATCAGCGACTGTTCGAACTCGGTGTGCTGGTGGTGTCCGCGCTGATCGCCAAGATCCACACGGTGGAGTGGACGACATGCGTGCTTCGCCACCCTGCCCTGCAGATCGGCATGAATGCCAACTGGTACGGCGCACTCGGTGAGACGTTCAAGGACCGGATCGGCCGGGTGGGTGACAGCGAAGTGCTCTCCGGCATCCTCGGGTCATCGACCGAGCACCACGCCTCAGCCTTCTCGCTCACCGAGGAGTTCGTCTCGGTCTACCGGCTTCACCCCCTGATCCCCGATGACTGGAACTTCTTCTCGCTCGAATCCGGGGAGCACCTGGAGAACAAGACCTTCACCGAACTGCAGGGCCGCCACACCCGCGACTTCATGGATGGCATGCAGATGGGCGATCTGTGGTACTCGATGGGCGGTGCCAGCGCCGGCGCGATCTGCTTGCACAACTACCCCAATGCGCTGCGGGAGTTGACTCGGATCGACGGACAGATCACCGATCTGGCCACCCTGGACATCGTCCGGGATCGCGAACGAGGTGTACCCCGGTATAACGACTTCCGCGAGGTGCTGCGCATGCCCCGTCGGAAAACTATCGACGAGATCACCCCGAACAAGCAGTGGGCCAAGGAGATCAACGAGGTCTACAACGGCGATGTCGATGCGGTCGATCTGCAGATCGGCATGCAGGCCGAGCAGCCACCGAAGGGATTCGGGTTCTCAGACACCGCGTTCCGTATCTTCATTCTGATGGCGTCGCGCCGGCTGAAGAGCGACCGGTTCTTCACCAAAGACTTCACGCCGGAAACGTACACACAGGTGGGCTTCGACTGGGTCAACCACACCTCGATGAAGGATGTCCTGTTGCGGCACTACCCCGAGCTGGAACCGGCTCTCGGCGGCGCCGAGCGGGTATTCGCGCCGTGGCCGAAGCTGGGCGCTCCCGCACCGGGGAAGAAGAATCGGATCGTGGGGTTGGCAGATTCCGTGCGCGCCTATATGCCTTGGGGGTAGTCGATCGTGACTGACGACTTCCCGCACGCATCCGTTCTGGAAGGCATTCGCTTCACTGCGCAGATCGGTGCGCCCAACGTCATCCTGGGGTTGTTCAACAAGCGGGAACTGCCCACCAGGATCGCTTCCACCGTCGGCGCCGATTACCTCGGATACCGCCTGGTGGAAGGAATGGTGCGCAGCTACGGTCCGGGGCCTTTCTACGTTCGTGTCGCCCGCGATGAAGCGCTGTTGCTCCACGATCCGGCGGACCTGGAGTTCGTACTGAGCGGCTCTCCGGACCCGTTCGCCTCCGATCTGGAGCCCAAACGCAAAGGGATGGCCGCATTTCAGCCTGATGCCCTGACGATTTCACGGGGCCAGGCGTGGGAGGACAGGCGGCGGTTCGCCGTTGCGGTGCTCGATAGCGACAAACCGATGCATCGGCTGGCCCAACCCTTCGTCGAGGTCGCCGCGGAAACCGCCAGGGAGCTTGCTGCGAAGACGATTCGGTGGCAGGACTTCAATGCCGCTTTTCAGCGGATGACTCGCCGAGTCATCTTCGGCGACAGGGCCGCCGACGACACTCGCCTCACCGAAATATTGGGCGAGATGATGTCGGTCGGCAACAAGATGCCCGGTGAACCCGCGCCGCAGTACGACGAGTTCATCTCCATGATCGACGGATACCTGGATGCCCCAGAACCCGACAGCCTGGCCTCGCTGATCCCGCAGGCCCCCACCGCGCCCGATGTGACACCCTCTGGCCAGGTAATTCACTGGCTGTTCGCCATGGGTGACACCCTGGCGGCCAACGTGTTCCGCGCTCTTGGCGCGCTTGCCACGCACGGCGAGCAACGCCATGAGGTGGGCGTGGAGATGGCCAACCGGGACATCATGTCGGCGTCGGGCATCATGTCGCTCGACTATCTCGGTGGATGCCTGTTCGAAGCAATGCGGCTTTGGCCGGCGACTACGATGTTCGGCCGGGTAACTACCCGCGATGTCGAGTTCCCCAACGGGGCGGTACTGCCAGCGGGTGGTCAGGTACTCATCTATAACGTGTTCAACCATCGCAACCGCGACCGCATCTCGTATGCGGATCGGTTCTCTCCAGGCGAATGGGCCAGCGGCGATGCCGGCAGCGACTGGTCGTACAACTTCTTCAGTCACGGGCCGCAGGTCTGTCCGGGCATCGGCCTGTCGATGCTCCTTGGCCAGACCGTGCTGGCGCACCTCCTCGATATCGGAACGCCCGTGGTCTCGGGAACCGAGTTGGATTCGACCAAGCCGCTCCCCCATAGCCTCGACCTGTACGGTTTCAGCGTCGACATCGAAGCCGGACGCTGGTAGCGAGGCGCTCCCGAAGCGGCGCGGGCAACAACTGATGCCGACTGCCGGACGGACGGTTCAGATATGACGGCGGGCGTCGCCGTTGCCGTCGTCATGGCATTGGCCGGCGCTGGATTGGTGGCCAGCCAATTGATCCGCCTCCGAGCGTGGCTGGACAAGCCGCCCCCGGACCCTGAGCCGCCCGAGGACAGCATGCCCTGAACCCGATTCATCCGGCCGCGGACGCCGCCGCTGAGACGCCGACTGCTCTCGTGCCCGCGAATCCGGCTCGTGGGTCCAGGCGACTCGGTTACGACTTGGCGGTGGGCCCCTCCTCAGCCTCGACGGCGCGTGGCGCCCGACCGTCTGCCACCTGGTCTGCCAACTCCAACCCCGCACCCGCGTAGACGTTGAAGGCGATGCCCACACCGTGGTCCTTCGCCCACTGGACTTCGTCCTCGTATCGGGCCACGGCGGCGACCTTTCCGCTGAATCCCGACTCACGCAGGCATTCCAGCGCGGTGACGTTGGCGCCGTGCCGCGGCATGGCCAGAACGGCGATGCGCACCGACCCCGAGCGGCGCATCTGGTTCCAGAAGTACAGGTCGGTGGCGTCACCCTCGATGACCCGCAGACCCTCGGCTGCGAGTCGCCCGATCCGTGGGCCGTCGTAGTCCACTCCGACCACCCGGAATCCGTAGTGATCGGTCAGCCGCTGGTACGCCGCGAATCCCACGCGGCCCATCCCGATCACCACAACCTCGGCATCGCCGGCGTCGCCGGGACGTTCCTCAGGGTGCAGGGTGTGCTCGTCCTGGGCGGGAAGCCGCTCGGCGATCTTTTCCACCATCAGGTGCCCGCGACCGTTGACCAGTGCCGACACTACGAAGCTCAGAGCCACCGCGATCGACATCTCGACCAGCCAGGCCTGACCCAGCAGCCCGGCTGAGACACCGACGGACACGACGATCAGGCCGAATTCCGAGTAGTTCATCAGACTCAGCCCGGCCAGCAGTGCGGTGCGATATCGCAACTTCAGGAAGGACAGGAACGCCACATACAAGACCGCCTTGAAGGGCAGGAGCAGCAGCATCAGCAGTGCTACGCCGATGGTGGGCAGATCCGGCAATCCGGTCAGCCCAATCGACACGAAGAAGCCCACCAGCAGCAGCTCCTTGATGTGGAACAGCGATCGCGCGAGCTCCGAGGAAGCCGGATGCGATGCCAGTAGCACCCCTATGACCAACGCCCCGAGGTCACCCTTGAGCCCCAGCGCCGAGAACAACGCGTACCCGGGCACGAGTGCCATCACGATGCCGAACAGCGACTGCATCTCGCCGTGGCCCAGCCGACTCCAGATCTTGCGCAGCACCCGCGTCAGCGGCCATAGACCCACCAGCGCCAGCGCCCACGGGCTGGGCAGGTGACCTCCGGTGGCGGTCAGGAAGACCACGGCGATGATGTCCTGCATCACTAGAATGCCGATAGCGACCCGTCCGTAGAGTGCGTGCGATTCACCCCGCTCCTCGAGCACCTTGACCACGAACACCGTGCTGGAGAACGACAGGGCGAAGGCGAGCAGTGCAATCGTTTGCATACTCTGCCCCGCCAGCATGGCGACCCCGGCCACAGCTGCCAGCCACAGGACGACGCTTCCGAGGACCACGCTGATCGCCATGTGCGCGGAGGTGGTCAGCCACACCTCGCGACGTAGCAGTATGCGAACGTCAAGCTTGAGACCAATTGCGAAGAGCAACAATGTGACGCCGAGGTCGGCCATCGTCTCCAGTTGGGGCAGTTCCTCGACGCCGAGGGCATTGATGACGAATCCCGCGGCCAGGAACCCCACCAGAGGAGGCAGTCGGACCACCATGGCCAGGCCGCCGAGACCGAAGGTGATGACGAGATAGATGGCGACAACTGTCATACGCGGTCCCCTTGCTCGTAGGGCATAGGCGGTCGCCAAGGATCGTCGACGATGCGCTGATGGATTTCAACAAGTATCCCGCCGAACACTGGATTGCTCCGCGGACAGCCATCACGATCGAGTCGCACGCTGGCCACACGCATCGCTGTGCGAATCCGCAGCGGAGAATGACCAGCGGCCCCGAACGCTACTTCTAATTATTATTCGGGCCGTCCCACGTGGTCATCTCGCACAGTGAGCGTCGCTCGCCGGGCGCAAGCTGGTCACCGTTGCCGGCCGCCCAACCCACCCGGATCAGCAGTTGCGGGTACGCCTCGCCATCGAACACCTCGCAGGCCAATGCCAGACGATCACGTGTTTCCGTCAACGGCTCGGTCAGCGGGCAGGTGGCCAGGCCCATCTCGGTGGCCGACAGGACTATTCGGCTCAGTGTCTCGCCGGCCCGTATCCGCATGAGGTCGGTATCGGCATCGGTGCCCAGCACCACCAACGCGGCATCGTCTGAATGTGGCCGGTCTGAATGTGGCCGGTCTGCGGGTGTTCCGTCTGCGCTGCTGACTCCACCGCCGTAGCGCAGCACGACATCGCCTTCGTCAAGTCGCGTCCATCGGATCTTGGGAACCACCCCCAGTGTTACCTGGGATCGCGCCGCGCGGATATAGAAATACTCAAGTGTGCCGGCGGGAATCGCGCGCGCTTCGTATCGGCGACGGTCGGCCCTGCGCCGCGTTATGGCGGCGGCTAACTCGATGTCGTCTGGGCGCGCGGGCTGCTCCACCACTTCGATCCACGCCAACTGACTGGAGTCGTCAGGATCGGGGAGCCGGCGCACCCGCGGGCGCCAACCCGCTGCGGCCAGAGCGGTGACGCAGTGATCCAGTACTGCTCCACAGCTGAGAAGGACATCCCGCCGTCCGGAGTCGGAATCATCGAGTTGACGACTCCAATCAGCGTAGAGACGCACTCCATCACGACCGACCTGCCAACGCCAGGGCTGCGAATTCTGGACCGAGGGCGCTCGAGAAGCAATCCCCAGAGCCGACTCGAGCGTCGCCGTGTCGGGGAACCCACCCGCCAACAGTGTCACCTCCACCACACGTATAAATCCCACGCGTACTAATCCCACACCGGATGCATCCCACCCGGATGCATCCCACACCGATGCATCCCACACCGATAACCGACCTTCTCATCATAGAACCCGGCTGCGGTGAAGCCGCGCACCGGCAAAGCCCGGCCAGTTGCCGCGCCGACGGTCGGGCCACCCCGCACTCCAGGCCAGCTGGGGTGACGGCGCCGTTGGGGCCTGTTGATCAAGCGAATGATCCGGTCGCGCCATCTCGAGTTGGTCCCGACGCCGCCACCCTGCGCCCGGTAATCGAGCCTAGCCTTCCTCCCGTTTTGTAGGCTTCTGGTCATGCCGCTCAACGACGGTGACATTTTCGCCGGTTACACCATTCAGCGGCTCCTCGGCGCCGGTGGGATGGGTGAGGTTTATCTCGTCCAACATCCCCGCCTGCCCCGTCTGGATGCACTCAAGATCCTGTCCGCCGACGCCACCGACGATGAGGAATTCCGGGCAAGGTTCATCCGCGAGGCTGAGTTGGCAGCGACTCTGTGGCATCCACACCTCGTGGGTGTGCACGACCGGGGCGAGTTCGACGGCCGCCTGTGGATCTCGATGGACTTCGTCGACGGCACCGACGCCGGCCACCTGCTCGAGCAGCGCTACCCGTCGGGGATGCCCCTCGAAGAGGTAATCGAGATAGTGACGGCGGTCGCGGAGGCCCTGGACTTCGCCCATGAACGACGTCTGCTGCACCGCGACGTCAAGCCGGCGAACATACTTGTCACGGCCCCCTCAGAAGGCGCTCGACGGCGGGTGCTGCTGACCGATTTCGGTATCGCCCGCGATGCCGATGACATGAGCGGTCTGACCGAGGCGAACATGGCGATCGGAACCGTTACCTACGCTGCACCAGAGCAGCTGACAGGCAAGTCGCTGGACGGCCGCGCAGATCAATATGCCCTGGCAGCGACAACTTTTCACCTGCTGACCGGTGTTCCACTGTTCAACAACTCCAATCGAGCAGTCGTGGTCGGCAACCATCTGCACACCCCGGCACCCAGGCTTTCCGAGCGCCGGCCCGACCTCGCCTACCTCGACGCCGTGATGGCCAAGGCTCTGGCCAAGGACCCCGCGAACCGGTACCCCCGTTGCATCGACTTTGCCCGGGCCCTCGGCACGAGCCCAAATACGACGACCAGAAACGAGCCAGCACCCGCAGTCGATGTACAGGCCGGAGTGCCCGATGCCGCGGTGCCCGATGCCGCGGTGCCCGATGCCGCGGTGCCCGATGCCGCAGTGCCCGATGCCGCAGTGCCCGATGCTGTAGTGCCCGATGCCGCAGTGCCCGATGCTGCAGTGCCCGTTACCGGCAGGCAGACCGCTCCCTTCAGCACGGCCGAGGATCGCAGTCCGAGCCCGCCACCGAGCACCAGGCGCTTGGACAAGATGACAGTGCTCGGCACCGCGCGTGCGGTACACAAGCAGCCGGCC
>JAHZIT010000012.1 GCA_022601275.1 Actinomycetes bacterium
ATCATCAATCGCTGGAGCGGTGACGGTAAGGCCGACAGGTGCGGGTTGGCCGACGAAGCACGGAAGGCGGGTATTCGCCCCATCCTGTTGGAGCGGGGCGATGATCTCGTCCGGCTGGCGCATGACGCCATCAGCGCTGGCGCCGATGCTATCGGGATGGCCGGAGGAGACGGCTCCCTCGGGCTGGTGGCCGGGGTTGCGGTCGAGCGGGGCGTCCCTTTCTTCTGCGTTCCGGTCGGTACCCGCAATCACTTTGCGCTGGACCTCGGGCTCGACCGAGACAACCCGCTGACCGCACTCGATGCGTTGCGTGACGGCGAGCAGATCCTGATCGACTACGGCGTCGCCAACGGCCGCCCGTTCCTCAACAACGTGAGCTTCGGTGTCTACGCCCAGGCCGTGCACCGCGAGGAGTACCGGAGTGAGAAGGCGGCCACCCTGGCCAATGCGATCTCCACTGCGGTCTCCGACGTCAACGCACAAGCAGCACTGCGGTACATGACTCCGGACGGGCGAACCCATGAGCGGGCACCGCTGCTACTCGTTTCGAACAACGTGTACACCTACTCCGGCTATCCCGACTATGGCAGGCGCCTGCGCATGGACTCGGGACACCTCGGCATAAGTGCCCTCACCAATTTCCCTGAAGGCGATGTCATGAACATGCCACTCGATCAGCTCCTTGGGCTCTATGACTGGAAGGCAACATCGTTTCAGATTGAGTCCGGCGAGACGATCCTGGCCGGTCTTGACGGGGAAGCACTCCAATTCCATTCTCCCCTCACGATATCCATTCGGCCCAAAGGCCTTCGAGTGCTCGTGCCCGCCGGAACCCAGCCCGGATATGTGCCGGCTGACGAGGCCGTTGCGGCGAAGCTGCTCGATCTTGCACAGACCTCGGGCATCGGCGAACAGTGATGAGCGGGGAACATCCGACCCAGCCGCAGACCGTCGCAAGCCTGCTGGCCGGGCTGCGTCCTGGCAATGACGCAAATCCCAACACGGCGGACCGGGCAGTGCTGCGAGAGCTCGATGAACTCGACAAGGGCATCTACGCCGCCGTCGCCGAATCCCACACGCCACTGCTTGACGAGCCGATCCGCCGCCTGTCCAACTCCGCCAACTTCTCCAAGCTATGGATGGCTGCGGCCGCCGGCCTCGCCGGTGCGGGAGGGGCACGGGGCCGTCGAGCGGCCGTCACGGGACTCGCTGCCATCGGTGTCACCTCGGCGGTTGTGAACCAAGGATTCAAGCGGCTCTACCCCAGAATCCGCCCCGATCGCGAAGGCAGGGAAGTGCCCGAGGCACGCCACGTCAAGATGCCCGAATCCACCTCATTTCCCTCCGGTCACAGTGCGTCCGGCTTCGCCTTTGCCACAGCCGTGAGCAGTCAGCTTCCCGTGGTGGGTGTGCCCCTGTATTTTCTCGCTGGCGCCGTGGCCTACTCGCGCGTACACACCGGCGTGCACTACCCAGGCGATGTGGTCATCGGATCTCTCGTCGGCGCCGGCATCGGGGGGATCGTCGCCAGCGTGGCGAGGCGACTGAACTGACCGCTTACTCAAACTGCCTGCCGCGCAGTGGAAATTGACCCAGTTTGACTGGCTGGACCAGCCAATCAAGTTGGATGGGTGAACTCCTTGGAAGACTGGGCCTTGATCCTGCATCTTCACCGCAGCGAAGGGCTGTCGCAGCGGCCTAGCGCACGGCAGCTGAGCATCGTGCGAGACCCGGTTGCCAGTAGCTTGTGCCTGCGATGCCCGCGCTGTCCAAACACCAATGTTTCCAGACTGATAAGGCGGGTCACTGTTGGCCCGATCCGGTGATGGATTCGTTGTACTGGCCGGTGTCGACGTTCGTCGGCGCGACCGAGGTGATGTCCATGTCCGAGGCGGGTTCTGGAACCGCAAGGTAATGCATTGCAGCGGTCTTGGCCGCCGCCGATCGTTTCACAGGGTTGCACGTCCGTGTCGCGGTAGCACGCCTCAGACGATGACGGGGGCCAACGAGCCAGGACGCGGTCGCGGGGCTTCATCGACGAAAACCCCACGACGGCCCGGTATCATCGCCGCCATGCGCACCGTCGAGGTCTTCGCCGACATCCTGTGCCCATTCACCCATGTCGGGCTGCGCACGCTAATCGACCGGCGCAGCGACCGCGGCCTTACCGAGCCGCGCCTGCGGATCCGGGCTTGGCCGCTGGAGTTGATCAACGGCAAACCGCTCGATTCGGATCACGCCTGGGCGGAGATCTCAGCCTTGCGTGCGTCTGTGCGTCCCGATCTCTTCGCGGGCTTCTCCGTCGATACCTTTCCAAAAACCTCGATGTCCGCGTTCGCGCTGACGGCTGCGGCCGACCGTGTCGGTGATCCAGTGCTCGCCGAGGAGGTCGGCTTGGCGCTGCGCACCGCGATGTTCGAGAAAGGGAGAGATATCGGACGGTCCGCGGTCGTGGCGCAGATAGCCGATCAATTCGACCTAGATCCCCTTGATGCCGAGGCCACGTCCGCGGCGGTCCACGCCGACTGGGCAAAGGGGCGGGCGCGCGGGGTGATGGGCTCGCCGCATTTCTTCGCCGACGATGGCGGGGATTGGTTTTGCCCTGGCCTCGATATCAGCCGCGACAACGTCGGCAATTTCGTCATAACGTGGAAGCAGCGCACTGCGGCGTTCGTGGACAGCGTCTTTGGCGGAGTCTAACCGCCTCAGCCGTATCCACCGGCGGCTTTGTCGTCCTCTCCGAATCTCGATACCGACCTAGGCCGACCCGCGCTCACCGCCGCTCCTTGGTCCTGTCGTAGGCTCAGCCAGTTCACTACCGGCACCGCGGGCGATGAACGTGACCGCCAGATAGCGCTGGTGTTCCTCCGCGAGGGGTCAAGCGACAAGACAGTGACCAAATGTATTAATCTACATCCTAATTCGGTCAGATACCGAGTCGGGCCCGCCGCCGTTCGGTGTATCGTGCGGTGAGATACCGGCGAAAGCGCAGGGTCAATGACGACTAGCTGCGGTGATGGGGCGCTGGGCAGCAAGTAAGGTATTGGAAACTGTCGCACTCCGGTTGAGGAGCATCCCATGCCCATCCGATTGACCCGAAGTCGGAAGCCTGCGCTCAAAAACCGTTTCGGGACCCGTCTTGGCTGTCTGGGGGCGATCTCGGCGCTTGCCGTCGCAGCGGCCCCATCCCCTGGCGCCATAGCCTCGCCCGCCGTCCGGATCTCCAGCCAGAGTGAGCAGACCCTCCAAACCCTGCTGACGGTGCGAGATAACGCTGCAGATGCGAGCGGGTCCGAGCTGTCGGACATTATTTCGCGGCAGTTCCTGGACGTGCCTTATGGCGCAAACACGCTTATCGGTTCGGCTACTGAGGCTGAGCAGCTCGTTGTTGACTTGCAGGAAGTCGACTGCTTCACCTATGCCGACTACGTTGAAGCGCTCAAGCGGTCCGATGACCGCGAGGAGTTCATCGACAATCTCACCACTGTTCGATACAAGAACGGTGTCGTCGATTTCCTGGATCGGAAGCACTTCTTCACCGACTGGTCGGCGTCTGCTCCTGCGATCGCAACCGACATCACAAAAAGCCTTAGCGCCAACTCAATCCAGTCGACCAAGCACCTCAACGAGAAGGATTCCGGTGGGGCGTATCTGCCGGGTTTGCCGGTTGTGCCGCGCACCGTCTCCTACATTCCCAGTGGGTCGGTCGACAGCAGCGTCATCGGCCGGCTACAGACCGGCGACTACATCGGCGCGTACGCCGAGGACGGCGGTCTGGACGTAACACATGTCGGTATTTTCGTGGACACAGCTGACGGGCCCGTTCTTCGCAACGCGTCGTCGCTGAGTGAGAACAACAAGGTGGTCGACAGTTCCCTTCTGGACTACCTCAGTACGGTTCCGGGGATGGTCGTGCTCCGCCCCGTCAGGTAGCTTTCGATCCAATGCCGTGCCTAGCGGGATTCGATAGCGTGCAGCATGCCCAATTCAGAGCCGCTCGTCTCTCACGTCTCCGACACCGCTCGCTGGACCGCACACTACCGCGCGACCGAATCAGCGCGTCCTGATGCGTTGTTCAACGACTTCTTGGCGGAGCGTCTCGCCGGTGAACATGGGCGCGCCATCGCGGCGCGCGCGCCTCGAACAGTGCGCTCCGGTTGGTGGCTCATCGCCCGCACGAAGATCATCGATGATGTCATTTTGAATGCGATCGGCGATGGGTGTGACCGGGTGCTCAATCTGGCCGCCGGTTTGGACACGCGCCCGTACCGTTTGAACCTCCCCTCTGAATTTGAGTGGATAGAGGCGGATCTGCCGGGACTGCTGGCCGAAAAGGCGCAGCTGCTCGCCGATGAGGCGCCGCGATGCCGGCTTACTCGCACCGCAGTCGATCTCGCAGATACGCGCGCCCGTGCAGCGTTCCTGGACCAGGCCCTAGCCGGCGCCTCGAAGGCCCTGGTGCTGACCGAGGGCCTGCTGATGTATCTCGGCGGTGATGAAGTCGCCGAGTTCTCGGCGGCGCTCAATCGACCCGAGATTGCCTGGTGGACACTTGATTTCGTTAGCCCGGGATTGAAGCGGCTGATGAACAAGAAGAGCGGCATGCTGCAGAGTGCACCCTTTAGGTTTGCACCCGAAAACGGCGTGGCGTTTTTTGAAGACCTCGGTTGGCGAGTGGCCGAGGTGGAACCGTTGGCCGCGGTGGCATACCGACTCGACCGGCTTCCGTTCTTGATGCGTTTGGCCGCACGCCTGCTGCAACCCGATCCGCGTCGCCCGGGTGTACGTCCCTGGGGTGCGGCAGCCTGTCTCCGCCGCTAGGTGTGCGCGCCGCACAGATGGAGCTGCACAGATGGAGCTGCACAGATGGAGCTGCACAGATGGAGCTGCACAGATGGAGCTGCACAGATGGAGCTGCACTGATGGAGCTGTGGTCGCCAGCCGATTCGGACAGGACTGCGTGTCTCACAGCCGGGCGGGACCACCAGATAAGCTGTGTCCGTCGGAGCAGCGGCAGACACTGGTGGGAGTCCATATGTCGGGCAGGACCTTTTCATTCGAAGTCACCCGGACCAGCCACGCGCCCCCAGCGACGTTGTTCCGGATCGAAACCGACGGCGCCAATTGGGCGAGCTGGGCCAGACCGCTCGTCGCCCAATCTTCCTGGCACCGGCAGGGTGATCCGGCGCCCGGCGGCATCGGAGCCGTCCGAAAGGTCGGTTTGTGGCCGTTGCTGATGCAGGAGGAGACCTGTGAGTACGAGCAGGACCGCCGACACGTCTACAAGCTGAATTGGCCGCCCAACCCGGCCAAAGACTACCGCGGCGAGCTGGTCGTTACCCCGAATTCGGCAGGGGGCACCGACCTGCGCTGGAGCGGCACCTTTACCGAGAGGATCCCTGGAACGGGACCAATCGTGCGTGCCGCGTTACGCAGTGCGATCACGTTTTTCGCACGTCGGTTGGTGGAAGCAGCCGAACGGGAAGCTCGTCAATAAAGCGAGGCTCGTCTGAGATGATTGCTGACCTCGGCGTGATGCGTTGCCGCGTCGGTATTGGGTCCGCCGACGATGGATGCTTGCTACCAACGCTATCGGGAGCTATACCTGACGTTGGCCGGGCGCCGATTGCAGAGGTTGGAGAGTCCAGTGACGATCCGCGGGCGAGATTCTCCGGATTTGCTGAATTACTAGCGGGCGTCTCGAGATCTGCAGTCCCGCTGCGTCCAGGATGCCGGTCGATAGAGGTTCGAAAGCCTCTTACCGCCGATTCGGCGCGGGTACGGTGCACGCTCGACTCAGTCCATACCGACTTGGCAGCTGCGCGTTCAGAGGAATTTCGCACGGCAGGCTATGACCAACATCCCGCGCCGAAACAAATCCCCGATCGGCAAAGATTGTGCCCCTCGAATAGTTCGGCGTACGGTCGCGGTGAAATACCGACGAAAGTGAAGGGTCAATGACCAATAGCTGGTTGCGTCCGCTTCACGTGATGACCGTGTGGGCATCGGCGCTGTCGGTCTTGTTAGTGGCGGCAGCGTGTTCATCCGGCGGTGATCCCGACGGCGATGCGATGCCCGCCGCGGGCACTCCGACGGATTCCACGGTGAGCCTGCGCGATAGGGCCAGGGATGCGTACATCTTTACCTATCCATTGGTAATGAACTACCGGACGATGTACCGGCAGGCGATCGAGGGCGATCGCTCGTTCGGCACCTGGTTGCACCGGGGCGCAGCGACGCCGCAGGACACCGACATCGTGACCCCGAGCTATGACACCCCCTACTCGTATGTTTGGGTGGATTTGCGAGCTCAACCGTGGATTCTGACGTTGCCGCCGATCGAGCAGAACCGGTACTACGTGAGCCAGTGGGACGACCTGTGGGGGTTCGTCCTGGACAACCCCGGATCGGTCGAGGACGGCAACGACGGCATCGCGGTGATGCTCGCAAATCCCGAGTGGAGCGGTGAGCTGCCCGATGGTGTGTCTCGAGTCATCAAGGGCGAAAGCGAATTCCTCGGCTCCCTGACCCGGACCGAGATGCTGGGCAGCGATGACGGGGTTGGACCTGTCAATCAGATTCAGCAGGGTTACACGCTCCAGCCACTCAGCACCTACCTCAACACGCCAGCGCCGGCGCCGGCGCCGGCGATCGAGTGGCCGGCGTGGACCGAGGGGGACGAAACCACAGAGAAATACTGGGATTACGTCTCGTTGTTGTTGCCGTTCACCACCGACAATCCGAGGGACCAGGAGATGTACGACGCGCTGGCGGACCTGGGGATCAAGCGTGGCGAACCGTTCGATCAGTCATCGCTGCCCCAGGACATTCGTGAGGCACTACAGGGCGGCATCGATGACGGCCTCGCTGAACTAGAGGCTCTCAGCCAGGGTGATGTCAAGTCGGAGGACGTATTCGGGGACCGCGAAAAAATGGGTACCGACTACGTCAACCGCGCCCTCGGCGTCTACATGGGGATCTTCGGCAACACCACCGATCAAGCGGTGTACTTCCCGATGACCGCCGACGCCGGTGGCGAACCGCTGGACGGCAGCACGGCAAGCTATTCGCTCACGTTTGCCCCCGGCCAACTCCCGCCGGCGGAGAATTTCTGGTCGTTGACGATGTACCGGCTGCCGGAACGGCTCCTCGTCGCGAACCCGACCAATCGTTATTCGATTGGCAGCAGCACTCCGGGGGTGAGGGAGAACTCGGACGGTTCGACCACCTTCTACTTCTCGGCCAACGACCCCGGCGGAGATAAGGCCAGCAACTGGCTGCCCGCGCCCGACGGGCCGTTCTGGCTGGTGCTACGAACCTACGGCCCGGGGCAGGCGATACTAGACAAGACATGGCAGCCGCCGAAGATCGAGAAGATGTCCTGACGAGTTCGAAAACGGTTGATGCGAAACATGTTTGCGCATGATTCCGGGAACTGTCGCGTGGATCAGCCGTCGAGGCTGCCAAACTGTGCCAACGGGGCCCGACGTTCCCGCCCCGCCCCCCAAGCTGGCGGCGACACTGAATGGGTTAAGCCCGAAGCGTTCTTCGAGCAGCTTCCCAAGGTGCTGGAGACCATGTCATCGCTGCCCGGCCCACAACGGGCGGAACCGGCCTATCCGACTCAGCACTTCGACACCGACGACGATTCGCCAGGAATCCGGCTGGAAGGTGGCCGGACTACTGCGTGGTTGTCCGCCTGGTCAGAGGGCGATCGGGCGCTGACTATCGCGGCGCGAAGTTGCCGTGGAATCCCTGCGGAATGTGATGGTTCAGTTGGGCGGTCGCAATCGGCCCACCCTCGAGATCCTTCGCGTCCAGGATCACCAGTCGTGATCTGTGTTGGTCGGCCTGGTATTCCACCGACAGCAGCCAGCCGTCGTCCTCCTCGGCCGCCCCCGGCCTGGGGGTGAACACCGGCTCGCAGAAGCTGTTCCCCGGCGTTTCGGCGACATAGGCGGTTGCTGAGTTGCGGGCCAGGTCGAGCTTCGTGATCCCGTCGTAGAGCGTGCCCAGGGTGTGCTTGGTGTTGAGGTATGAGTAGCGATGTGGCCGACCCTCCCGGTCCGGGTGATGACGCGGAAACTCGGAGGTGCGCGCGCTGAGCCGCTCTCGGATCACCCTGTCGGTGGCGGTGATTCGGAATCGGGTGAATTCCGACTGGATGTGGTCCATCGGACTGGTCCGAAACCGTGCGATGCAGTTGAGCAGATCCCCGTCGTGGTAGGTGATCACGTCGAGGACGACGTCGCCGCGGTCGTCGTGGGCGTTGCTCAGATGGAACTGCAAGACGGCGTCGTACTCGATCCGGCGGATCACGCCGCCGTCCCGCGGGATGAGAACGAAGGAACTGCCGCGTTCGGGCCGGTAACGCATACCGTCCCCGAATGATTTGAGCCCCAGTGCAATCGGAATTCCGTCCGGGATGATCGGCGAGATGAAAAAGACAAGATAGCGTTCGGTGATCGCGAAATCATGCACCATCGCCACGTATGGCAACGACAACGAGCGATAGTGGCTGAGCCTGCCCCGGCGGTCGGTCCGGTAGATCCGCAGATGTGGGTTCGGGATGAACTCGACTCCGAAGTTGAACATGTCGCCACTGCTCGGACAGAAGCACGGATGCGCAGAATACGTTCCTGCCCAGCGCAATTCTCGTCCGAACCGGCGTATACCCAGGGTTTCCAGAGTCTCGGGATCCAGCTCATGGGGCGGCCCACCCTCCCACAGCGCATAGAGGTGGCCGGCGTGCTCGACGACATTGGTATTCGCCAGGTTGGGCGGCAGCCGGCCAACGTTGGCCAGCCATCCCCCGGATGCCTCGGTGCCCAGATGCCGGGTGCCGCTCTTGCCCCGGAAATGCTGGGTGCGTACATAACGGCTCCGGTAGTGAACCCTGCCGTCGGCGACGGTGAAGGCCGAGATCATCCCGTCGCCGTCGAAGAGGTGATGCAAGGGACGGCCCGTGTGGTCCTCCCACCGACCCGGACCGTTGCGGTACAGCGTTCCGGACAGTTCGGCAGGGATCTCCCCCTGCACATGGTCGACGTCGTAGTCGTATTCGATCGCTTGGGCCTCGCTGGCGCCCAGGCTGCTCAGGTCCGCCGTATTCATGGACGCTAAGCGGTGGGCCGCACCGGCACGTTCCTCAGCATCCAGGCAATCCAGATACTCCCGAAGCCCGGGGAGACCGGAGAGGTCAGGCAGTGCGACGGCGGGCGACGAACGGGCCACGGCACCTCCTGTCGAACTTCGACCTACCCGACGATAGTCCGCTAAGGACAACACGCACGCGGGTTCGGGCCGCGCGGACACGATCCGCTCAATGTTCGGCCAGCGAGCCGACAACCTTCTCGTTGCCGGTCAAGTCTGCGAATGCGCACGCGGCGGCCGCTAAGTAACGCCGGGTTGCTCCGCGACGCTCGTATCCGTGGCGCGGCGCTCGATGAAGTCCATGCCGGCGCGAATCGCTGGTCGGTGGCGCAAAATTCGGTAATGCGCCAGTCGGCCGAGCCCCCGAGTGGTGATCAGGCGTGCGCCCGGCCATGCCGCGGCCACGCGCTCACTGGCGGCATGGGGACTGTCCGGGTCGTCGGGATCGTGGATGAGAAGTAGCGGCGGATAGTTGGCTCGTCGACCGGTCCACGTCATGTTCGTCTCGTGCAGTTGCATGCCGATGCGTTTTTCGAGACGTTTGTGCAGGCCCGAACGGATCCGGCGGCCGAAGCCGTGGCGTGCGGCGAACAGGTCGAGATAGAGCGGAAACTCTCCCATGGGCGCCAAGAAGACCAAGCGACCGACCTGCGCGCCCTGAGTCGCCGCCAATACGGTCGAGTTCGCTCCCAGTGAATGGGCCACCACCGCATGCGCCGGCCCATGGGTCTCGATCATGGCCGCAATCGCGTCGGCACACTCGGTGGCTGTGGTGCGCCCGGGCGCCAGCGCACCCGGATCCGATTCGTTGTGGCTGGGCAGGTCAAAAGCTACGACCCGATACCCCGCCTCCACAAGCGGTTTGACGAACACTGCCAAATGCGCGCGCTGGCCACCCCAACCGTGGACCAGATACACCGGCGGCCCCTCGCCCCACGCCTCCCCGGCAACCCGATGTCCATCCCAGAACGCCTGCACTGACGTCCCCGGTGGCACGCCCGGCGGCATACGCATACTTGACTCAAGAACAGGCGGGGTGCACCACAGCTCGACTGCCCACCGCGATCCCAACGAGGGCGCCAGCCGCTCAAGCCACCAGAAAAGGCGGCGCACCCGCGCAGCAACGGGCGGCAGGACCCCGGAGCCGGCAATATCGAGCGGTGCGACCTCGTGGGCCTCTGCTGGTACCGGCGCCGGTCCAGTTACCCCCTCAGTCATGAGGCGTGATCATAGTGGGACTGTCGATTCGACGTTGTCCCCGGCATTGACCGCCCGGCGAGCAGCAGGCTGCCGTCGAACTGGTCCAGCCGGCTCAGGAACAGGTCCTGTCGCTGGCAAAACTTGATGTGTTGCTCGTTACCGCGAGCCTCGAGTTCGGCCGCCAGGCCGCTGTCACTGATCGGCAGGTCAGCGGGCAGAACGGCGAAGTCGGAAGCGCTCATCAATAGACTCCAGGGGGTTGGCGGGAGAGCGCCCGGCCCTCGATTAGGTCACACATCCAATCCGAACAGCGGGTCGCTCCGAATTCTTATAAACACGCGAAATAGGAGTACATAGTGGTGTCAACAGGTGCAAACAGCAGCGTGCGGTGGCCGACCAGCGTCATTGCCGGAGTGCACGGGGCTTTGCCCCCGAACCGGTACAGCCAGTCCGAGATCACCGAGGCGCTGGTCCAGCTGCCCCAGTTTGCCCCGCACGCGGATCTGATTCGGCGATTCCATCAGACTGCGAAGGTCAACCATCGCCATTTCGTGCAGCCGCTGGAGCAATATGCAGGGCTGAACGATTTCGGCCGCACGAACTCGATCTTCATCGAGAGCGCCGTCGACCTCGGATGCGCGGCCGTGTCCGGAGCTCTGGAAGACGCCGGTCTCGGGCCTGGTGACGTCGACATGATCATGTCCACAACGGTCACCGGCATAGCGGTGCCGACTTTGGAGGCTCGGATCGCCGGGCGGCTCGGTATGCGCTCCGACGTGCGGCGCTCCCCCTTGTTCGGGCTCGGGTGCGTGGCCGGCGCGGCGGGTATGGCTCGCGTGCACGACTACCTGCGCGGTAACCCTGACGGGGTTGCGGTATTGGTGTCAGCCGAATTGTGCTCGCTCAACTTCGGCGCCCTCGAGGCCGACATCGCCGGCCTGGTTGGAACTGCGCTGTTCGCCGACGGTGCGGCCGCCGTAGTGGCCGTGGGTGAGCGCCGCGCCGAGAAGATGGGCATTACCGGACCGCGGATCATCGATTCGGCTAGCCGGCTGTACCCGGACTCGCTGCGCACCATGGGTTGGGACGTCGGCGCCTCCGGGTTCCAGCTCGTGCTGTCCCCGGAGGTTCCCGATATGGTCAGCCGCTACCTGCGTGACGACATGTCTGGCTTCCTCGGTGGCCATGACCTCGAGATCGACGACATCGGCGTGTGGGTCAGCCACCCCGGCGGCCCGAAGGTCATCGAGGCGATCTCCGAAAGCCTCACGCTTCCCACCGACGCGCTTGAGCTCACCTGGCGGTCCCTCGCCGAGATCGGCAACATCTCGTCGTCGTCGGTGTTGCACATCCTGCGCGACACGATGGACAAACGCCCCGCGGACGGATCGCCCGCGATGATGATGGCAATGGGTCCCGGCTTCTGCTCGGAACTAGTGCTCATGAAGTGGCAGTGAGTACCGCCTCATGACGTGGTATCTGATTCTTATCTTCGCGGTGGGCGTCGAGCGCCTCGCCGAATTGGTTCTGGCACAACGCAATCTCGCCTGGAGCCGGGCTCGTGGCGGCGTCGAGATCGGCGCGCGCCACTACCCGGTGATGGTCCTGCTGCATGTGGGTCTGCTGGTCGGATGCGTGGTGGAAGTCGCGGTGATGGATCGCCCGTTCATCCCGGCGCTGGGATGGCCGATGCTGGCGCTGGTCATCGCAGCCCAAGGCCTGCGTTGGTGGTGCATCACCACCCTGGGCCGCCAGTGGAATACTCGAGTCGTCGTTATCCCGGGTGCGCCCCGCGTCGAGGGCGGGCCCTACCGCTGGATCTCGCACCCGAACTACGTCGCCGTGGCGGTCGAAGGGTTCGCCCTGGCGATGGTCCACACCGCGTGGGTGACCGCATTGGCCTTCACCATCCTCAACGCTGCTCTGATGAGCACCCGTATATCCGTAGAGAACTCAGCGTTAGCGAGGCTATCGTGAACGATCTTCTGGTCGCCGGCGCCGGTCCGGCGGGGCTATTCACGGCCATCCACGCCGCCCGCGCAGGGCTTCAAGTCACCGTGGTGGACCGCCGCCCCGGGCCCACCGACAAAGCCTGCGGCGAAGGGCTGATGCCGCACACGTTGCGGCACCTCGACGCCATCGGAATCACTCCGCACGGCAAGCCTTTTCACGGCATCACCTACCTGGACCGACACCGGCGCGTGGAGGCCCGGTTCCCGGGTGGCGCCGGACGCGGGGTGCGGCGCACCGTGCTGTCCGAAGCTCTCCACGACGCTGCAGCCACCGCGGGAGTCCGGGTCGTCAAGGGCACCATCGGCGACATCGCGCAGGATCAAAACAGCGTTCGGTGCGCCGGACTCGAAGCGCGTTACCTCGCCGCTGCCGACGGCTTGCACTCGCCGATCCGTCGCCAGCTCGGGCTGGACCGTCCCACCAACGGCGCGCGCCGCTGGGGCATTCGCCGGCACTTCCAGATCGCCCCATGGTCCGACACCGTCGAGGTCTACTGGGCCGCGCACACCGAGGCCTACGTAACGCCGGTGTCCCACGACTGCGTCGGCGTGGCCATCCTGACTTCCCGGCAGGGCAAGTTCGACGACCACCTGCGTGAATTCCCTGCTCTGGCAGAGCGACTCGCCGGTACTGAGGGTGGCCCGGCCCGCGCTGCAGGGCCATTGCGGCAGCGCGCCGCCAGTCAGCACAAGGGAAGGGTCATGCTCGTCGGCGACGCGGCGGGATACGTCGACGCCCTTACCGGGGAAGGGCTGGGTATCGCGCTGGGCGGCGCCGAAATCCTGGCCAACGCCGTTCTGGCCGACGACCCCGCGGACTACACCCGCCAGTGGCGCCGCATGTCGCGCCGGTACCGCCTGCTGACGTCGGGACTGCTGACGGCCAGCAATTCCCCGGCCCGGACCATGATCGTGCCGGCCGCGGCCACCCTGCCCAGAGTGTTCAACCAGGCGGTCAAACTGCTCGCCCAGTGACGCTCTGCTCTGTACGGCACTGCCCACACGGACAGCGACGGTGGGTGCCTGCGCGGCGTCGGTCTTCGCGTGAGCCACCCCGTGCCTGTCCTCTGCTTACGCACTACGCGGATGGCACCGTGTGTGAGGATCGGCGCATGGCGAATCCCTATGACGTTGAGCGCAGTTGGCCCGAGTACTTCCTGGAGCACCGGAGACTGACCGTAGAGCGACAGGGCACCTACAAGTGCGGTGATCTGCCGGTGTGGACCATCTACTGTCCGGGCGGTCTGCTCGGCAACAGCGTGATCATCGAGGGAGACGACGGTCTGATCGTCTACGACACGGGGGTGAACCTGCAGGCCGGCCACAAGATCGCCGAGGAAATCAAGAAGGCGTCTGACAAACCGGTCAAGGCGATCTTCTACTCCCATCACCACGCCGACCACTACGGCGGCACGACCGCCATCGTGGACTCCGATGACGTCGCGACAGGAAGAGTCGACATCTACGCGTGGCAGAACTTCAACCCCGAGCGGGAAAACGAATTCGGCGAACTGATCGCCCGCCAGAGCATGGGGGCGGGCTACTACGGCGGGGCGTTGCTACCGCCGGAAGAAAGACACCACCACGGGATCGGCTGCCTGCCCCCCGGCGGCGCCAGCGGATTCATCGCGCCGACCAAGCAGCTGTCCGAAGACACCACACTGACCATCGCCGGGGTCGAACTGAATGTCTTCTACACCGGCGGGGAGGCGATCAGCGAGTTCGGGATCCATCTGCCCGCGTTCGACATGGTCATCATCGCCGACGAATTTTTCACGGGACTACCGAACCTGCACTCCATCCGCGGGTCCAAGCCCCGCGTCCCGGACAACTACCTCAAGGCACTGAAAAGGGTGCTCGACATCCGACCGGAGTGGCTGCTGGGAACCCACATCATCCCAATCCAGGGCAAGGACGAGATCGCCGATCACGTCACCAAGTACAGCGACGCCATACGCTACTTGTGGGACCAGTCGGTCCGTCTGATCAACAAGGGTTACACGCCAGTCGAACTGCAGCACGCGCTCAAGGACCTGCCGCCCGAAGTGCTGGACCCGCCCTATACCGTGCCCGTGTACGGGACGCCGTTCACCTCGGTGCCGGAGTTTTTCACCGGGTGGGTCAGCTGGTTCAGCGGCGACGCGACCGACCTGCTCCCGTCCCCACCGGGCCGCAAAGCCACACGCCTTGTCGAGTTGATAGGCGGGGTGGACAAAGTGCTTGACGCGGCAAAAGCCGATCACCGCGCCGGTGAGCATCAAATGGCGGCCGAACTCGCCCAGATCGCGTTGCGCGCCGACCCCGGCAACGAGGACGCACGATTGGTCAAGGCGGCCGCCCTGCGGGCCCGCGGCTACCAAGAAGTGAATCCGATCGCCCGGTCGTGGTACCTGACCGGCGCGCTCGAACTCGAGGGAGCGATCGATCCGGCGATGATTCTGGAAGCATTCACCCAGATGCTCGGTGGCGGTCGAAGCGTCGCCGACATTGTTCACAGCTGGCGATACCAGCTCGACGCCGACAAGGCCGCCGGGAAATCCATCGTGATTGGCGTGCGCGACACCGACACCGGCGAGGAAGTCACGGCGCGTGTCCGCCGCCGGGTGCTGCTCGTCGAAGACGGAATCGGGCGCGACTGCGACGCCGTCATCGAGGCCACCGCAGCCGACCTCACTCCAGACGGGAGCCCGCGCACCGTCTCCGGGCATCAATCGAGCTGGCCGACCCTAAATTCGTTGCTCGACACTCAACCAACACCGTTCTACATGCACATGCGCTGAGCACGGGCGCCAGAACGTCGGGGCTCTTGGTACTGCAGCGTGTGGTATTCGAGCGTGTGGTATTCCAGCGTGCTTGTGGAACCTGATCCTTGCCTGACTCGATCGAGTTCCGTTCCATGCTTTGGAGACCCGGCGCTGCCGGGGCACCAACTCTCGCATGCCGCAGGCCCTACTTGCGGGCCACGTAGTACAGGTTCAGCGGGTCCGACTCGATCTCGCTGACGGCGACGTTGTCGAATCCGGCGTCCGCCAGCATCGAGGTTGCCAACTGACGACCCCACACCGTGCCCAGGCCGGCACCGCCCAGGCCCAGCGACACGCTCATGCAGTGCATGGTCGAAACGGTGTAGAGAAAGGTGGCCAGCGGCACATCGATGTTGTCCTCCAACCGGCTGGACGCCTTGATGTCGACCATCAGGAAGACCCCGTCCGGCCGCAAGGCCCGGTGGATATTCTGCAGCACCCGGGCCGGCTGCGCCTGATCGTGAATGGCGTCGAACACTGTGATCACGTCATAGGCGTCGGTGACATCCAGGGTCGAAACGTCGCGGGCGACGAACGTCGCGTTGTCCAGACCCAACCGCTCCGCTTCGGCGCGACCCGTGCCCAGGCCCTCGTCGGAGAAGTCGATACCGGTGAACCGGCTGGACGGGAAGGCCTGAGCCATCAGGTTGATGGCATGCCCGCTCCCGCAACCGATATCGGCGACGTCGACACCGGCCTGCAACCGCTCCGGCAACCCCTGGGCGAGCGGCAGGGTCACATCGACCAGCGCGGCGTCGAACTTCTCGCCGCTGTCCTCAGCCATCAGTTTGTGGAACCGAGGGTAGTCGCTGTAAGGCAGCCCACCACCATCACGAAAGCAGCCGATAACCTTCTGCTCGACCTCACCGAACAGCGGGACGAACTGCGCAATGCGGGCCATGTTTGCGGGTCCGGCGGCGCGGGTCAACGCCGCCGCCCGGTGGGGCGGCAGAGCATACGTCGCACCTGCGGCGTCGTAGTCGACAACCCGAGCGGTCACCATGGCGCCCAACCACTCCCGAACGTAGCGCTCGTTGAGATCGGCCGCGTCGGCGATCTGCGCGCTCGTAGCAGCCGGCAGCGCGGCCAGGGTGTCGAACAGCGCGGTCTGGTGCCCGATGGACAGCATTATGGCCAGGCTCGCGCTGTCGACGGCGCCGACCATACGTACGGCGAACTGCTCGGCGCTTTCGGCCTGTTGCGCGTCTTCGAGTGTCGTCATGACCAACATGTTAGGGGCCCGGGAACAAGCCGACATGCCTATCGGTCGCGGTTGAGCTGCCGCCACACCGAGTCCTATTCCAGGTCGATAAATGGGACCGGTGGCGGTGATCTGCTGTGAGACCGACAACTGCTGTGAGACCGACAATGCGTTGGGCGAGCCAGGCCCGTAACGGTTCGGGAGTCCGGCTGAGGCCTGTTACGGCATTCCGCATCGGACCAGGATGAGTCGGTAGAGTCGAGAACTACCATGGTGCGCAATCGCAATGCCCGGCATTTCATCCCTCGCGCGCTCATGCTCATCGCTCTGGTGAGCAGCACCGCGTTCGGGCTCGGGTCAGCCAATGCCGTAGCTGCCGAACTCAGTGACTATCGTTGGGAATATCGTCCACTGCTGCTGTTCTCGCCTACCGACAGCGATCCAAGGCTCGTTGAAACGCTGAGCCGGATTGCCGCCAGTCGATGTGACTTTCTCGATCGTGACATGGTGATTGGGGTAGTGGTAACCGAAGGCAAGAGCACCCTCGATGGACAAGTCCTCAACGCCGATGAGTCACAAGGACTGGCAAAACAGTATGCGATTGATGAAAACTCCTTCAGCGCCCTGCTGATCGGAAAGGACGGCGGCGAGAAACTGCGCGTCAACGAGGTACCGGATCTTCAAGCGATCTATGCCTTGATCGATGGCATGCCCATGCGAAGCCGCGAGATGAGTACCAATCCAAGCCCGTGTTGATTCGCCTCCCCAGGACGCCACCAACCTCAGAACGTCCCATCCGCTGGCAATTCGAACCAGGGCGGCCTCGCACACGAGGCCGATGAGAAACCCTCTGCGGTGATGGCAGTCCACTGCGCTGCCGAGCACCAGCCGAATTGGTTCTGGCACAACGCAATCTCGCCTGGAGCCGGGCCCGTGGTGGCGTCGAGATCGGCGCGTGGAGGCCCGCTTCCCGGGTGGCGCCGGACAGCACGGTGCAAGATTCGACCATCCCACCGCCACCAGAAGCAATCGGGCTGTTGCTCGTTGGCAAAGCATTGCCAGTCAGGACGGTCTGATCAGATGACTCCGGGTATCAGGGCCTTGCGCTCGGCGGGGTAACCCGGGAACTTCTCGCGGTACCACTTGTGAGTGGCGAACGCCCGCGGGACCAGATTGCCTGCCGTAATCAGGAAGATGACAACCCCAGCGAGCGACCAGGTCAGCAGGGCGAACCCGGCCCACGCGATGAGCTCACCCAGGTACGCCGGGCTGGTGACGAATCGGAACCCGCCCCCGTACGGGATCTTGTAGTCGGTGCCGCCCGGATTCTTCTTGTCGCGCAGATTGCGCACAATCGACTCCGACGAGACCAGCAAGACGAACCCGCCGAGGTAGACGATCACCCCGAGGAGAAACCGCGGATCGGTGAGCCACTCGGTGCCGTACTGATGCTTGTAGTCGTGGCTGAAGAACGCACCATTGAGGTAACCGTGCATCGCGGTGATCACCATTCCAGCGGCGAGCACCGAGATGTTGAAGCTGCTCCGCTTGCCCGGCACCTGTCTGATCGACAGCGGGAAGAACCATCCCCGGTTGCCGTAGTGCAGCAGCCAGATGCCGGCAAGGACCAACGGCGTGGCGTCAAATCGAAACGGCCCGGTGAAGTAGAAGATTGCGAACACCACGGTTGCGGGGATCTCCATCAGCCACCAACCCAGCTTCGGGTTGAGATTCACCCCGCGCGCCGTGGAGCCGAATCGGCCATAAGGACTCTGCACGAACACGCCGCCGATGATCACCAATGCTGCGATGACCAGGGCGATCGTCAAGACAGTGTCATAGGTTGTGTTGCCGGTATACCAGTTCATCAAGCACCTTCCGGGAGCGCCTGGCGCGGTGAGCATGTTGAGCAATTGGGCTCGGCGACAACACTGTCCAGGGCGACTTGTTCATCACCAGGTCCGAGATAGAAATTATGGTTGCGCCATGACGTCACAGCCTGCTGCCGAACGCTGGTTTTTCTACCATGGCCTCCCCGCAGTGCTGACCCCGCGGGCGCGCTGTCGCGGGTTGTGGCCGCGCTCGGCACCCGCATTCACCGGCTATGCCGTCATGAACGTGGCGCTACTGGCGATCAACATGCTAACCGGAGAGAACGACGCGGAGATCCTCGGACAGCTGACCACTTTCGCGTGGATCGTCCTGCTCTTGGCCGCGATGGCTGTGCCCCTGGCCGTAGCCTCGGGATGGCTGGTGTCCCGCCTAACCACGGCCCGCGCCCGGACCGTCGCGTCAACGGCGGCGGTGGCGGTCGCTCTGGTCGCCGATCAGCTCAACCGCGGAGGCCTTGGCACCCTGTCCACGGCCGCCGTCGTGATAGCGGTGTTGCTGCTGACTGCGTCGGGTATCGGCTCGGTGCTGGGTTGGGCACTACGGCTGACCGGCGCACAGATCGCCGCCGTCGGCGCGCTGGTGTCACGAGCACTACCAGTGGTGCTGCTGACGGTGCTGGTGTTCTTCAACCACTCTGTGTGGGACATGGCGTCAATGATCGGTCACGGCAGGATGGCGCTGGTCATGCTGGTCCTGGGCCTCATTGCCGCGACTTTCTTGGTCTCGGGCACCCTGGAACGGGCCCGGCCGGTGCTGGCATTGCCGACGGCAGCGCCCGAGACTGCCGCACGGCTGCGCGGCACTCCGTTCGAGTCGATGGACGATTCCCCCGGATCCGACCCGCTGACGCGAGCGGAGCGGCTGAATGTCTTCTTCGTGCTGGGTGCATCGCAGGTCGTGCAGGTGCTGACCGTCGCGGTGCTGACCGCGATGCTCTACTTCATTCTGGGCTTGATCGTGCTCAGCCCGGAACTGCGCGCGACATGGACGCACGGCGGGGCCGGCGATGGCACCCTCTTGGGCATCACGATCCCCGTCCCGGATGCGCTGATCCAAGTCAGCTTCTTCCTGGCCGCGCTGACGTTCATGTACGTCAGTGCCCAAGCCGTCAGCGACGACCAATATCGAGCGCGCTTCCTCGATCCGCTCATCGACGATCTGCAGGTGCCGCTGGTCGCGCGGGACCGCTATCGGGCCCAGGGCCTGCGGTGATGCGTGGATCATTGAGGCCGCGTCCCGCGAACCTGCGCCACCGACAGGTCCACCAGGCAGCTGCGGCGTCAAGTTCGTCGATTCCCGCCGAAGTCCG
>JAHZIT010000125.1 GCA_022601275.1 Actinomycetes bacterium
ACTCGCCGAGCGGCTCAAGAAGATGGGGGCACAGGTCCATCCTTGTGCGCGCGTCACCAAGGTGTCCGAGCGCGCAGACTTCGTTCGGCGGGAATTCCGCGCGCTCCGGGTGAAGGTTGATGACGACACGGTGACGGCGGTACTCGACGCGGTCGGCTCCGACCTTCGCGAGCTTGCCTCAGCGTGTTCGCAGCTTGTTGCCGATACCGGCGCAGACCTCGATGCGGCAGCCGTGCGGCGATACCACTCCGGTAAGGCCGAGGTGAAAGGCTTCGACATCGCAGACAAGGTGGTCGTCGGAGATGTCGCAGGGGCTGCCGAGGCGCTGCGCTGGGCGATGATGGGGGGACAACCCCATGTGGTCGTGGCCGACGCGCTTGCTGAGGCCGTGCATGCGATCGCCCGCGTCGGCCCGATGTCCGGTGACCCCTACCGGCTGGCCGGTGAGCTGGGCATGCCACCGTGGCGGGTGCAGAAGGCGCAGAAGCAGGCGCGGCGATGGTCGCGCGATTCAGTCGCCGAAGCCATGCGGCTGGTGGCCACGCTCAACGCTGATGTCAAAGGCGCGGCAGCGAATCCCGAATACGCGCTAGAGAGCGCGGTCCGCAGTGTTGCGGAGCTCGTCGACGGGTGACCGGGCTGAAGGTTGACCGGACTGAGGGTGACCGGGCTGAGGGTTGACCGGACTGAGGGTTGATCCGACCGAGGGTTGACCGGACTGAGGCCCTACTCAGATCTTGTTGAACGCTTGGGCGAGCGCGGACTTGCGGTTGGCGGCCTGATTCTTGTGGATGACGCCCTTGGTGGCCGCTTTGTCCAGCTTGCGTGTGGTCGAGGCCAGCAGCTCGCCTGCTTTTTCCTTGTCGCCTGCCTCGACGGCCGCCCGGAATCCACGGATCGCGGTGTGCAGCGAGGACTTCACCGACTTGTTGCGCAGCCTGGCGCGCTCGTTGGTCAGTACTCGTTTCTGCTGCGACTTGATATTGGCCACGCGTGTATTCCTTCGTAAATCTCGGTTGAATTGCCTAAATCTGTGGGCGCCTGAAGTGGGCAGCGACTGTTTAGGGTACCAGCGAGCCGATTAATGTCCCAAAGTGAAGCCACTGGCCTGCCGAAACTGCAGAAATGCTGCAGCATGGACGGGTGCGCCCGCGCAATGGCGGCGTACGGGGACCTGACGCAATCTGCGGGGACCCGACACGACCAGATCACCACGCCGTTGGTGCGAGGAGCAGGAGCGATATTGGCAACCGAGACCGCACGAACCTCACGCAGCAGCTCCCAGACGGTGAAGCGGCACGACGGTGTCTTCGGTGGTTACAACAGTCTCGGCACGTATGCCAAGGCGTTCGACGAGATGTTCGATCGCAACGGCAATGTCCGGGGACCCTACAAGGGCATTCACTCCGAGCTCGCCCCCTCTGACGCCTCCGAACTCGAAGCCCGCACCGAAGCCCTCGGTCGGGCGTTCATCGATCAGGGGATCACGTTCTCGCTCTCGGGTCAGGAGCGGCCATTTCCTCTCGACCCGGTGCCACGGGTGATTTCGGCGGCGGAGTGGACCCGCCTGGAGCGGGGGATTCGCCAGCGGGTCAAGGCGCTGGAGATGTATCTGGATGACATCTACGGCGAGCAGGAGATTCTGCGCGACGGCGTCATCCCGCGCAGACTGGTGACCTCCTGCGAACATTTCCACCGCGAGGCGGTCGGGATCATCCCGCCCAACGGGGTGCGGATCCATGTCGCGGGCATTGATCTCATCCGGGACGGACAGGGAACCTTCCGGGTTCTCGAGGACAACCTCCGCTCGCCCTCGGGTGTCTCCTACGTGATGGAGAACCGCCGCTCGATGGCACGGGTGTTCCCGGACCTGTTCGCCACGCATCGGGTGCGCTCGGTGGGTGACTACGCCTCGCATCTGCTGCGGGCCCTGAGTAATGCCGCGGCCAACAACGTCGCAGATCCAACCGTCGTGGTGTTGACCCCCGGCGTCTACAACTCCGCGTACTTCGAGCACTCGCTGCTTGCCCGGCAGATGGGCGTGGAACTCGTCGAGGGCCGCGATCTGTTCTGCCGCGACAACACCGTGTATATGCGCACGACCGAGGGTGAGCGCCAGGTCGACGTCATCTACCGACGTATCGACGACGACTATCTCGACCCGATGCAGTTTCAGCCGGATTCGGTACTCGGCGTGGCCGGAATCCTCAACGCCGCTCGTGCCGGCAACGTGGTCATCTCGAGTGCCGTGGGCAATGGCGTCGGCGACGACAAGCTCGTCTATACCTATGTACCAACGATCATCGAGTACTACCTCGGCGAGAAGCCATCGCTGGCAAACGTTGACACGTTCCGATGCTGGCTGGACGAGGAACGCGAGGAGGTGCTCGACCGGGTCGACGAGTTGGTCATCAAACCGGTCGAGGGGTCGGGTGGCTACGGCATCGTGTTCGGCCCGGACGCGTCGGAGAAGGAGTTGGCCACGATCACCAAGAAGATCAACGCCGACCCTCGCGGCTGGATCGCCCAACCGGTGGTGCAGTTGTCGACGGTCCCGACCCAGATCGCTGATGAGCTCTCGCCCCGCCACGTCGACCTCCGCCCCTTCGCTGTCAACGACGGCGACGACGTGTGGGTGCTGCCTGGTGGGCTGACCAGGGTGGCCTTGCCGGAGGGTTCTCTGGTGGTGAATTCCAGCCAGGGCGGCGGGTCCAAAGACACCTGGGTGCTGGCCTCGCGCTCATCGCGAGCCGACCGTGAGCTAGGCGCTGCCGAGATCGTCCGTTCGCTTCCCAAACGCGGGAAGGGATCCAAGGCCGACAAGGGATCCAAGGCCGACAAGGGATCGAAGATCGACAAGGGATCGAAGGCCGACAAGGACGGGGACGGATCGTCACCCCGCCAGCAGGGTCAGCAGCAACAGAGCCAGCAACAGCAGAGTCAGCAACAGCAGAGTCAGCAACAGCAGAGTCAGCAACAGCAGAGTCAACAACAACAGCAACAACAACAACGGGCGGTTATGGACTGATGCTGGCACGCAACGCGGAGTCGCTCTACTGGATCGGTCGCTACGTCGAGCGAGCCGACGACACGGCCCGCATCCTCGACGTCACCGTCCACCAACTACTCGAGGACTCCAGTGTGGACCCCGACCAAGCGTCGCGCACCCTGCTGGGGGTGCTCGGCATCGAAGCGCCAGATTCGGCCTTGGATCTGTGGTCGCTGACAAACCTGGTGGCGTTCAGTCGGGACACCGATGGGGCGTGTTCGATCGTGGAGGCGATCTCGTTTGCCCGGGAGAACGCCCGTGGTGCCCGCGAAGTGACCTCCGCCGAGATCTGGGAGTGCCTCAACACCACCTACAACGCGCTGCCCGAACGGGAACGAGCCGCCAAACGTCTTGGGCCGTATGAATTCTTGTCGTATGTCGAGGGTCGCGCAGCGATGTTCGCCGGCCTGGCCGACTCCACCTTGTCCCGTGACGACGGATACCGGTTCATGTTGTTGGGCCGGGCGATCGAACGCGTCGACATGACGGTGCGCCTGCTGCTGTCCCGCGTCGGCGACAGCGCGTCCTCGCCGGCATGGGTGACGGTGCTGAACTCCGCGGGAGCGCACGACACCTATCTGCGCACCCGGCGCGGCGTGCTCGATGCTGCCCGCGTCGTCGAGTTCATGGTGCTTGACCGGGCCTTCCCGCGTTCGGTGATGTACTCGCTGAGGCTGGCAGAACACAGCCTCGACGAACTGCACAAACGACGATTCATCCGAGTCGGCGCCACCGGGGAGGCGCAGCGCCTGCTCGGCAACACCCGCAGCGAGTTGGAGTTCCTGCCACAAGGTGCGCTGCTGGAGTCTCTGGAAGAACGCCTCGCCTCAATTCAGGTGATGTGCGCCGATGTCGGAGAGGCATTGGCGGTGGAGTATTTTCACACGGCGCCGTGGGTGGCCTGGACGGACGCGGGTCGCGATGCCTCGCTGGTGATCGAAGAGGGCGAGGTCTGAGATGTGGCGGATGCGAGTTATCCACGACACCGGCTATGCCTACAAGTCGCCGGTTACCGCCTCGTTCAACGAGGCAAGGCTCACACCGAGGTCTGACCTGCGGCAGAACGTCATCCTCAACCGCGTCGAGACCGTACCGGCCACCAGGACATACCGGTATGTCGACTACTGGGGCACCGCGGTGACGTCGTTCGACCTGCACGCGCCGCACACCGAACTGGAGGTGACGGCGTCTTCGGTGGTGGAGACCGACCGGCCCGAACCGCCGGAGATCAAGCTCAGCTGGGAGGATCTGGCCGGCGAGGCAGTGGTCGACAAATACGACGAGATGCTTTCCCCGACGCGCTACGTTCCCGCAAGCAAGCGGATCCAACGGGTGGGTCGCCGTATCGCCAAGTACAACGAACCTGCCGAAGCCGTGATCGAGGCTGCGCGGTGGGTGCAGGGCGAACTGGAGTACGTGCCCGGCACCACAGGAGTGCACACGTCGGGTGTCGACGCGTTGCGCGAAGGCAAGGGAGTGTGCCAGGACTTCGCGCATCTGACGTTGATGTTGTTGCGCAGCATGGGGATTCCGACGCGGTATGTGTCGGGGTACCTACACCCCAACCCCGATGCGGAGCTAGGCGAGACCGTCGACGGGCAGAGCCACGCCTGGATACAGGCCTGGACGGGGCAGTGGTGGCATTACGACCCCACCAACGACGCCGAGATCAACGAGCAGTACATCAGCGTCGGCGTCGGCAGGGATTACTCCGACGTCCCGCCGCTCAAGGGCATCTATTCGGGTGAGGGATCTACCGATCTCGCTGTCGTCGTCGAGATCACCCGGCTGGCTTGATCTTTCCGGGATCTAGCCTTTCGGGGCGGCTACGCCCGGGTGCACCTCCACTCGGTGCAGATCATCGCCGATCTCGATCTTCCGATCGAATGCCGAAGCCGCCAGTGCCCGCCACTCCTCTTCCTGGCCTGGCTGGATCGCCGGCACGTAATGGGTGAGGATCAGGATGCCGACGCCTGCTCGGGCGGCGGTCTCGGCGGCCTGCTCAACTGACGAGTGGTAATCGCAGATGTCCCGAATCCGCTGCATCGGTAGGGGTTCGATGAGATCTCGGCGAATCGCCGTGTGTACCAGTGCCCCGGCGCCGGAGGCCAGATTGTCGAGGGTGGGGCAGGGCACGGTGTCACCTGCCAGTACAACCGAGGACCCGTCGTATTCGATGCGGAATCCGATAGTTGGCGCGACAGGTCGGTGATCGGTGGGTGCGACGCGGATCTGGACCCCGTCGCGACCCCAGACCACTCCGTCGGTTACTTCTTCCACTTCTACCGGTGGCGGCGCGCTCAGATCGGCGTGGTGGGCGATGCGATACCCGATATCGAAGTTGAAGGCCTTCAGCGTGTTCTCGACGACCTCGGCGGTTCCGGGGGGGCCGATGATCGGCAGCGGGGCGAGATCGGGGGCGAAGTTCGACACCCACCGGGTGATGAGCACGTCCCCCAGGTCGGCGATGTGGTCGCTGTGCAGGTGGGTCAACAGCAGCGCGCTCAAGCTGGTGGCGCCCACGCCCAGCGCGGCGGTGCGTTGCAGGACGCCACGACCGCAGTCCACGAGGAACGTCTGATCGCCCGCGCGCACCAGCGTGGACGGACCCGCCCGATTCGGGTCGGGAATGGGGCTGCCCGTGCCCAGCAGGGTGACTTCGATCATGGAAGCCAGCTAACCCGCCCCGGGGCGCCTGAGGGGGCAAAAACGCCAAACGCGACGGTCTTTATTGCATAGCCTGTTGGGTAACAGGTCACGATGGGCGGAGAGTGCGATGCGGATATCCGACGTGTTGCGGGGCAAGGGCGAGACGGTGGCCACGATCACCCCCGAGACTTCGGTCGCCGGGTTGTTGACCGAGTTGTCCGCCCGCAATATCGGAGCGCTGGTGGTGGTCTCGCCAGATGGGCTACTGGGCATCGTGTCTGAGCGGGACGTGGTGCGCATGCTGCACGAGGTCGGCGCCGACCTGCTGCGGCGTCCGGTGTCCGAGATCATGACCACGGTGGTGGCAACGTGCGCTCCAGAGGATTCGGTCGACAGCCTGAGCGCGTTGATGACGACGAACCGGGTCAGGCATGTCCCTGTCGTGGTCGACGGTCGGCTGGTCGGCATCGTGAGCATCGGCGACGTCGTCAAGACCCGCATGGAGGAGCTGGAACGCGAACAGCAGCAGCTCCAGGCTTACATCACCCAGGGGTGATGGGGCGTGCCTTCGGCGATCGACGTCCGCGTCGCGCAGAAGGCGGACGTGCGAAGGCTCTCGCGTGTGCTCGGTCGGGCCTTCTTCGATGACCCCGTCATGAGCTGGATGCTGCCCGATGACAGGCGTCGGGCCAGGGCGCTACCGCTGGTGTTCGGGGCGATGACGCGGCACCACTTTCTGGCAGGCGAATCGGTGGAGGTCGCGAGCAGGCCCGGGGAGGCCGGTGCTGCCTCGCTGGGTGCTGCGGCACTGTGGGATCCGCCGGGCCGCTTTGAGCTGACACCGCAGGAGGGCCTGCGGATGATGCCGAGTTTCCTGTGGGCGATGGGTCGACATGTCAGGCGGGGCCAGAGCATCGCCGAGTCGATGAAGCGCTGCCATCCCGAAGAGCCACACTGGTATCTGGGCGTCATCGGCAGCGACCCGGATGTCCGCGGGGCGGGTTTCGGGCAGGCGCTGATGCGGTCAGGGCTCCAGCGGTGCGATGCCGAGGGAGCACCTGCCTACTTGGAGTCGACCAATGAATCCAACGTGCCCTACTACACGCGGTTCGGCTTCGAGGTAACCGGTGAGATCAACATCCCGGGCGGCGGTCCCACAATGTGGCAGATGTGGCGCGCCCCGCAGTGATGAGCTGACGCTAAATCGCAGACCCTGGCCGTTGGCAGGGCGGATTCCAGTGAAACGTGGCGTCTGTTCGTCGGCACGCAGAAGTGGCGCCGCGCCCAGGGGTGGCGGGCATCACGTCCACGAGTACTCGGCGCGCAGGCGGGTCGCGACCAAGTCGAACACCTCACGGTTCAGGATGGCGCCCTCGCGCCTGATGCCCTCTTCGGGAACATCGAGCACCCGGTCCAGACGCACCCAGCTGATCCGGCCCTCGTAGTCCCAGCCACCGCGGCCGATGCTGATCCAGTTCGGGTCGTCTCGGTGGTGATCCTGGCTGGACAGCATCAAACCGAGCAGGTTGCTTTGGTCGCGGCCGACCACCAGCACCGGGCGGTCCTTGCCTTTGCTCGGGTCGTCCTCGTAGACCACCCAGGTCCATACGACCTCGCCCGGGTCCGCCTGGCCGTCCAGGTCGGGCGCGTACCCGACCTTGCGGGCGCGATGTGCGGTCGGAGCGAATGTGCTGGACACCGGGCGGCCGGCGGGCAGTGCCGGGGTGGGGCTGTCCAGTGCCCCGGCAAGGGCGTCCAGACCGATCCGGATGCCCTGCTGGATGCCGCGCTGCAGGGTGTCCGACCGCTGCAGGCGGCCGACGAGTTTTGGTGCCTCGTTGAACACGAGGTTCTCGGTGTTCTTGAGCAAGAAGCGCTGAAACGTCTTCCACGATGACGTCATAGCTGCCAAGCATAAGCGCACGACGGAATGCTCGATTGTGTCGCGGGGGGTTGTGCTCGATACTCTTGACGGGCTTGCGTCGGCTGTTCGGGTGCCGACACGACCACGCTCACCAGGAGATTCCCATCAGTAGCTTCGCCGACAAGACCTTCACTGCGCCGGCGCAGATTCGGAACTTCTGCATCATTGCTCACATCGACCACGGCAAGTCGACGCTGGCGGATCGGATGCTGGGTATCACCGGCGTCGTCGCGGATCGGGATATGCGGGCCCAGTATCTGGACCGAATGGACATCGAGCGTGAGCGCGGCATCACCATCAAGGCCCAGAACGTGCGATTGCCTTGGAGCGTCACGGCGAACGGCGAGCAGGCCGGCGACCAGAATTTCGTCCTTCATCTGATCGACACGCCTGGCCACGTGGACTTCACCTACGAGGTGTCGCGTGCGCTCGAGGCCTGCGAGGGCGCCGTGCTGCTGGTCGACGCCGCCCAGGGCATCGAAGCCCAGACTCTGGCGAATCTTTACCTGGCCCTGGACCGCGACCTGACGATCATCCCGGTGCTCAACAAGATCGATCTGCCTGCTGCCGATCCGGACCGGTACGCCGGTGAGATCGCGCACATCATCGGTTGCGAGCCCGAGGAGGTGCTGCGGGTGTCGGGCAAGACCGGTGAGGGTGTCCGCGAGCTGCTCGACGAGGTGGTCCGGCTGATCCCGGCGCCGGTCGGTGACGCGGATGCACCGGCGCGGGCGATGATCTTCGACTCGGTCTACGACATCTACCGTGGCGTCGTGACGTACGTCCGCGTGGTGGACGGCAAGCTCAACCCGCGCGAGAAGATCAAGATGATGTCCAGCGGCACGACCCATGAGCTGCTGGAAGTAGGAATTGTCTCGCCGGAGCCCAAGGCCACCGATGGGCTCGGGGTCGGCGAAGTGGGCTACCTCATCACCGGTGTGAAAGATGTCCGGCAATCCAAGGTCGGTGACACCGTCACTTCGGCACGACACGGAGCGACCGAGGCGCTGACCGGCTACCGCGAACCCAAGCCGATGGTCTATTCGGGCCTATACCCGGTCGATGGTTCCGACTATCCGAACCTGCGCGACGCGCTGGAACGGCTTCAGCTCAACGACGCCGCGCTGACCTGGGAGCCGGAGACGTCGGTGGCGCTCGGGTTCGGGTTCCGCTGCGGATTCCTGGGCCTGCTGCACATGGAGATCACCCGGGAGCGGCTGCAACGCGAATTCGACCTCGACTTGATCTCGACCTCTCCGAACGTCGTCTACCGGGTGGTCTTGGACGGCGCAGCTGATGGCTCCGATCTGATTGTGACCAACCCTTCCGACTGGCCGCATGGCAAGGTCGGCGCCGTGTTCGAACCGGTGGTGAAGACGACGATCATCGCGCCCAGCGAGTACATCGGCACGATCATGGAACTGTGTCAGGCGCGCCGCGGCGAACTGGGGGGTATGGACTACCTGTCGCCAGAACGCGTCGAACTGCGTTACACCATGCCGTTGGGCGAGATCATCTTCGACTTCTTCGACGCGTTGAAGTCCCGTACCCGCGGCTACGCCAGCCTGGATTACGAGGAAGCAGGCGAGCAACAAGCCGACCTCGTCAAAGTCGACGTCCTGTTGCAGGGCGAGGCTGTCGATGCGTTCAGCGCCATCGTCCACAAGGACTCCGCGGCCGCCTACGGCAACAAGATGACGACCAAGCTCAAGGAACTCATCCCGCGCCAGCAGTTCGAGGTGCCGGTGCAGGCCGCCATCGGATCGAAAATCATTGCACGCGAGAACATCCGGGCCATCCGTAAGGATGTGCTCTCCAAATGCTACGGCGGAGATATCACGCGCAAGCGCAAGCTGTTGGAGAAGCAGAAAGAAGGCAAGAAGCGGATGAAGACCATCGGGAGGGTGGAGGTTCCGCAGGAGGCCTTCGTCGCAGCTCTGTCCAGCGAGGCGGCCGCGGACAAAGCGGGCAAGGACAAAGCGGGCAAGGACAAAGCGGGCAAGGACAGGGCGAACAAGAGGTAGCACGAAGCAGGAATTCCGATCCGCTCCCGCGTCCCGCCGAGACGTGCTAGTCAAGTGTTACAGAAGTGACAGCTTCGGCAGGAGAGGCGAGATGTCGGGCCGGATTTCAGGGAAGCGCATCGCGAGTATCGCCGTCGTGGTCGGCGGGTGTGCCGCGCTCGTGGGCTGTGTCGGTGCCCCGGTCGACGATCGACCTGTCGTACGCATCATCGAGGCCGCCCAACCTTCGGTGGCGATTCCACTCGGCGAGTTCTTGCCCAGCGCTCAGGAACTGTCGGCGACGCTGGGCACTGGACCCCACGGCCTGATGGGGCAAGTCGTCGAGGGGGGCGACGAGATGTTGCTGCGCAGCGTTGGTGACGCTGAGGCGACTCCGGTGGACTGCGTCGGAACTGCCTATCGCCTCCAGAAGGCCGGCTATGACGGCGGCGACGTCCGATCGGTGACCACCAGTTCTTGGGCAGGCGGCGGCTTTGAGGGTCCGCCGGTCTCGGGCTTCTTCGGGGTGGTGCAGATGGCGAGCGCCGCCGAAGCGAAGGAGTTCTTCGCCTCGACGGCCCAGAAGTGGCGACGCTGCAACGGTCAGACCGTGTCACGGCTCGGCCCCGGGCAGGGGGGCGGGGAGCTGAGCATGATCAACGAGGTGGTCTACGACGATCACGTGGTCTCGGCGACGGTGCTGCATGCTTCGGGGGGTGCCGGTTCGGCGAGCGTCGCGCGGGCTCTCGGCGTGGCCGGTGACTGCATTGTCGACGTGGAAGTCACGGATCCTCGCGCGACATCCGGTCCACGGCCCGCCACTGGTGTCGTCGAATTGATTCTCGACAAGATTTCGAAGCAACGCTGATGAACCGCAACCGCAACCGCAACCGCAACCGGGGCCTCGCCTTGCCCCGCACCTGTGCCGTCGGCGCGGTGATCGCGGTATCTGTGCTGCTGTCGGCCTGCGTCAGCGAGGTGGAAGGCACGGCGATCCGTGCACAGGGGCCGGGTGCGGACTTGCGGAATGTTCCTCCACTGGAGGAGGCCATGCTGGATGACGTTCTGCTGACCATCAGCGAGCTCAACAGCATCGTCGGCTCGACCCGGATGGAGGTCACCAGCGACCTCGACGAGATGACCGACCATTCCGAGGACGTTTCCGATCCCGACTGCCTCGGCGCGATCTACGGAGCCGAGGATCCGGTGTATGAGGGCACGGACTGGATCGCGGTGCGCGACCAAGTGGCGCGTGAGCCCGACCAGGACAATGATCACTGGGTCGAGCAGACGGCGGTGCTGTATCCGGCGGCCACCAATGCTCAGGACTTCTTCGACAGGTCTTCGGCCACCTGGCAGGACTGCGCCAACGAGGCGGTCGCGGTGGCGGACGGGGACTACGTCTGGATTCTCGACGAGGTCGAAGTCGGCGACACGATGATTACCCAGATGGCCAGTCAAGAGGACGCCGGCGGCTGGGCCTGCCAGCACACGCTGTCGCTGGTGTCCAACCTGACCGTGGAGGTGTGGGCGTGCGGCTACAGCATCTTCGACGACTCCGTTCAGATCGCGAGCGCGATGATCGAGAACGCCGCCGGACAGTAGCCGCGGTTCGTTTCCGCTCGTTTACCCGGAGTTCGCCGGGAATCCCCTTCACGGTTGCTCGGACGGAATAGTCTTCGCCGGTCTCGGGAGTCGTCGCATACCGCCCGGGCTGCACGGTCGTCGCGCGAGGGAGACGGGGTCGCCTTGGCAGAATCAGCCCCATCGGCATCAACCCTTTCAGCAGGGCCAACACCGGCAACTGCCCAATTCCTCGGACCCGATCGCAACTGGCACCTGAGCTTCGGCCTGCTGCTGCTGGTGGCATTCGTGGCGTTCTCGTGGTGGTCGCTCGGCTATGTGGACAGTGGGGCGAGCAAGGTCGTCCTGATCGTCGCCACGGTGCTGGGCATGTTCATGGCCTTCAACGTCGGCGGCAACGACGTAGCGAACTCGTTCGGCACCAGTGTCGGCGCCGGGACGTTGACGATGAAGCAGGCGCTGCTGGTGGCTGCGGTGTTCGAGGTCAGTGGCGCGGTGATCGCCGGCGGCGCGGTCACCGATACGATCCGCAGCGGCATCGTGGATCTCTCGGTCGTGCAGATCGAGCCGATGCAATTTGTGTACATCATGATGGCTGCGTTGTTCGCGGGCGCGTTCTGGTTGTTGTTCGCCACCCGCATGGGCTACCCGGTATCGACCACTCACTCCATCATCGGCGGCATCGTCGGCGCATCGTTGATGCTCGGTGCGGTGACCGGGCAGGGTGCCTCCGCCCTGCACATGGTCCAGTGGGACCAGATCGGTCAGATCGCCATATCGTGGGTGCTGTCGCCGGCGCTGGGCGGTGTCGTCGCCTACCTGCTGTACGGCACCATCAAGCGGAAAATCCTGGTCTACAACGATCAGGCCGATGAGCGACTGCGTGAAGTCCGTCAGGAACGCATCGAGCACCGCAACCGGCACAAGCAGGCGTTCGAGCGGCTCAGTGAGATCCAGCAGATCGCCTATACCGGGGCGTTGGCCCGCGACGCCGTCGCCGCGAGTCGCCGGGACTACGAGCCAGACGATTTCGAGTCCGACTACTACCGCGAACTCCGCGACATTGACCACAAAACCAGCTCCATTGACGCCTTCAGGGCGCTGCAGAACTGGGTTCCGCTGTTGGCGGCGTTCGGCGCCATGATCATCTCGGCCATGCTGCTGTTCAAAGGTCTGAAGAACATCGAGCTGGGTCTGAGCACGATGAACAACCTGTTCATCATGGCGATGATCGGCGCAGCGGTATGGATGGCGATGTACATCTTGGCCAAGACACTGCGCGGTGAGTCGCTGCCGCGCGCGACGTTCCTGATGTTCAGCTGGATGCAGGTGTTCACCGCGTCGGGCTTCGCGTTCAGCCACGGCAGCAACGACATCGCCAACGCCATCGGGCCATTCGCGGCGATTCTGGACGTGTTGCGGACCGGAACGATGACGGGCGAGGCGGCCGTGCCAACCGCGGCGATGCTCGCCTTCGGCGTCGCCCTGATTGCCGGATTGTGGTTCATCGGCCGCAAGGTGATCGCGACCGTCGGTGAGAATCTGACCAAGATGCACCCCGCGTCGGGCTTCTCGGCGGAGCTGTCGGCGGCAGCGGTCGTCATGAGCGCCAGCATCCTCGGGCTCCCGGTGTCCAGCACGCACATCCTGATCGGCGCGGTTCTGGGCGTCGGCATGGTCAACCGCGCCACCAACTGGGGACTTATGCGGCCCATTGCGTTGGCGTGGGTCGTCACCCTGCCCGCTGCGGCAATCCTGGGGGCCGTCGGCGTCGTGGTGCTGCAGGCGGTCTTCTGAGGAGTGGTCTCCTGACGATGGGCTACATCGGTGCGTTGGCCGGCTGGAAGACCCCGGAGTTGTCTGCCTCCTCCTCAGCGCGGATCACATGCACCACGGCGTTGATCAATGCCAGGTGGGTGAACGCCTGCGGGAAATTGCCCAAATGCCGTCCGGTCCGCGGTTCGATCTCCTCGGCGTAGAGGTGCAGCGGGCTCGCGAAGGACAGCAGCCGTTCACACAGATGCTTGGCCTTGCTGAATTCGCCGATCTCGACCAGCGCCGACACCAGCCAGAATGAGCAGATGGTGAACGTGCCCTCCTCGCCGGACAGGCCGTCGTCAGTTTCCGCCACCCGATAGCGCAACACCAGTCCTTCTTCGGTGAGTTCCTCGCTGATGGCCAGGACTGTCGCGCGGATTCGTGGATCGTCGGGTGGGAGGAACCGGGTCAACACCGCCAGTAGCAGCGAGGCGTCCAGCGCGTCGTCGCCGTAGCGCTGGGTGAGCACCCCGCGTGAGTCGACGCCGTGCTCGAGAATGTCGGCCTTGATCTCTTCGGCGATCGTCCGCCACTGTTGCGCGTAGGACTTCGCTCCTTCCAAATCGGCCAGCTTGGCACCGCGATCGAGCGCAACCCAGCACATGATCTTGCTCGAGGTGAAGTGCTGTGGCTCGCCGCGCACCTCCCAGATGCCGCGGTCGGGTTCCCGCCAGTGCTTGATGGCCTCCTCGACCTGTTCCTTGAGTACCGGCCACAACGTTTCGGGAATCTGCTCGCGTGACTTGGTGTGCAGGTAAACCGAGTCGAGCATGGTGCCCCAGATGTCGTGTTGCCTCTGGTTGTATGCGCCGTTGCCGATGCGCACCGGGCGGGCGTTGTCGTACCCGGACAGATGGTTGAGCTCCTCTTCGACCAGGGTGCGTTCCCCGCCCACGGCGTACATCACCTGCAACGGTTGCCGTTCCCCGTTGTTCGCGCCGGACACGTCGGCGATGAACGCGAAGAAGTCGTCGGCCTCGCGGTCCAGGCCCAGGGTGTAGAGGCCCCATAGCGCGAACGTGGAGTCGCGCACCCAGCCGTACCGGTAGTCCCAATTGCGTTCACCATGGGGAGTCTCGGGCAGCGAGGTGGTCGGGGCCGCCAGCAGCGCGCCGGTCGGAGAGTAGGTCAGACCTTTGAGGGTCAGCGCGCTGCGTTGCAGATAGGACCGCCAGGGATGGTCGGGGAAGTCGCCGACGTTGATCCACTGGCGCCAGCACTCGCTGGTCGTCCACATCTTCTCGGCGGCCTCCTCATAGGTCTGCGGGGCCGGATGCCCAGACCAGCTCAGCGCGACGAACACATTGTCGCCCTCACTGAGCCGGGTCCGCGCGCGCGCTTCGCGGCCCTCCAGCCCGATCCGCAGGTTGGTGGTCAGCCGTATGGTCGGATGCGAATCCGGGTTCTTGGTCGCGCGCGCGATCGCCTCGCCGTACGCCTGAGCGGAGTATTCCCAGTTGGCGCTCACGCGGTGATAGTCGAATGACGGCTCGCAGCTCATCACCAACTCGACGGTGCCGCTGACACACCGCACGGTGCGCAGCAGGATGTGCTCGGCGTCCCAATCCATCGGCGTGCGGCGATGCGTGCGGGACCGGGTTTCGATGTCATGCCAAGGGCCCATCACCAGGGCATCCCGCACGATCACCCAGCCGGTATGCGTCTGCCAGGTGGTTTCCAGGATCAGGCTGCCGGGCAGGTAGCGCCGCGCCGCGGGCACCGACACACCGTAGGGCCCCAGCCGGAAGTGTCCCGCCCCACGGTCCAGGATCGCCCCGAACACGCTGGGGGAGTCCGGGCGTGGCACGCAAAGCCATTCCACCGAGCCGGCCGAGGAGATCAGGCAGGTGTTCTCGCAGTCGGACAGAAAGGCGTAGTCGGCAATGGGCGGGAACGGGTTGCGTAGGGAGCCGCCAGTGTGCGGCTGCGGCTCGGGAACCACGCCGAAGGCAGAACCGCTGTCGAGGTGAGCTCCATCGGACGCGTCGCTGTGCTGCTGCAGAACCATTGGCACATCATCGACTGTCGAGTGCCCCGTCGTCTACCGATACGCCCAGTGTTTTGCCTAGCTCCCAGACGCATAGTCTGACCGGATGGGCGGCTTCCTTAATTGGTGGGACGGGGTGGAGTTGTGGCTGTCGGGGCTGCCCTTCGTCGCCCAGACGGTGGTGGTGATGCCGGTGGTGCTCGCGGTGGCCTATGCAATCGCGGTGCTGCTCGACGGCGCGCTGGGTAACGGGGTGCGGCTGTTGAAGCTGGCGCGGCGCCCCGACGGCAACGGCGCCGGGGGCCACGGCGCCGGGGGCCACGGCGACGGGGGCCACGGCGACGGGGGCGATGCATGAGCGGCATGCCCCGGTCACAGGTGACGCTGGCGCTGGCCGCGCTGCTGGTTCTCGTCGTCGTCATGTGGCTGTTCACCCGCTGATACCCGGGAAGGTCGGCCATGCAGAAGATCCTGAAAGACACCTCGTTACGGCGTGCGGCGGCAGCGTCGGCCCTGTCGGTGGCAGTTGTCGCTGCCTGCGGTGGCGTCCCCGGCGATGTCGTCGGCGACCGAGGTGGCGGCTCTGACGCGGAGACCACACTCACCTTGGTTGCTTTCGCGGTTCCAGAGCCCGGATGGTCGAAGGTGGGACCTGCCTTCGCGGCCACCGAAGAAGGCGAGGGCGTCGCTGTCGCCGGCTCATACGGAGGTTCCGGCGACCAGTCTCGGGCCGTCGAATCAGGTAAGCCCGCCGACCTCGTGAACTTCTCCGAGGAGCCCGACATCACCCGGCTCGTCGAGTCAGGAGATGTCAATGACAACTGGAATGCGGGCGCCACCAGGGGAATTCCGTTCGGATCGGTGGTCAGTTTCGCGGTACGCCCCGGCAATCCCAAGGATATTCGCGATTGGAACGACCTGCTTCAGCCAGGAATCGAGGTCATCACGCCCAGCCCGCTGAGTTCGGGTGCGGCCAAATGGAACCTGCTTGCCCCCTACGCGTGGGCCAGCAGGGGCGGGCAGAGCCCCGCGGCGGGCCTCGACTTCGTCAACGAGCTGGTCTCCGAGCACGTCAGATTGCGTCCGAGGTCGGGCCGCGAGGCCACCGATGTGTTCAAGAAGGGCACTGGTGATGTGCTGCTGGCCTACGAGAACGAGGCGATGAACTTCGACCTCGAATACGTCAATCCGCCGCAGACCTTCAAAATCGAGAACCCGGTGGCGGTGGTGACTTCCAGCCGACACCAGGAGAAGGCCACGGAGTTCGTGAACTTCCAGTTCACGCCCGAGGCGCAGAAGTTGTGGGCGGAGGCCAACTTCCGGCCGGTCGACCCGGCTGTGCTGGCTGAATTCGCTGACAAGTTTCCGGCACCGGAGAAACTGTGGACCATCGACGATCTGGGCGGTTGGGCGAAGGTCGACTCCGAGCTGTTCAACAAGGACACCGGCAGCATCACCAAGATCTACCAGCAGGCGATCGGATGACCGCCGCGGTCGACTAGCGGGGTTCTATGCCGCGGCGCGGGCTGCAGTGGCCGCGTCGAAGCGGTCCAGCACCGTCTCGGCCACCTGCCGATGGGCGCCGAGAGGCGCCGACATCGGGATGCTCTGGGCGCGCGCGAACGTTGCCACGCGGTCGGTGATGCGGCCGTGTGCCAGAAACCAGGGTGCGATGACCAGCCGAGTGGCGCCGCGCCTGCGCAGCAGTCCTGAGGCTTCCGTCAGCGTCGGGCGCGGGCCGGTAGCGAACGCGGTCGTGGCTTGCCACCGCGTCATCAGCGTCAGCTCACGCGCCACCGTCGCGGTGGCAACGTTGGCCTGCGGTCGTGACGACCCGACCGCGGTCACCAGCACCCCGACGCCGGGATCAAGTCGGGATACCCCGGCTTGCTCAAGGCGCTGGCGCAGCACATGGATCAACCTGTCGTCCTCGCCGAGTACGTCGGCCAGGCCGGCGTCGGCCCCGGATTCAGCGATCATCGCGGGGATGTCGACCCGCGCGTGGTAGGCATCGGCCAGAAGTAGCGGGACCACCACCGCGCGGCCGCTGCTGCTCGCCGAGGCGAGGACATCGCCCAGATTCGGGGAGTTCTGTTCGCAGAAGGCAACGCGCGCGTCCAGTCCCGGCCGTAGCCGACGGATGCAGGCGACGAGCGAGTGCGCTGTCGACGCCGACCTCGGGTCGGCGCTACCGTGCGCGGTGAGGACCAGCCTCACGAGGCGTGCAGCCCGCATTCCGTCTTGGTCTGACCTGCCCAGCGACCGCTGCGTGCGTCGGCGCCCTCGGCGGGCTTGTTCGTGCAGGGCGCGCATCCGATCGACGGATAGCCTTCGAAGACAAGGGGGTTGACCAGGATGCCGTTGCTGTCGATGTAGCTCTGCATGTCCTCGTCGCTCCACGCCGCCAGCGGGTTGATCTTCACCAGGCCGAAAGCCTTGTCCCAGCTGATCAGCGGGGCGTTGGCTCGCGTCGGAGCTTCCACCCGACGAATGCCGGTCACCCAGGCGGAGTATCCGCTCAACGCCCTGGACAGCGGTTCGACCTTGCGCATCCGGCAGCATTCGTTGGGCTGGCGCTCGAACAGGTTCTTGCCAAATAGCGAATCCTGTGCGGCCACAGTGTTTTCGGGGCGAACGTTGACGACGTTGATGTCGTAGACGGCCTCGACGGCATCACGGGTGCCGATCGTTTCGGCGAAGTGATACCCGGTGTCAAGGAACAGCACATCCACACCAGGGCGAACCTTGGCCGCGAGATCCACCAACACCGCATCCTGCATGTTGGACGCCACGATGTAGCCAGCGCCGAAGTGCTCGTCGGTCCAGCTCAGCAGGTCTTCGGCACTGGCGTCAGCGCCGAGTGCAGCCGCGCCGCTTTCGGCCAGGGCCTGCAGATCCGTCTCCATGATCAATTCCGTCATCTCCGCCTCCCGCTCTTCGCGCAAGCGCTCATCGCAACTCCGCCTCATCCGCTCTCAACGCCCATGTAGCGAAACGCTCACCCGGCTCGCGTTGTTTCACAAAGTTGCGAACAACTCTGTCGATGTAGTCACCGAGCTCGCTGGACAGGACCTTGTGTTGGCGCAGCTTGCGGCCGAAGCCGCTGTCCAGACCCAGGCTGCCGCCCAGGTGAACCTGGAAACCCTCGACCGAGTCGCCCCCTTCCTCGCCCGAATCGATCATCTGGCCCTTGAACCCGATGTCGGCGACCTGGATGCGGGCACAGGAGTTCGGGCAGCCGTTGATGTTGACAGTGATGGGTACGTCGAGCTGCGCATTGAGGTCCTCCAAACGCTCCTCCAGCTCGGGGACCAGCACCTGCGCCCGCTTGCGCGTCTCGGCAAAGCTCAGCTTGCAGAACTCGATGCCGGTGCAGGCCATCAGGTTTCGCCGCCAGTGTGACGGGGTCGACGGCAGCCCTAGCGCGTCGAGTCCGGCGCGCAGTTCGTCAAGTTCGCCGTCGGGGACGTCGAGCACTATCAGCTTCTGGTAGGGGGTGAACCGGACCCGGTTGCTGCCCGCTGACTCGGCAAGGTCGGCGACCTTCGACAGGATCGTGCCGGACACCCGGCCGGCGATGGGGGCTACGCCCACGGCGTTCAGTCCATTGCGGAGCTTCTGCACCCCAACGTGGTCGATGGGCCGGGGGACCGGTTCGGGGGCGGGCCCGTCCAGTAACGGACGCTTCAGGTATTCCTGTTCGAGAACTTCCCTGAACTTCTCGACGCCCCAGTCCTTGATCAGGAACTTCATCCGCGCCTTGGCCCGCAGTCGACGGTAGCCGTAGTCGCGGAACACGTTGACCACGCCTTCCCACACGTCGGGCACCTCATCCAGTGGCACCCACGCGCCCACCCGCTGGCCCAGCATCGGGTTGGTGGACAGTCCGCCGCCCACCCACAGGTCGAAGCCAGGGCCGTGTTCAGGATGATCGACGCCCACGAACGCGACGTCGTTGACCTCGTGCACGACATCCTGCAGGCCTGAGATCGCGGTCTTGAACTTGCGCGGCAGGTTGGAGTAAACCGGCTTGCCGATGTAGCGCCTGACGATTTCGTCCACCGCCGGGGTGCCATCGATCACCTCGTCCAGCGACTCGCCCGCCAGCGGCGATCCCAGCACGACGCGGGGGCAGTCACCGCACGCCTCGGTGGTCTGCAGACCGACCTCGTCGAGGCGGCGCCAGATCTCAGGCATGTCCTCGATCCGGATCCAGTGGTACTGGATGTTCTGCCGGTCGGAGATGTCGGCGGTGTCCCGGGCGAACTTGGTCGAGATCTCGCCCAGCGTGCGCAGTGCCGCGGTGGTGAGAGCGCCGCCGTCGCTGCGGACCCGCAACATGAAATA
>JAHZIT010000126.1 GCA_022601275.1 Actinomycetes bacterium
CTGCCACATGCGATATGTCGCGGTCGCGGGACTCATATTCCCTACCCTAATCGTCGGTAAATTGTCGGTAAGCCACCGAGTCGAAGACCGCGCGGTTGGGGCCCATCGGCGGGCGGTTTTGCGCGCTCAGCCGTCACCCGGGGAGGTCGTCTCCGGAGATTTGGAGCAGGCCCGGTTCTTCAGGCATACTGTTCGGGTTGCCTTGAGCCGGGTTCGCCTGGCCGGGCATGCGACCAGCGCCTTCACCGGCGCATCCGGTCCCAACCTCGATCGTGACGAGTATTTCGTTGCGAAAGAGTGTGCGTGCGGGCGACACACCCGACCGCGGGGGCCGGTGTACCACAGACAGGTAAACAGCGGCGGCACAGCCAGGCCCGCAAGGGTGCGTGAACGGCCAGGGCCCGTACGAGTAGTGAGGTAGGACAAGCGTGGCGGGACAAAAGATCCGCATCAGGCTCAAGGCCTACGACCATGAGGCGATTGATGCCTCGGCGCGCAAGATCGTGGAGACGGTTACCCGAACGGGCGCCAGCGTGGTCGGCCCGGTGCCGCTGCCGACTGAGAAGAACGTGTACTGCGTCATCCGGTCCCCGCACAAGTACAAAGACTCGCGGGAGCACTTCGAAATGCGCACCCACAAGCGGCTGATCGACATTGTCGACCCGACGCCGAAGACCGTTGACGCCCTCATGCGCATCGATCTGCCGGCCAGCGTCGACGTCAACATTCAGTAGTTATCCCAGTAGGAGAATCCAGAGCAATGGCAAGAAAAGGCATTCTGGGCACCAAGCTGGGCATGACGCAGGTGTTCGACGAGAACAACAAGGTCGTCCCAGTAACGGTCGTCAAGGCCGGTCCCAACGTGGTGACCCGCATCCGCACTCCGGAGCGCGACGGCTACAGCGCCGTGCAGCTCGCTTACGGCGAGATCAGCCCGCGGAAGGTGAACAAGCCGGTCACCGGTCAGTACGCCGCCGCCGGGGTGAACCCGCGCCGTCACCTTGCCGAGTTTCGGCTCGATGACGAGTCGGCCGCCGCCGAGTACGAGGTTGGCCAGGAGCTCACCGCGGAGATCTTCGTCGACGGCACTTACGTCGACGTGACGGGAACATCCAAGGGCAAGGGCTTCGCAGGCACGATGAAGCGCCACGGGTTCAAAGGCCAGGGTGCGAGCCACGGCGCGCAGGCGGTGCACCGTCGGCCCGGTTCGATCGGTGGTTGCTCCACCCCCGGCCGCGTCTTCAAGGGAACTCGGATGTCCGGCCGGATGGGCAGTGACCGGGTCACCACGCAAAACCTCAAGGTGCACAAGGTCGATGCCGAGAACGGCGTGCTGTTGATCAAGGGCGCGATCCCGGGCCGCAACGGTGGACTGGTGGTTGTCCGCAGCGCAATCAAGCGAGGCGAGAAGTAATGGCTCAGAAGTTTTTGAAGATCACCGTGCAGACGCCGGACGGCAAGAAAGACGGCACCGTCGAGTTGCCTGCCGAACTGTTCGACGTCGACGCCAACATTGCGCTGATGCACCAGGTTGTCACCGCGCAGCTGGCCGCCAAACGGCAGGGCACGCACGCGACGAAAACCCGCGCTCAGGTTTCCGGCGGCGGCAAGAAGCCGTATCGGCAGAAGGGCACCGGCCGTGCCCGCCAGGGTTCGACCCGTGCGCCGCAGTACGCCGGCGGCGGCGTCGTGCACGGACCGCAGCCGCGCGACTACAGTCAGCGGACTCCAAAGAAGATGATCGCCGCGGCCCTGCGCGGGGCGCTTTCCGACCGGGCCCGCAACGATCGGATTCACGCGGTCACCGAATTGGTGTCCGGTCAGGTCCCGTCGACCAAGAGTGCCAAATCGTTCCTGGCGACGCTTCTGGCCGCGAACACCGCCAAGAACCCGAAGGTGCTCGTGGTTCTCGGCCGCGCTGATGAGGTGGGCGCCAAGAGCGTTCGCAATCTTCCGGGCGTGCATGTGATCTCGCCGGATCAGCTCAACACCTACGACGTGCTGAACGCAGATGACCTGGTTTTCAGCGTAGAGGCCCTGGATGCCTACATCCAGGCGAACGCAGCCAACACCGAGCAGGATCAGGAGGTTTCGGCCTGATGGCTACCGTGACCGACCCCCGCGACATCATCTTGTCTCCGGTTATCTCGGAGAAGTCGTACGGGCTGATCGAGGACAACGTGTACACGTTTGTGGTGCACCCCGATTCGAACAAGACCCAAATCAAGATCGCGATCGAGAAGATCTTCAAGGTCAAGGTCGATTCGGTGAACACCCTGAACCGCCAGGGCAAGCGCAAGCGCACGCGCGCTGGATACGGCACGCGTAAGAGCACCAAGCGCGCGATCGTCACCCTGGCAGCGGGCAGCAAGCCGATCGACCTGTTCGGAGCGCCGGCCTGATCGGCCAGGGGCAAGAGAGCTAGAGAGACTTACACGACATGGCAATTCGCAAGTACAAGCCGACGACCCCGGGTCGCCGCGGTTCCAGCGTCTCTGACTTCGCCGAGGTCACTCGCGACCATCCGGAGAAGTCTTTGGTGCGTCCGCTGCACGGCAAGGGTGGTCGTAACGCACATGGCCGGATCACCACCCGGCACAAGGGCGGTGGCCATAAGCGTGCCTACCGGGTGATCGACTTTCGTCGCCACGACAAGGACGGTGTCAACGCCAAGGTCGCACACATCGAATACGACCCCAACCGCACTGCGAACATCGCGCTGCTGCACTTCCTCGACGGCGAGAAGCGTTACATCATTGCCCCGCAAGGACTGTCGCAGGGTGACATCGTGGAGTCCGGAGCCAACGCCGACATCAAGCCGGGTAATAACCTGCCGTTGCGCAACATTCCCGCCGGCACCGTTATCCACGCCGTGGAGTTGCGGCCCGGCGGCGGAGCCAAGTTGGCGCGCTCCGCAGGTGTCAGCATCCAGCTGCTGGGCAAGGAAGGCAGCTACGCGTCCCTGCGTATGCCCTCCGGTGAGATCCGCCGCGTCGACGTCCGCTGCCGCGGCACCGTCGGCGAGGTCGGCAACGCCGAGCAGGCGAACATCAACTGGGGCAAAGCCGGGCGCATGCGATGGAAGGGCAGGCGCCCCACCGTTCGTGGTGTCGTGATGAACCCGGTCGACCACCCGCACGGTGGCGGAGAGGGCAAGACATCCGGTGGTCGCCACCCGGTCAGCCCGTGGGGCAAGCCTGAGGGCCGCACCCGTAAGCCCAAGAAGCAGAGCGACAAGCTCATCGTCCGACGCCGGCGCACCGGCAAGAACAAGCGCTAGGAGTATCCAGCGATGCCACGCAGCCTGAAGAAGGGCCCGTTCGTCGACGACCATCTGCTCAAGAAGGTCGACGTCCAGAACGAGAAGAACACCAAGCAGGTCATCAAGACCTGGTCCCGACGGTCGACCATCATCCCCGACTTCATCGGACACACGCTCGCCGTGCACGACGGTCGCAAGCATGTCCCGGTGTTCGTCACCGAGGCGATGGTCGGGCACAAGCTGGGCGAGTTCGCCCCCACCCGCACCTTCAAGGGTCACATCAAAGACGACCGGAAAGCGAAGCGGCGATGAGCGCTTGCGCGAAGAGCAGAGGATACTGCTGATGCCAACGACTTCTATGAACTCTGCGGTCACGGAATACCCTTCCGCGACTGCGGTTGCCCGTCACGTGGGCATCTCGGCGAGCAAGGCGCGCCGCGTTATCGACCTGGTTCGAGGCAAGAGCGTCGAGCAGGCCCTCGATATTCTGCGATGGGCCCCACAGTCCGCCAGCGAGCCGGTCGCCAAGGTGATCGCGAGCGCTGCTGCCAACGCGCAGAACAACGATGGGCTGGATCCGGCCACGCTGGTCGTGGCCACCGTCTATGCCGACGAGGGCCCTACCGCCAAGCGCATCCGGCCGCGCGCGCAGGGGCGTGCGTTCCGAATCCGCAAGCGCACCACCCACATCACCGTGATCGTCGAGAGCCGTCCTCCGCGAGAGGGCGGAGCCAGGGGCGGCGGGGCTACCAGTTCGGCAGCCAGCACCCGGTCGCGGCGAGCGCAGGGCAGCAAGGCTGCCGCGGCGAGTGCGGCGAATCCGGCCACCGCGGCGAAGCCGACTCCGGAGGCGAGTGCCGCCGGTGACGCCGAGTCCGCCCCTGAGAAGGCGCCCGCTAAGAAGGCGCCTACTAAGAAGGCGGCCGCTAAGAAGGCGACTCCTCGAAAGTCTGCCCCCAAGAAAGCCGCCGCCAAGAAGGCGACATCGACCGAGGCTTCTAGCGAAGCGAAGGGAGGCTCGCAGTAGTGGGCCAGAAGATCAACCCCCACGGCTTCCGGCTGGGCATCACCACCGACTGGAAATCTCGCTGGTACGCCGACAAGCAGTACTCCGACTACATCAAAGAAGACGTAGCCATCCGCAAGCTGCTGTCCACCGGTCTGGAGCGGGCGGGTATCGCCGACGTGGAGATCGAACGCACGCGTGACCGCGTGCGGGTGGACATCCATACCGCGCGTCCCGGCATTGTGATCGGCCGCCGCGGCACCGAGGCGGACCGCATCCGTACCGACTTGGAGAAGCTGACCAACAAGCAGGTGCAGCTCAACATTCTTGAGGTGAAGAACCCGGAGTCGGTGGCGCAGTTGGTAGCCCAGGGCGTCGCCGAGCAGTTGAGCAACCGGGTGGCGTTCCGCCGCGCCATGCGGAAGGCGATCCAGTCGGCGATGCGCCAGCCCAACGTCAAGGGCATCCGGGTGCAATGCTCGGGCCGTCTCGGCGGCGCCGAGATGAGCCGCTCGGAGTTCTACCGTGAGGGTCGGGTTCCGCTGCACACGCTGCGCGCCGACATCGACTACGGCCTCTACGAGGCCAAGACAACCTTCGGTCGCATCGGTGTGAAGGTGTGGATCTACAAGGGCGACATCGTCGGTGGTAAGCGGGAGCAGGTCGCCGCGGCACCCGCCGGAGCAGATCGTCCGCGTCGTGAGCGCCCATCCGGAACCCGGCCGCGCCGTAGTGGTGCGTCTGGCACGACCGCGACGAGTACCGACGCCGGCCGTGCTGCGACCACGGAAGGCGCTGCGGCACCGGCCACCGATGCCGCTCCGGTTGCCGAAGCCCCGGCAGCGCAGGCTGTGCCCGATGCGGGCAAGCCAGAAACTACGGAGAGTTAGTCATGTTGATTCCCCGCAAGGTCAAGCACCGCAAACAGCACCACCCGCGGCAACGCGGCATCGCCAGCGGCGGGACATCGGTGAGCTTTGGCGATTACGGCATTCAGGCCCTGGGTCATGCTTACATCACCAACCGGCAGATCGAGTCCGCGCGTATCGCGATCAACCGGCACATCAAGCGTGGCGGCAAGGTGTGGATCAACATCTTCCCGGACCGCCCGCTGACCAAGAAGCCGGCCGAAACCCGCATGGGTTCGGGCAAGGGTTCGCCGGAGTGGTGGGTCGCCAATGTCAAGCCCGGTCGAATCCTGTTCGAGCTGAGCTACCCGGACGAGAAGGTTGCCCGGGAAGCGTTGACCCGGGCGATCCACAAGCTGCCGATCAAGGCGCGCATCGTCACCCGAGAGGAGCAGTTCTGATGGCTGTTGGAACCGCGACCGGCGAGCTGCGGGAGCTCGGCGACAACGAACTGACCGACAAGCTTCGCGAGTCGAAGGAAGAGCTGTTCAATCTGCGCTTCCAGATGGCGACCGGGCAGCTTACCAACAACCGCCGGCTGCGCATCGTGCGGCGGGAGATCGCGCGCGTCTACACCGTGCTCCGCGAACGTGAATTGGGTCTGGCCGCCGGACCCGGAGGTGAGGATTCGTAATGGCTGAAGTTAGTTCACAAAAAGGTCACCAGCCTGGACCCAAGCGGACCCCTCGGAACGAGGAGGTTCGCGGTCGCCGCAAGACCGCGATCGGATACGTGGTCAGCGACAAGATGCAGAAGACCATCGTGGTTGAACTGGAGAACCGTAAGAGCCACCCGCTCTACGGCAAGATCATCCGAACCACCACCAAGGTCAAGGCCCATGACGAGAACGGCGATGCCGGTGTCGGCGACCGTGTTTCGCTGATGGAGACCCGGCCCCTGTCTGCGACGAAGCGCTGGCGCCTCGTGGAGATTCTGGAAAAGGCGAAGTAAGCCCGCGTTTCTCTGAGCCGTAACCAGCGCCCCCGTACGCCTCTCGGCGGCGGGGGCGCTGGTATTTCGCCTCATTGGCTGCTCTATCAACGGTGGGTTGAGCCATAGCCGGACAACCGGTTCCAGGCTGCCGACCCCGATACCGGCGCCAATCGCGCCCGCCGGGTGTAATCTCCGGGCGAATCGTGTACCGATCACCACGATGGAGGCGAGGCTGCCATGACAAGTGAATTCAACGGCAAGATTGAGCTCGACATACGCGACTCGGAACCCGACTGGGGACCCTACGCAGCTCCGAAGGCCCAGCCGGACGCGCCCAACGTGCTTTACCTGGTGTGGGACGACGTCGGCATCGCGACCTGGGATTGCTTCGGCGGGCTCGTCGAGATGCCCGCGATGAGCAGGATCGCCGAACGTGGCGTGCGGCTTTCGCAATTCCACACCACTGCGCTGTGCTCTCCGACCAGGGCATCGCTGCTGACCGGTCGCAACGCCACGACGGTGGGGATGGCCGTCGTCGAAGAATTCACCGAGGGTTTCCCCGGCATCAACGGGCGCATCCCCAACGACACCGCCTTGATTTCCGAAGTGCTGGCCGAGCAGGGCTACAGCACCTCCTGCGTGGGCAAGTGGCACCTGACGCCGCTGGAGGAGTCCAACCTGGCTGCGTCACGCCGCAACTGGCCGTTGTCCCGCGGATTCGATCGGTTCTACGGCTTCATGGGAGGCGAGACTGATCAGTGGTATCCCGAGCTCATCTACGACGGCCACCCTGTGGAGGCACCCGCCACTCCGGAGGAGGGTTATCACTTCTCCAAGGATATGGCTGACAAGGCAATCGAATTCATCCGCGATTCAACCACGATCGCCCCCGACAAGCCGTGGTTCTCCTACGTGTGTCCGGGGGCCGGTCACGCCCCCCACCATGTGTCCAAGGAGTGGTCTGACCGCTACGCCGGGAAATTCGACATGGGCTACGAGCGCTACCGGGACGTCGTCATCGAGAATCAGAAGCGGATGGGCATTGTTCCACCGGAAACCGAACTCTCGCCGGTCAATCCGTATCAGGACGCCAAGGGTCCGCAGGGGCAGGACTGGCCTGAACAGGACACCGTGCGGCCGTGGGATTCGCTGAACGACGAGGAGAAGCGGCTTTTCGCCCGGATGGCCGAGGTCTTCGCCGGTTTCCTGTCCTACACCGATGCTCAGATCGGCCGGATTCTGGACTATCTCGAAGAATCCGGACAGCTCGACAACACCGTCATCGTGGTGATCAGCGACAACGGTGCCAGCGGAGAGGGTGGGCCCAACGGGTCGGTCAACGAGGGGAAATTCTTCAACGGATACATCGACACCGTCGAGGAGAGCATGCGATTCTTCGACGAGTTGGGCGGTCCCACAACCTACTGCCTTTATCCGATCGGCTGGGCGATGGCGTTCAACACCCCCTACAAGCTCTATAAACGGTACGCCTCGCACGAGGGCGGAATCGCAGACGCCGCGATCATTTCATGGCCCGACGGCATCGCCGCGCGCGGTGAAATCCGGGACAACTACACCAGCGTGTGCGATATCAGCCCGACCGTCTACGATCTGTTGAAAATCGTGCCGCCGGCCACCGTGAAGGGAGTCGTGCAAAAGCCGTTGGACGGTGTCAGTTTCAAAGTGGCCCTTGACGATCCGAATGCGCCCACCGGCAAGGAAACGCAGTTCTATACCATGTTGGGAACCCGGGGAATCTGGCACCGGGGCTGGTTTGCCAACGCCGTCCACGCGGCCGCCCCGTCGGGCTGGTCACACTTCGATCAGGACCGTTGGGAGCTTTACCACATCGACTCCGACCGCAGTCAATGCCACGACCTGGCAGCCGAACATCCCGACAAGCTGGCCGAGTTGCAGGCGCTGTGGTTCTCCGAAGCCCAGAAGTACAACGGTTTTCCGCTGTCCGACCTGAACTTCTTGGAGATGGCCGTGCGCACCCGCCCGTCACTGGTCGGCGAACGTTCCTCATACGTCTACTACCCGCACGCCGCACCGGTCGCGGTGGGCGGCTGCGTGGACATCAGGGGCCGTTCGTTCTCGGTGCTGGCCGAGGTCGATGTAACCAGTCGGGATGTTTCCGGTGTGTTGTTGAAGCAGGGTGCCGGTCACGGCGGATATGTGTTGTACGTCGATGACGGTCGTCTGCAATTCGTTTACAACTTCTTTGGCGAGGAGGAGCAACGAGTCTCCGCCCGGAAGCGGCTGCGGCTGGGCAACCAGGTTCTCGGTGTGGGCTATGCGCGCACCGGAACGGTCGCGGGCAGTCATACCCCAGTGGGCGACGTGACGCTCTACGTGAACGACGCTGCGGTCGCGACTTTGCCGGACGTGAAGGCACACCCCTTCATTTTCGGCCTGGCCGGCGGCGGCATCAGCGTGGGCCGCAATGTCGGGCAAGCGGTTTCGCGCGCCTATCAGGCGCCGTTCCCGTTCTCGGGCGGCACGATCGCGGAGGTGAGGGTCGACGTGTCCGGCGCCCCGTACCGTGATCTGGAGCGGGATTTCGCTCAAGCCTTCGCCCAGGACTGATTTCGCTCACGCCTTCGCCCAGGACTGAGGGTGCTTTCCGGCGGGGACGGAATCGGCCTACCCTGAACCTCATGCTCACCGACCTCGTCGAATTGGAGGGCGGGGCGTTTCGGATGGGATCGACGCAGTTCTACCCGGAAGAGACTCCCGTGCACACCGTCACCGTTGCGCCGTTCGCTGTGGAGCGGCACCCGGTGACTAACGCACAGTTCGGCGAGTTCGTGGCTCAGACCGATTACCGCACCATCGCTGAGACGGCGCCCGACCCTGCGCTGTTCCCCGGCGCGGCGCCCGAGGATCTGGTGCCCGGGGCGCTGGTTTTTCGAGAGACGAGCGGCGCCGTCGACCTGCGTGACTGGCAGCAGTGGTGGGCCTGGACGCCGGGCGCGAACTGGCGTCAACCGTTCGGACCGAACAGCTCTATCGAGGGCAAGTCCCAGCACCCAGTGGTGCAAGTGTGTTTCGCCGATGCCGTGGCCTATGCCGACTGGGCCGGTCGGCGACTGCCGAGCGAAGCGGAGTGGGAGTTCGCCGCGCGCGGCGGTTCGGCGGCGACCTATCCCTGGGGCGAGGATCCCGTTCCCGGTGGACAACTCATGGCCAACACCTGGCAGGGCAGGTTTCCCTACCGCAACGACGGTGCGCTGGGGTGGGTGGGCACCTCGCCGGTGGGTTCGTTCCCGCCGAACGCGTTCGGGCTGGTCGACATGATCGGCAACGTGTGGGAGTGGACGACGACCCGCTTCACCGGCCACCACCGGGTGGGTCGGGCGGGGGATGCCCGGGTGGGTCGGGCGGGGGATGCTCGCGCGGGTCGGGCCGGAGATGCTCGCGCGGGTCGGGCGGGGGATGCCCGCGCGGGTCGGGCGGGAGGTGCTCGCGCGGGTGATCCAGAGCGGCCGTGTTGCGGTCCGCCGCCGGCGGACCCGCGGGTCAGCCAGGCGTTGAAAGGGGGCTCGCACCTGTGTGCCCCGGAATATTGCCACCGGTACCGGCCGGCCGCCCGGTCGCCGCAGTCGCAGGACAGTGCAACGACGCACATCGGCTTCCGCTGTGTCGCTGACGGGTGATTTCGGCGTGCTCGTCTGCGGTGAGCGACGACAATCACGCCGAAGTCGCCGGGTGGCAGCGATTTGGAGCATTCCCTGAGCTCACCTAGTATGTAGGGGTTGCCCTGGGCAGACCTCGGCTGATTTGTGGTGTATTTCTTCGCGAAAGCGCTCATCGAGAAGTCAGCCCCGCGTGCCTCTGGGTGACTGGAACTAATGACCAAGAATTAACGACAAAGACCGCGCACGTCAGGTCGGCATCTGCCGTGCATACAGTAACCAGGTCGAGGAGATCTAGTGATTCAGCAGGAATCGCGGGTAAAGGTCGCCGACAACACGGGCGCCAAGGAGATCTTGTGCATTCGCGTACTCGGCGGCTCTGGGCGGCGCTACGCCGGCATCGGTGATGTCATCGTGGCGACCGTCAAGGACGCAATCCCCGGCGGCAATGTCAAGCGTGGCGATGTGGTCAAGGCCGTCATCGTGCGCACCGTCAAAGAGCGCCGCCGCGCCGACGGCAGCTACATCAAGTTCGACGAGAACGCCGCCGTCATCATCAAGCCCGACAACGACCCGCGCGGCACCCGCATCTTCGGGCCGGTCGGTCGCGAACTGCGTGAGAAGCGCTTCATGAAGATCGTTTCACTTGCTCCGGAGGTGTTGTAGATGAAGGTCCGTAAGGGTGACACGGTGCTGGTGATCTCGGGCAAGGACAAGGGCGCCAAGGGCAAGGTGCTGCTGGCCTACCCGGAACGCAACAAGGTACTCGTTGAGGGTGTCAACCGAATCAAGAAGCACACCCCTGAGTCACGTACGGAGCGCGGTGCGTCTTCCGGCGGCATCGTGACCCAGGAGGCGCCGATCGCGGTGAGCAACGTGATGGTGATCGATTCCGATGGAAACCCCAGCCGCGTCGGCTACCGCAAGGACGACGAGACCGGCAAGAACGTCCGGATCGCCAAGAGCAACGGCAAGGATCTGTGAAATGACCACCGTCGAAAACACTGAGAAGACCCTGCCGCGCCTGAAGCAGCGCTACCGCGAGGAGATCCGCGAGTCACTGCAGAAGGAGTTCGGCTACGCCAATGTCATGCAGATCCCCAGCGTGGTCAAAGTCGTCGTCAACATGGGTGTCGGTGACGCCGCCCGAGACGCGAAGCTGATCAACGGCGCAGTCAACGATCTGGCACTGATCACTGGCCAGAAGCCGGAGATTCGCAAGGCCCGCAAGTCGATCGCGCAGTTCAAGTTGCGCGAGGGCATGCCGATCGGTGCCCGGGTTACTATGCGCGGCGACCGGATGTGGGAATTCCTCGACCGGTTGACCTCGATCGCACTGCCGCGTATCCGCGACTTCCGCGGCCTGAGCCCCAAGCAGTTCGACGGCACCGGCAACTACACCTTCGGGCTGACCGAACAGTCGATGTTCCATGAGATCAACATCGACGACATCGATCGGCCCCGCGGGATGGACATCAGCGTCGTCACTTCGGCGACAAACGACGACGAAGGACGGGCGCTGTTGCGAGCCCTGGGCTTCCCGTTCAAGGAGAACTGAGCAGATGGCAAAGAAGGCTCTGGTCAACAAGGCCAACAAGAAGCCCAAGTTCAAGGTGCGTGGTTACACGCGCTGCAACAAGTGCGGTCGTCCGCATGCGGTGTATCGCAAGTTCGGTCTCTGCCGCATATGTCTTCGGGAGATGGCGCACGCCGGCGAGCTGCCCGGTGTGCAGAAGTCCAGCTGGTGATCGCGGGGCGCGCGCGAAGAGCGCCTGGCGCCGTCGTTCATTAACAATTTCAAACTCAAATAACAGGTTGCGGTAGGCCTCAACGACCTCGGTGAAATTCATCAAGGAGGAACCGCCGCGAGAAAGGTGAACCGGCTGTCATGACCATGACGGATCCGATCGCAGACTTCCTCACCCGTCTGCGCAACGCCAATTCGGCGTACCACGAAGAAGTGACCCTGCCGCACAGCAAGATCAAGGCCAACATGGCCGAGATTCTCAAGGCGGAGGGCTACATCACCGATTTCCACACCGAGGATGCCCGCGTGGGCAAATCGCTGGTGGTGCAACTCAAGTACGGCTCGAGCCGGGAGCGCAGCATCGCCGGGCTTCGCCGGGTGTCGAAGCCGGGTCTGCGCGTGTACGCGAAGTCCACCAATCTGCCGCGGGTGCTGGGTGGCCTCGGCGTGGCGATCATCTCCACGTCATCGGGTCTGCTCACCGATCGGCAGGCATCACGACAGGGCGTGGGCGGCGAAGTCCTCGCGTACGTCTGGTAGCGGGGAGGAGCAGTCAATGTCGCGTATTGGAAAGCAGCCCGTGGCGGTTCCGTCGGGTGTCGACGTGACCATCGACGGTCAGAAATTGTCCGTCAAGGGTCCCAAGGGCACGCTGGAACTGGCGGTGGCCGAGCCGATCTCGTTGTCACGCAATGACGATGGCGCTGTCGTGGTGGCCCGTCCCGACGACGAGCGGCGCAATCGTTCGCTGCATGGGCTCTCGAGGACACTGGTGGCCAATCTCATCACCGGTGTGACCGAGGGGTACACCACGAAGATGGAGATCTTCGGCGTCGGCTATCGCGTCGTGGCCAAGGGGAACAAGCTGGAGTTCGCCCTGGGCTACAGCCACCCCGTGGTGGTCGAAGCCCCGGAGGGCATCACCTTCGCGGTGGAGACACCCACCAAGTTCTCGGTCTCAGGTATCGACAAGCAGAAGGTCGGACAGATCTCGTCGAACATCCGTCGCCTGCGCCGCCCGGACCCCTACAAGGGCAAGGGCGTTCGCTACGAGGGTGAGCAGATCCGTCGCAAGGTCGGAAAGACGGGTAAGTAAATGGCTACCAAAGACATCGCGGGTACCAAAGGCGCCGCGCGCAAACCGGTGGGGCAGAACATCTCCGAGACGCGACGCACAGCGCGCCTGCGTCGGCACGCACGGCTGCGTAAGAAGGTCTCCGGCACCGCCGAGCGGCCTCGTCTGGTGGTCAACCGCTCGGCGCGGCACATCCACGTACAGTTGGTAGACGATCTCGAAGGTGTCACGCTGGCCGCGGCTTCCTCGATCGAAGCCGACGTGCGTGCGCTCGACGGGGACAAGAAGGCCCACAGCGCCCGGGTCGGACAGCTCATCGCCGAGCGCGGGAAGTCCGCGGGTATTGACGAGGTCGTGTTCGACCGCGGTGGATATGCCTACGGTGGACGTATCGCGGCCCTGGCCGACGCCGCTCGCGAAGGCGGGCTGAAGTTCTGATGACCCTGATGATGAAGACTGAGAGGATTGCATGATGGCCGAGCAGGCTGTTGGAGCCGGCGGGCCTTCGAGCGCAGAAGGTCGTGACGGCAGAGGAGGTCGCTCCGGTGGCCGCCGTGACGATCGTGGTGGCCGTGGCGGTCGCGACGGTGGCGACAAGAACAACTACATCGAACGCGTTGTCGCTATCAACCGAGTGTCCAAGGTAGTCAAGGGTGGCCGTCGATTCAGCTTCACCGCGTTGGTGATCGTCGGCGACGGCGCCGGCATGGTCGGTGTCGGATACGGCAAGGCCAAAGAGGTTCCCGCTGCGATCTCCAAGGGTGTGGAAGAGGCGCGCAAGGGATTCTTCCGGGTTCCGCTCATCGGTGGCACCATCGTGCATCCGGTGCAGGGGGAAGCCGCAGCCGGCGTCGTGATGCTGCGCCCTGCCAGCCCGGGTACCGGTGTGATCGCCGGCGGCGCCGCTCGTGCGGTGCTGGAATGCGCCGGCATCCACGACATCCTGGCAAAGTCGCTCGGTAGTGACAACGCGATCAACGTCGTGCACGCGACCGTTGCGGCGCTGAAACTCCTGCAGCCTCCCGAAGAGGTCGCGGCCCGCCGCGGCCTGCCGATCGAAGACGTAGCGCCTGCACGGATGCTCCGGGCCCGCCGTGAGGCGGCCGCTCTGGCCACCGGTGCGGCGCGTGAGGGAACGGCGTAACCACCATGGCAGAACTCAAGATCACCCAGGTGCGCAGCACCATCGGTGCGCGCTGGAAACAACGGGAGTCTCTGCGCACTCTCGGTCTGCGCAAGATTCGCCAGTCCGTGGTCCGGGAGGACAACTCCCAAACCCGTGGACTGATCAAGACCGTCCACCATCTGGTGACGGTTGAGTCGGTCGGTGGCGCTGAGAGCTCGCGCGAAGAGCGAAAGGCAAAGGCATGACGATCAAGTTGCACGATCTGCGTCCCGCCCCGGGCGAGAAGAAAGCCAAGACCCGGGTGGGTCGCGGTGACGGCTCCAAGGGCAAGACCGCCGGCCGCGGCACAAAGGGCACCAAGGCGCGCAAGAATGTCCCCGCGACGTTCGAGGGCGGCCAGATGCCGATTCACATGCGGCTGCCGAAGCTCAAGGGGTTCAAGAACCGATTCCGCACCGAGTACGAGGTCGTCAATGTCGGCGACATCAACAAACTGTTCCCCAAGGGCGGCGCTGTCGGTGTCGACGAGTTGGTGGCTGCCGGCGCGGTGCGCAAGAACTCATTGGTGAAAGTCCTCGGCGACGGAAAGCTGACCGTCAAGGTCGACGTCACCGCCAACAAGTTCAGCGGTAGCGCGCGGGAGAAGATCAATTCCGCAGGCGGTACCGCCACCGAGATCTGATGTGGCGACCCGCGAGCTTGATGTCTCGGCCGGTCCCCGCGTCGCGGCGGGAGTAACGCCGCCGACTGGCGGCGCGATTAGACTGAGGTAATAGTTGTGCGTTCCGCTGTTTACCGTTCCTCTATTTACACTGTGCGTGTCGATACTTAGGAGAAGCCCATGAACCGTCGCCGACGTGCAGTCCCCGCCGCGATGGTCGCCGCTGGCTTCTGGATGGTCGCCGGCGCAGTGCCCGCACAGGCCGAGACCGCCGACGAGGTGTTCATCGAAGCGGTGAATTCGCTGGGAATTGAAATGGCGCCCGATATCGATCTGCCCGAGGTGGGAAGCCAGGTCTGCGGCATGCTCACGAAAGCCGTGACCGGCAACCCCAATCCGGTGCCGGCGATTCGCGGCGTGGTGAGCACCTTGGAGAGCAACAACCTGGAGCGTGACCAGGCGATCGGCCTGATGAGGACGTCGGTGGGCGTCTACTGTCCGCAGTACCAGCGGTTCGTCGGTCGCTGACACACGGCGATTGCACCCTGCCCGCGACCAGACGGCGACCGGGCAGTTGAGGCGGGTGCGTCGGTAGGCTGAAACGCATGTTCACTTTCTTGCCCGCCGTTCCCGGTGCCGACGATCTACGGGCACTTGCTCGCAAGGTGGACACGGCCCGGCACCACGGCATTCCCAACGGTTGCATTCTGGAGCTCGATCTCCAGGCGGCACCTTCGGAGACCAGTGGTTTCGATCCCCTCGCGTTGATGAATGCTGCGGGTAAGCCACTGTTGCTCCGGGAGGCGGTTGAGGCAATCCATCGCGCCGCCGAGGATTCGCGGGTCGCGGGTCTCATTGCCCGGATCCAGCTGCCGTCGGCCTCACCCGGGCCGGTTCAGGAACTGCGTGAAGCTATCGAGGCCTTCTCGGCTCACAAGCCATCAGTGGCCTGGGCCGAGACGTATCCGGGCACGCTGTCCTACTATCTGGCCTCCGCTTTCGGCGAGGTGTGGATGCAGCCCTCAGGGACCGTCGGTTTGGTCGGGTTCGCCACCAACGCGCTGTTCCTGCGCGACGCCCTGGCCAAGGTTGGGGTGCAGGCGCAGTTCATCGCGCGGGGCGAGTACAAGTCGGCGGCCAACGTGTTCACCGAGGACAGCTACACAGACGCGCATCGCCAGGCCGATTCCCGGCTGGTGGAGAGCCTGCACGCACAGGTGTGGCGGGCGGTGGCGGCCTCACGCGGTATCGAGGCGGCGGCGCTGGACGCGCTGGCCGACAGGGCGCCGCTGCTGCGTGGCGAAGCGCTGAGCGCCGGCCTGGTAGACCGAGTCGGGTTCCGCGACGAGGCCTACGCGCGAATCGCGCAACTGAGCGGCGGGACTGTCGACGTTGCGGAGAACGCGGGGGCTACCGCCGAGGCCGGCAGCGGGGTTACAGGGGATGCCGGC
>JAHZIT010000127.1 GCA_022601275.1 Actinomycetes bacterium
AATGAGATTGCAGTTCAGCGCTATGAGATGTCTGTGCGACGATGGCGCCGTGCCCGTCTCGCCCATTAGCCACGTCAGGCGCTGGTCGATGCTGGTGATCGCGTTGTCGGCGACGCTGTGTGCGAACGTATTCATCAACGGTGTGGCTTTTCTCATCCCGGCCCTGAACAGCGAGCGCGGGCTCGACCTGGCCCAGGCCGCGCTGATCTCGGCCATGCCCAGCCTGGGCATGGTGGTGACGCTCATCGCCTGGGGGTACGTCGTCGACCGCGTGGGTGAGCGGTTCGTGTTGACGCTGGGCTCACTGCTCACCGCTGCGGCTGCTTTTGCCGCCGCATCCGTGCAGTCCCTGATCGCAGTGAGCGCATTTCTGTTTCTCGGCGGAATGGCTGCCGCGAGCAGCAACACCGCAAGCGGGCGATTGGTCGTCGGATGGTTCGCTGCAGAGCAACGTGGACTTGTCATGGGCATCCGGCAGACCGCCCAACCGCTGGGGGTGGGCGTCGGCGCACTGGTCATCCCGCGGGTGGCCGAGCACCACGGGGTCTCGGCGGCGCTACTTTTTCCCGCGATCGTGTGTCTGGTGTCGGCGCTGATATGTGCGGTGGCCGTGGTCGATCCGCCGCGCCTCCCCCGCGCGCAGGCCCCAGAGTCCGACCTCGCCAACCCATATCGTAACTCCCGCCTGTTGTTTCGCATCCATCTCGCTTCGGTGCTGCTCGTCGTGCCCCAGGTTCTGGTGTGGACGTTCACCCTGGTATGGCTCATCAGCGAACACGGTTGGTCACCGGAGTCGGCGGGCCTTTTGGTGATGTTCTCCCAGCTTCTCGGAGCCGGTGGCCGGATCGCCGCGGGACGCTGGTCGGACTTCGTCCTCACGCGTTCCCACGATGTACTAGATGCTCGGCTGAGACCGATCCGGACCATCGCGTTCGCCGCTGCCGGGTCGATGGCACTACTGGCACTCAGCGATTGGCTCGACTCTCCAGTGAGCATCGCGTTGATGATGGCTGCATCCGTGATCACGGTGTCCGACAACGGGTTGGCCTTCACTGCGATCGCCGAGATCGCCGGGCCGTTCTGGAGCGGTCGGGCACTGGGCACGCAGAACACCAGCCAGTTGTTCACCGCCGGTATCGTGCCGCCGTTGTTCGGCGGTCTGATCGGCATCGTCGGCTATCCGGCTGCCTTCGCGGTGTGCGCGCTGTTCCCGTTGATGGCTATTCCCACGGTGCCGGTGCCCAGGTCGCGCCCCCGCTAGCCACCCGCCCCACTGGCCTCCCGCGATGCCTAGAGTTTGCCCAGAATCCGCTCGCCCACAGCGGATGTCGACAGTGGCGCGTCACCTCGCGTCGCGAGATGATCCTCGACGGCTCCGTCGACGCGCTCCGCCGCGCGAAGCTCGCCCTTGTGCGCCAGCAGCAGCGCCACCGACATGATGGCTGCCGTGGGGTCAGCGATACCTTGGCCCGCGATGTCGGGCGCGCTACCGTGCACAGGCTCGAACATCGGCGGATGCGCGTGCGTGGCATCGATGTTGCCGCTGGCCGCCAGCCCGATGCCACCGCACACCGCGGCTGCCAGATCGGTGATGATGTCGCCGAAGAGGTTGTCGGTGACGATCACGTCGAATCGACCCGGGTCGGTAACCAGATGGATCGTCGCGGCGTCGACGTGCATGTAAGCCACGTCGACTTCAGGGTATTCGGGCGCCACCGACTGCACGGTGCGCCACCACAGCGACCCGGCGTAGGCGAGCACGTTGTTCTTGTGCACCAGGGTCAGATGCTTGCGCCGCTGTTGCGCTCGGCCGAACGCGTCTTGCACGACCCGACGGACCCCGAACGCGGTGTTGACGCTCACCTCGGTGGCGACCTCGTGCGGCGTGTCGACGCGGATTGCGCCGCCGTTCCCGGTGTAAGGCCCCTCGGTGCCCTCCCGGACCACCACGAAGTCGATCTCGGGGTTTCCGGCCAGCGGGCTCTGCACGCCGGGGTAGAGCCGACTCGGCCGGAGATTGATGTGATGGTCCAGCTCGAACCGGACGCGCAGCAACAGACCGCGTTCGAGCAGTCCGCTGGGTACCGACGGATCTCCGATCGCTCCGAGCAGAATCGCGTCATGCCCGTTCAGTTCGGCGAGCACCGAGTCAGGCAGGACCTCGCCGGTCGCATGGTATTGCCGGGCGCCGAGCTGGTACTCGGTTTTCTGCACCCCGGGCAGCACCGCGTCAAGTACCTTGAGCGCCTCGCCGATGACTTCCGGGCCGATGCCGTCGCCGGCGATCACCGCCAATTTCATTGGGGAAGTCACGCTAGATCGACAACTTCCAGCGTGGCCGCGTTGACGTCACGACCGATGGCCGACAGGACGTCGGCGGGAACCTGACGGTCCAGCCGCAGCATGATCGTCGCACCTTCGCCATCAGCGTCCTGACTGAGTTGCGCGGCAAGGATGTTGGCCCCTGCGGACCCCAGCAGCGTGCCGATCTTGCCCAGCGCGCCGGGCTGGTCGTCGTAGTTGATGATCAGGTTCACGCCCTCGGCGCGCAGTTCTAGGTTTCGGCCGTTGATCTGAACGATCTTCTCGGTGAGCTGTGGTCCGGTCAGCGTGCCCGCGACATTCACCGTGGATCCATCACCTCCTACCGCGCGCACGTCGACCATGCTGCGGTGGTTCGGGCTCTCCGAGGCGGTGGTGATCGACGCCTCCACTCCCCGCTCGGCTGCCAGCGCCGGCGCGTTGACGAAGGTGACCTGTTCGTCGATCACCGCCGAGAACAGGCCGCGCAGTGCGGAGAGTCGCAGGATGTCGACTTCTCCGGGTCCGCCGGAAGCCAGCTCACCCTCCACTCGGACCGACAGCGACACGGGCGGCTCACTGGACAGCACCCCCACCAGGAGGCCCAGCTTGCGCACCAGGTCCAGCCAGGGGGCCACTTCTTCGCCGACGACGCCGCCGCCGACGTTGACCGCATCCGGTACGAACTCCCCGGCCAGCGCAAGCTTCACACTGGCGGCGACATCGGTGCCCGCACGGGCTTGAGCCTCGGCGGTGGAGGCGCCCAGGTGCGGTGTGACCACCACTTCCGGCAGCCCGAACAGCGGACTATCGGTGCACGGCTCGGTGGAGAACACGTCCAGTCCGGCACCGCGTACGTGACCGCTGGCGATGGCTTCGGACAGCGCGCCTTCGTCGATCAGACCGCCGCGAGCTGCGTTGACGATGATGACGCCAGGCTTGGTTTTGGCCAGTGCATCCTTGCCGATCAGACCCGCCGTCTCCTGGGTCTTGGGCAGGTGGACGGAGATGAAGTCAGCGCGCCCGAGGAGTTCATCGAGCGTCAACAGCTCGATGCCCAGCTGCGCGGCGCGCGCGTGTGACACATACGGGTCGTAAGCGGTGACGTGCGCGCCGAAAGCTGCAAGCCGTTGCGCCACCAGCTGACCGATGCGGCCTAGTCCGACCACCCCGACGGTCTTTCCGAAGATTTCGGTGCCGGAGAACGACGACCGCTTCCAGGTGCGGGCTCGCAGCGTGGCATCGGCGGCCGGAATTTGGCGCGCCGCCGACAGCAGCAGCGCCAGCGCGTGCTCGGCGGCGCTGTGGATGTTCGAAGTCGGGGCGTTGACCACGAGGACGCCCCGGGCGGTGGCGGCGTCGACGTCGACGTTGTCCAGGCCGACCCCCGCGCGAGCGACGATCTTGAGCTTGGGTGCTGCGGCAAGGACTTCGGCGTCCACAGTGGTGGCCGAGCGCACCAGCAGCGCGTCCGCATCGACGACCGCTGCCAGCAGCTTCTCCCGGTCAGGACCATCAACCCATCGGACTTCGACCTGGTCGCCCAGAGCTTCCACGGTCGATTGGGCCAGCTTGTCGGCGATTACTACAACAGGCAAACTCACGCGGGACAGCCTAATGGGCCGCCCTGGCCGGGTAATGGGCGGGAGATCTTGCCCTGTGGTGGGCGGGAGAATCTTGCCCGGTGGTGGGGAGCAGAATAGCACCGGTGGACATCACTGTTGTCGGCAGCGGGCCCAATGGCTTAGCCGCCGCTGTCATCTGCGCGAGGGCGGGCCTCTCGGTACGGGTCGTCGAGGCCCAGCCTACGGCCGGAGGCGGTGCGCGCACCCTGCCTGATCCGGAGTTTCCGGGCGTCTCGCACGATATCTGCTCGGCGGTGCACCCACTGGCGCTCGCGTCACCCTTCTTCGCCGAGTTTGATCTTGCCGCCCGGGGCGTGAAGCTGGCGGTACCCGAGGCCTCCTACGGAAACCCCCTCACGGACCGTCCCGCGGCGATCGGTTACCGCGACATCGAGCGCACGTGCGCTGAACTCGACGACGGCGCATCGTGGCGGCGGCTGCTGGGTCCGTTGTCGGCGGACTGGGACGGCGTGGTCGGCTTGTTGCTTGGCGACAAGCGTTCGATGCCACCGAGTATCCCCGCGGCGCTGCGGGTCGCGCCGCGCCTACTTGCACAGGGCACCCCAGCGTGGCGCCTTCTTGCAGGTGAAGATTCCCGTGCGCTATTCACAGGCGTTGCGGCACACACGATCTCGCCCATGCCATCGCTGGTGGCCGCGGGCGCGGGTCTGATGCTGGCGACGCTGGGGCATGCGGTGGGTTGGCCGATACCCGTCGGCGGTTCGCAGGCCATCGCCGACGCCCTGCTCGCCGATCTTAGGTCCCATGGCGGGGCATTGGAGCTCGGCGAGGATGTCGCCCGCCCGCCTTCCGGCGTGGTGCTCTACGACACCGCGCCAACCGCATTGTTACGCATCTACGGCGACAGGTTGCCGTCCCGCTATGCCGCCACACTCCACCGCTATCGGTACGGGCCGGGCGTCGCAAAGGTCGACTTCGTTCTGTCCGGGGAAGTCCCGTGGCGGGATTCGCGTTTGGCGCAGACCCCGACCCTGCACCTGGGCGGTGACCGAGCGATGATGGCGCTGGCCGAGCGGGAGATTGCCGAGGGCCGTCATCCCGAGTGGCCGATGGTGCTCGGCGCGCTTCCCCACCTAGCTGACCCCGGCCGGATCGACGCGCAGGGCCGTCGGCCGCTGTGGACCTATGCCCATGTTCCGCAGGGCTCCATGGTGGACATGGCGGAGACAGTGACCAACATCTTCGAGCGCTTCGCCCCCGGGTTCCGTGATCTGGTCGTCGGCGTGCGCAGCGTGCCTGCCGCGCACCTTGCCGACCACAACGCCAATCTCGTCGGGGGCGACATCGGCGTCGGCGGCAACAACATGTTCAGTGCGCTCACCGGCCCGGCGCTGCGCTGGAATCCGTGGTCGACCCCGATACCGAAGGCCTACCTGTGCTCGTCGGCCACCCCACCGGGGGGCGGAGTGCACGGCATGGCCGGCTTCTACGCTGCCCGCACCGTGCTGCGGCGAGAGTTCGGCATCACCGAGATGCCGCCACTGTCTGCCTGAGTTCGCGATTTCGGCGTGTTTGTCGGCGCTCACCGTAGATAAGCACGCCGAAATCGCAAAGGGGGGGCTAGGCGGTTTCGGTGATCGGGCGGTCCACCCAGCTCATCAGATCGCGCAGCTTCTTGCCGGTCACCTCGATCGGGTGCTCGGCGTTCTCCTTGCGCAACTTCTCGAGTTCCTTGTTACCGCCTGCGACGTTGGCGACCAGACGTTGGACGAAGGTGCCGTCCTGAATGTCGCCGAGGATCTGCTTCATCCGCTTCTTGGTGTCGGCGTCAATGACCCTGGGACCCGACAGATAGCCCCCGAACTCCGCGGTGTCGGACACCGAGTAGTTCATCCGCGCGATGCCGCCCTCGTACATCAGATCGACAATCAGTTTGAGCTCGTGCAGCACCTCGAAGTACGCAAGCTCGGGCGCGTAGCCGGCCTCGACCATCACCTCAAAGCCGGTTTTGACGAGTTCCTCGGTGCCGCCACACAACACGGCCTGCTCACCGAAGAGATCGGTTTCGGTCTCGTCCTTGAAGGTGGTCTTGATAACGCCGGCCCGGGCGCCGCCGATGGCCTTGGCGTAGGACAGCGCGAGCGCCTGCCCCTCCCCCTTGGGATCTTGGTCCACGGCGATCAGGCACGGCACGCCCTTGCCGTCGACGAACTGCCGGCGCACCAGGTGCCCCGGACCCTTCGGCGCGACCATGCCGACCGTCACCGTCGCCGGGGGCTTGATCAGATCGAAGTGGATGTTGAGGCCGTGACCGAAGAACAGCGCGTCGCCGTCGTTGAGGTTGGGTTCGATGTCGTTGGAGAAGATGTCGGCTTGCGCGGTGTCGGGCGCCAGCAGCATGATCACGTCGGCCCATTTGGCCACCGCTGCGGGCGTGTCGGTTTCCAACCCCTGCTCGGTGACCTTCTCCCGAGACTTCGAGCCTTCCTTGAGACCGACCTTCACCTGAACGCCGGAGTCACGCAGGCTCAGCGAGTGCGCGTGCCCCTGGCTGCCATAGCCGATGACGCCGACCTTGCGACCCTGGATGATCGACAGGTCCGCGTCATCGTCATAGAACATCTCAACTGCCATCTTCGTTAATCTTCCTTCTTCTCTTTGCTTTTCAGGGTTGTTACTTGGACGTGCCGATACCGCGGGGCCCGCGGGACAGCGATACCACCCCGGATTGGGCGATTTCCCGGATTCCGTAGGGTTCGAGAATTTGCAGGAGCGCCTCGAGCTTTTCCGGGGTGCCGGTGGCCTCAACGGTGAGCGATTCGTTGGAGACGTCGACGACTTTGGCGCGGAACAGGTTCACCGCCTCGATGACCTGACTTCGGGTGGTTGCCCCTGCCCGGACCTTGATCAGCGTGAGCTCGCGGGCGACGGAGTTGTCGTCGTCCTGCTCGACGATCTTGATCACGTTTATCAGTTTGTTGAGCTGTTTGGTGATCTGCTCCAGTGGCGACTCCTCAACATCGACCACGATGGTCATCCGGGACAGGTCCTTCTGCTCGGTGGCCCCGACAGCCAGCGACTGGATGTTGTAGCCGCGCCGGGCGAACAACGCCGCCACCCGCGCCAGCACACCGGGCTTGTCCTCAACGAGCACCGAAAGCGTGTGTGTGCGCGGAGATCCTTGGCCGCTCATGCGTGTCCTTCCTCCGGATCGCCGAACAGTGGCCGAATTCCCTGCGCCGCTTGGATCTCATCGTTGCTGGTGCCCGCGGCAACCATCGGCCACACCTGGGCGTCTGCCCCGACGATGAAGTCGATCACCACGGGGCGATCATTGATAGCCCTGGCCTGGGCAATAACTCCTGCCACGTCCTCTTCACGTTCGCACCGCAAGCCGACACACCCCAGCGCCTCGGCCAGCTTGACGAAGTCCGGGATGCGATGGGAGTGGGTGGACAGGTCCGTTTGGCTGTACCGCTCTCCATAGAACAGCGTCTGCCACTGGCGGACCATGCCCAAGTTGCCGTTGTTGATCACAGCAACCTTGATGGGCACACCCTCGACCGCGCAGGTGGCCAACTCCTGGTTGGTCATCTGGAAGCAGCCGTCGCCGTCTATGGCCCACACCTCGGCCTCCGGACGGCCCATCTTGGCGCCCATGGCCGCGGGGACCGCGAAGCCCATGGTGCCAAGCCCGCCGGAGTTGATCCAGGTCTTGGGGTTCTCGTAGGAGATGAACTGCGCTGCCCACATCTGGTGCTGACCCACGCCGGCGACATAGAGGGCGTCGGGCCCCGCAATTCTGCCCAGTGACTCGATCACGAACTCCGGCGACAGGCTGCCGTCGCTCTGCGGCCCGTAGCTCAGCGGATACCTCGACTGCACGTCGCGCAGGTACTCCCACCAGCCGTCCAGCCTGGCCTCGCCCTGATGGCGCCGTTCCGGCTCCGGAGCCGCCGTCCGTTCGCGGCGCAACGCCGCGATCAGGTCGGTGATGACTGCCTTGACGTCACCCACGATGGGCACGTCTGCATGGCGGTTCTTGCCGATCTCGGCGGGGTCGATGTCGGCGTGGATGACTTTCGCATCGGGTGCGAAAGAGTCCAGCTTGCCGGTCACCCGGTCGTCGAAGCGGGTGCCCAGCGCGATCAGCAGGTCGCTGCGCTGCAGCCCGGCTACCGCGGCCACAGTCCCGTGCATGCCGGGCATGCCCAGGTTCTGGGGGTGACTGTCGGGGAATGCCCCCCGAGCCATCAGCGTGGTCACGACCGGGATGCCGGTCAGCTCGGCCAGATCGAGCAGCTGGCCGGTGGCCTCGCCTCGGATGACGCCGCCGCCGACGTAGAGCACTGGCTTGCGTGCCTGCCCGATGAGCTTGGCGGCCTCGCGGATCTGCCGATTGTGCGGCTTGGTGTTGGGCTTGTAACCGGGCAACTCGAACTGCGGCGGCCAACTGAATGTGCACTGCCCCTGCAGTATGTCCTTCGGGATGTCGACCAGTACCGGTCCGGGCCGCCCGCTGGCCGCGATGTGGAAAGCCTCGGCGATAACGCGGGCGATCTCGTCACCGGTACGGACCAGGAAGTTGTGCTTGGTGATCGGCATCGTGATGCCGGAGATGTCGGCCTCCTGAAAGGCGTCCGTCCCGATCAGAGCACGCCCGACCTGCCCGGTGAGCGCAACCATCGGGATCGAGTCCATGTAAGCGTCGGCCAACGGGGTCACCAGGTTGGTGGCACCTGGACCGGAGGTCGCCATGCACACCCCCACCCGACCGGTGGCATGCGCGTAACCGCTGGCGGCATGGCCGCCACCCTGCTCGTGGCGGACCAGGACGTGACGCAGCTTCTGGGAGTCGAACAGCGGATCGTAGACCGGCAGGACCGCGCCACCCGGGATTCCGAAGATGACGTCGACGTCGAGTTCCTCGAGCGCCCGAATCACCGCCTGCGCTCCGGTCATCTGATGGGGCGCGACTCGTTTCGGCTGGGCGGGAGTGGTTGCCGGTGCGGTGTGACTCCCGTGCGCCGGCGCCGCCGACTGCTCGGGTGGTCGCGTGGTCGGTGCGCTCACTCTGGTTCCTCTGGTTCATTCGAATCGTGGGTGATTCGGTGTTCGGGTCTCAAATCGGTGCTGGGGCAAGAAAAAACCCCCGTCAGCTCAGCGGCTGTACGAGGGTTGCGCGTCGATGCTGTGGTTGCTATACCCGACTCGGGGCTAGCGCGGCATCAACGCGCAACCCAATTACTACGACCGATGTCGGCGCCAAAGCGCCTCCAACGAGCAATCCCGGGATCTGCATAGCAATCGACGGTAGCCGCCGAACTGGCTAAAGGTCAAATTCACCGGCCCCAGCCTCGCCCCGAATCGTCGTGGCCCCCACGAACGGATGCACGATGGAATGATGGCGGCATGGGTTCCACTTCAGCGTCGGCGTCGGCCCCGGTCGTCGTCAGGATCTCACCGATGGCGCATCTCGCCGTCGCCCTTCTGACGTTCGGGCTGTTGTCGCTGGTGCTGGCCGGGCCTGGTTGGTTCGCGCTATTGCTCATCATCCCGGTGGTGCTGTCGCTGGCGATCATCCGGTACCGGACGACAGCGGACCGCGAAAACGTGACCGCACGAACCCTGCTGGGCAGCCAGAAGGTCCGCTGGCAGGATATCGACGGGCTGCGGTTCGGCCGGCGGCCGTGGGCTCGGGCACGGCGCCACGACGGCACGGAGCTGGTACTTCCGGCAGTGACGTTCGCGACGCTGCCGGTGCTGACATCGGCCAGCGACGGTCGCGTGCCCAACCCCTACAGTTGAGTGCAGGTCGGTCCGGCCAGGGGTGAGCTGCGCCTGTTCAGCGCGGCCAGCCGGCGGCGAACTCGCGTTTTACCCCAACGGGTTGGCGCCGTTGAGCAGGACCCATATCGCCACGCCGGCGCCCGCGCCCAAGATCAGCGCGGCCAGCGATCCGATGAACGGACGACGGGCCCAACCGCGGCCGGCGTCGAGTCCGTACCGACCGGGGCCGATCAGGATGATGGCCGCCACCACTAACAGCACGACGACTTCGTACTCGTGCCCGTCGGTGAGGAACGCCGAAAGCCGCGCGTCGTTATGGGCATCCATCACCTCGGCCAAGATGGCCGTGACCAGGTAGGCCAACGTGCCGGCCGCCGCGATCGGCGTGAACAGCCCAAGAACCAGCAGCACACCGGCGGCGATAAGGCCGCCGGCACCGACGTAGCTCAGGATGTCGACATGGCGGAAGCCCACGGCGGTCAGATACTCACGGAAGCCGTTGAGGCCTTCGCCGCCCCACCAGCCGAACATCTTCTGTAGGCCGTGGCTGATGAGCAGGGCGCCGACCGAGACCCGCAGCAACAGCAAACCGAGGTCCTGGGTACCTCTGCGGTCGGGGTCGCCGCGACGGTCGCCATCACCGACCGGAACCTCGGCGGGGGCCGCTGTGGCGCCGTATGCGCCGGCAGCCAGACCGCTGCCCGCCTGCACGTAAGGCAGCGGCTCAGGTTCACTGATCAGTCCGAACGGGTTCGGGCTCTCGGACTTGGCGGCGTCGTAGCGGGGGATGGCGGTGGTTTCGAAGTCACCACCGTAATTTGTCGAGGGAACGTCATCCTCGGGGTCCACCAAGCTCGCCGACGACGGCTTACCGCCCGATTCGTCGGGCCGCTGCCAGGGGCCTGGGTCATGGGGACTCGTCACGGGTGTCAGGGTAAGTGCTAGTCATCCCCCGAATGGGGAACTGGTTCGGCGCGTTGTGCCCGTTTGTGCCGGGGAGCGCGTGGCGCGCACTGCCCAACAATCCGTAACCTGGCCTGCATGGGTCAATGTCGGCAGTCAGTGGCAGTCGTGGTTCTGCTGGGCGCGGCGCTGACTGGCGGCGCCGGTTGCGCCCAGTTCGATTCGGCGCAGTCGCAGCCGTTCACCACCCAACCCAAGCTTGCGGCGGGGCCGACGTCCACCCCGCCTCCGCCGCCTCCGCTGCCCGCGAAACCGTTTCCCAAGGAGTGCCCGGCACCTGGAGTCATGCAAGGTTGCCTGGGCAGCACCAGCGGCCTGATCATGCTGCCCGACAGCAAGTCAGCCCTGGTGGCCGAGCGCACTACCGGGGCGGTCAAGCAGGTGTCGGTCCGCGCCGAACCGTTCGTCAAGACGGTGATCCCGGTTGATCCGGGCGGTGACGGCGGACTGATGGACATCATCTTGTCCCCGACCTACTCGCAAGACCGGCTGATGTACGCCTACATCAGCACCCCGACCGACAATCGTGTCGTCCGGATAGCTGACGGTGATGTTCCCAAGCCGATCCTGACCGGCATCCCCAAGGGCGAGGACGGCAACAGGGGCTCGCTGGTCTTCACCAGCCCGACGACCTTGGTGGTGCAGACCGGCGATGCGGGCGACCCTGCGCTGGCCTCGGACCCCGAGTCGATGGCCGGCAAGCTGCTGCGCATCGAGCAGCCGACCACGGTTGACCAAGCGCCGACGACGACGGCATTGTCCGGTTTGGGCTCTGCCGGCGCCATGTGCGTCGACCCCTCCGACGATGCCCTCTACGTCACCGACCGGACAGCGGACGCCGACCGGTTACAGCGCATCAGCAAGGATTCGACGGTGTCGAC
>JAHZIT010000013.1 GCA_022601275.1 Actinomycetes bacterium
GATGCGGCCGGACAACGTCGCTGTCGAGCTTGGTGATGCGGTCTCCGAGCGGGTCCGACTGCTTCGAGCGCGCGACGAGGCGCCCGTTGAGCTGGCCGCACGGCTATGGGATCTGTCGGGGTGGGCGAGCGCGGGGCAGGCAATGTTGACCGCAATGACCGAGAGCGCCGATGTTCCGGGCAGATTCATCATCGCCGCGTCGATGGTGCGTCACCTGCTGACCGACCCTGTCCTTCCTGACGAACTGCTGCCCGAGGACTGGCCGGGTGCCGCGCTGCGGACTGCCTACGAAGACTTCGCCGCCGAATTGGTCGCGCGGCGCGATGGTGTGGAACTTGCGGAGGTGCCATGAGCGGATCAGCAACGGCGGGCAGTAGCTCAGCAACCGGGGAAAACGCCGGCGGTGTGCGGGTGGAGCGTGCCGGTGCCGTGACCACGGTGATCATGAACCGGCCCAAGGCCCGCAACGCCGTCAACGGTGCCGCCGCGATGGAATTGTTCGCCGCATTCGAGGAGTTCGACCGTGACGAGTCGGCGTCGGTGGCCGTGCTGTGGGGGGATAACGGAACCTTTTGCGCCGGAGCTGATCTCAAGGCCCTGGGCACACCGCAGGCCAACCCGTTGCACCGGGACGGGCCGGGCCCGATGGGTCCTAGCCGAATGACGTTGTCCAAGCCCGTCATCGCCGCGGTCAGCGGACACGCCGTTGCCGGTGGTCTGGAACTGGCGCTGTGGTGTGATCTGCGCGTGGTCGAACAGGACGCGATCATGGGAGTGTTCTGTCGTCGCTGGGGTGTCCCGCTGATCGACGGGGGCACCGTGCGACTGCCACGGCTGATCGGCCACGGCCGCGCCATGGATCTCATCCTGACCGGCCGCAGCGTCGACGCCGACGAGGCTTTGGCCATGGGACTGGCCACTCGGGTCGTGCCCACCGGCGAGTCCCGGGCGCGGGCCGAAGAACTCGCCGCTGAACTCGCAGCGTTGCCGCAGCAGTGTCTACGCGCAGACCGCCGCTCGGTGCTGACGCAGTGGGGACTCTCGGAGACCGACGCGATGGACATCGAGTTCGCCAGCATGGCCGAAGTGGCTGCGGAATCCTTGGAGGGCGCGGCCCGATTCGCCGCGGGAGCGGGCCGCCACGGCGCCAGTGCCCCACGCTGAGGCGCCGACCTGGCTCAGCCCTTGGTGATGGTGTTGTTGCTGCCGGTGTCGTTGATCTTCGGCTCACCTTCGCGGTAGGTCACCGTGTTGTTCAGGCCGACGACGGACAGTTCGCTGTCAACCTGTTCGAAGGTGAGCGTGTTGTCGGCGCCGCCGACATTGACGCTGGCGCATCTGCCTTTGACCGTCAGCGTGTTGTTGGATCCGCCGATGTTGAGTGACTTGCCGTCTGCGCAATCGATGTCGGCGGTGGTACCGAAGGAGCCGTAATTGATGGTGTTGCCGATCTCGACCTGCGCGCCCGACGTTCCCGCCGTCATCGTCGGGTCAGAAGTGTCCTGTCCGCTGGAGCCGCATGCGGTCAGTCCGAGGGTCGCCGAGAGCGCGGCAACGCCGACCCAGCCGATCAGTTGCAGAGGGATTGCAGGCATTCTGGTCGCCACCTATCTGGTTGAGAACAATTCTGGTTGAGGACAATTCTGTTCGAAGACAATGGACCCGGGTGGATGGACAAACCCAGCCTACGTTCAGGCTGCGTCTGCGGCGCGCGCCTCCCGCGAGTCGTCACCCTCGGCGCAGTCTGAACGGGGCGGGTGCCACGGCTGAACGGAACTGAGCATCCGCGAGCGGCTACAGTTTCGCTGATCCGGCTGATCCTGCGAAGGGCTGCCTGACCGACCTGAAGGGGACTGGCGAGATGGCAGCTCGGCCGCCGCGTTCGGCGAGGCTGAGCCGTGAGTCCATCGTCAACGCAGCTCTGACGTTCCTCGACCGCGAAGGTTGGGATGCGCTGACGATCAATGCACTGGCCAATCAACTGGGCACCAAGGGGCCGTCTCTCTACAACCACGTGCACAGCCTCGATGACCTGCGCCGGACAGTCCGGATGCGGGTTGTCGGCGACATCATCGGCATGCTCAACACAGTCGGGCAGGGCCGTCCCCCCGACGACGCGGTCATGGTCATGGCCGGCGCCTATCGAAGCTACGCCCACCATCATCCTGGTCGGTACTCCGCGTTCACCAGGATGCCGCTGGGCGGTGACGACCCTGAATTCACCGAGGCCACCAGGGCCGCGGCTGCGCCGGTGATCTCGGTGCTGGCCGCATACGGGCTGGACAGCGACGCGGCGTTCTTCGCCGCGTTGGAGTTCTGGTCTGCGATGCACGGGTTCGTCCTGCTGGAGATGACCGGGGTGATGTCCGGTATCGACACCGACGCGGTGTTCGCGGATATGGTGATGAGGCTGGCCAGCGGCATTCGAAGTCGGTGAGTGCGGCCACGGCGCGCTGGGGATAGCGTTGACCTGCGTGAACGCCGCGTCAGGGAGCTTCTCGGCGGGTTTGGAGCGGCGCGGTCCGCCCTGGTATTGTGGACGATCGTGCCTGGCAGATAAGGCGCTTGTGTCTCTTACGATTCACGAGCATGCCTGCACGCCGGGCAACTTCGCATGTCCGCCATGCTTTGGAAGTGCGGGCGCCGCCTCGATATTTCCTCGGCGGCTGGTGCGACACGCCCGGCCCCGGGGTAACCGGGCGGGGCGAAACTGCAGCATACGAGAACTTCAGGACACGAGAACTTCAGAAGCACGACCGAATGACGCGACACAAGACGAGCAACACAGCACGAGCTACACAGGAAGCCGGTACATGCCAACCATCAACCAGCTGGTCCGCAAGGGTCGCCGCGACAAGATCGCCAAGGTGAAGACGGCGGCCCTCAAGGGCAGCCCGCAGCGCCGTGGCGTGTGCACCCGCGTGTACACGACCACCCCGAAGAAGCCGAACTCCGCGCTTCGCAAGGTCGCTCGCGTCAAGCTCACCAGCCAGGTCGAAGTCACCGCCTACATCCCCGGCGAAGGCCATAACCTTCAGGAGCACTCGATGGTGCTGGTGCGTGGCGGTCGTGTGAAGGACCTCCCGGGCGTGCGCTACAAGATCATCCGCGGCTCACTGGACACCCAGGGTGTCAAGTCCCGTAAGCAGGCGCGCAGCAAGTACGGCGCCAAGAAGGAGAAGAGCTGATGCCGCGCAAGGGTCCCGCGCCTAAGCGTCCGTTGGTCAACGATCCGGTCTACGGGTCCCAGCTGGTCACCCAGCTGGTCAACAAAGTATTGCTGGATGGGAAGAAGTCGCTGGCCGAACGCATCGTCTACGGTGCGCTCGAACAGGCCCGTGACAAGACCGGCACCGATCCGGTAGTCACCCTCAAGCGTGCTCTCGACAACGTCAAGCCCGCCCTCGAGGTCCGCAGCCGCCGGGTTGGCGGCGCCACCTACCAGGTGCCCGTAGAGGTGCGACCGGAGCGCTCGACCACGCTGGCGCTGCGCTGGTTGGTCGGCTTCTCCAAGGCCCGCCGCGAGAAGACGATGGTGGAGCGGCTGGCCAACGAGATCATGGACGCCAGCAATGGCCTGGGTGCTGCCGTCAAGCGGCGCGAGGACACCCACAAGATGGCCGAGGCGAATAGGGCCTTCGCGCACTACCGCTGGTGAATCCGCGCCGGGCAGGTGCTCGGCAGGCGCAAGAAGACCCCGTACTAGCAAGCGAAAGAGTGGGAATCTAGCTGTGGCACAGGACGTGCTGACCGACCTCACGAAGGTCCGCAACATCGGCATCATGGCGCACATCGATGCCGGCAAGACGACGACGACCGAGCGCATCCTCTACTACACCGGCATCAGCTACAAGATCGGTGAAGTGCACGACGGCGCCGCGACGATGGACTGGATGGAGCAGGAGCAGGAACGGGGTATCACCATCACCTCGGCCGCGACGACCTGCTTCTGGGACGGCCACCAGATCAACATCATCGACACCCCGGGGCACGTGGACTTCACCGTGGAAGTCGAGCGGTCGTTGCGGGTGCTTGATGGCGCGGTCGCCGTGTTCGACGGCAAGGAAGGCGTCGAGCCACAGTCCGAGCAGGTCTGGCGACAAGCCGACAAGTACGACGTTCCGCGCATCTGCTTCGTCAACAAGATGGACAAGATCGGTGCCGACTTCTACTTCTCGGTGCAGACGATGGAAGACCGGTTGGGCGCCAACGTCATCCCGATCCAGCTGCCGATCGGCGCCGAGGGCGACTTCGAGGGCATCATCGATCTGGTCGAGATGGTGGCCAAGGTATGGCGCGGCGAGACCAAACTCGGCGAGACTTACGAGACCATCGAGATCCCGGCTGAACTGCAGGACAAGGCCGACGAGTACCGGACCAAGCTGCTCGAGGCGGTTGCCGAGACCGATGACTCGCTGTTGGAGAAATACTTCGGTGGAGAGCAACTGTCCACCGAGGAGATCAAGGGTGCGCTGCGCAAGCTCACCATCAACTCCGAGGCCTACCTGGTTCTTTGTGGAAGCGCGTTCAAGAACAAGGGTGTTCAGCCCATGCTTGACGCGGTGATCGACTACCTGCCCACGCCGTTGGATGTGCCCGCCGCTGTCGGTCACGCACCCGGCAAGGAGGATGTCGAGGTTTCCCGCGCGCCGTCGACCGACGAGCCGTTTTCGGCGTTGGCCTTCAAGGTTGCCACGCACCCGTTCTTCGGGAAGCTGACCTACGTCCGCGTGTACTCGGGCAAGGTCGACTCCGGTTCGCAGGTAGTCAACGCGACCAAGGGCAAGAAGGAGCGTCTGGGCAAGCTGTTCCAGATGCACTCGAACAAGGAAAACCCCGTCGACGCGGCGGCAGCGGGCCACATCTATGCGGTGATCGGCCTTAAGGACACAACCACCGGGGACACGCTGTCCGACGCGAGCAACCAGGTCGTACTCGAGTCGATGACCTTCCCCGATCCGGTCATCGAGGTGGCGATCGAACCGAAGACCAAGAGCGACCAGGAGAAGCTCAGCCTGTCGATCCAGAAGCTGGCCGAGGAGGATCCGACCTTCAAGGTGCACCTGGATGCCGAGACAGGTCAGACTGTGATCGGCGGCATGGGCGAGTTGCACCTGGACATCCTGGTGGACCGGATGCGCCGGGAGTTCAAGGTCGAGGCCAACGTCGGTAAGCCTCAGGTCGCCTACAAGGAGACCATCAAGCGCAAGGTCGACAAGGTCGAATTCACCCACAAGAAGCAGACGGGTGGCTCGGGCCAGTTCGCGAAGGTAATCATCTCCCTGGAACCGTTCAGCGGCGAGGATGGTGCCACCTACGAGTTCGAGAACAAGGTCACCGGCGGCCGCGTCCCGCGCGAGTACATCCCGTCGGTGGACGCCGGCGCCCAGGACGCCATGCAGTACGGCGTGCTGGCCGGATACCCGCTGGTGAACGTGAAGGTCACCCTTCTCGACGGGGCGTTCCACGAGGTCGACTCGTCGGAGATGGCGTTCAAGGTCGCCGGCTCGCAGGCGCTCAAGAAGGCCGCGAACCAGGCCCAGCCCATCATTCTGGAACCGATCATGGCCGTCGAGGTCATCACGCCCGAGGACTACATGGGTGAAGTGATCGGTGACTTGAACTCCCGCCGTGGTCACATCCAGGCCATGGAGGAGCGCAGCGGTGCCCGCGTCGTGAAGGCGCTTGTGCCGCTGTCGGAGATGTTCGGCTACGTCGGAGACCTGCGGTCGAAGACTCAGGGCCGGGCGAACTACTCCATGGTGTTCGACTCGTACGCCGAAGTTCCGGCGAACGTGTCGAAGGAGATCATCGCGAAGGCGACGGGGCAATAACCTGACCCGTCTCCGCAGCGGAGATAAGCAACTGCAAAGATCAACTCTGCTTTACAAGAAGCACCGACACAGTCCAGGAGGACACAGAAGTGGCGAAGGCGAAGTTCGAGCGGACGAAGCCGCACGTCAACATCGGGACCATCGGTCACGTTGACCACGGCAAAACCACGCTGACCGCGGCTATCACCA